>JAOXRU010000554.1 GCA_025800395.1 Flavobacteriaceae bacterium
TTTTATTTATTTAAACTTTGGTTATATCATCAATATTTTGTATATTAATTACTGAATATCAGATATATGAACACCAATTTCAAAGACTACAACCAACAGCAAAATTGGCTTTTCCCACCTAGTATTGAAGAGTTAATTCCATCAGACCATCCTGTTCGTGTTGTCAATGGAGTAATCGAGCAATTGAATCTTGATTTATTGATAAATGAATACCACAAAGAAGGCAAGCCTAGCTATCACCCAAAGATGATGCTGAAGATTATGGTTTATGCCTATATGGACAACACCTATTCTTCACGTAAAATTGAAAAAGGGATGCGAGAGAATATCAATTACATGTGGCTATCGGCAAGGCAAGTGGCAGACCATAATACAATTGCCCGCTTTCGTAGCAAGAAGCTAAAAACCATTTTCAAAGACATATTCAAGCAGGTCGTACTGTTATTAGCAGATGAAGGTCTTGTAACACTTAAAGAGGTTTATACAGATGGCACTAAGATAGAATCCATGGCAGGCAGGTATACTTTTGTTTGGGGTAATGCCATCAAGACACGCAAGGCGAAAATGACACAACAATTAGAGGAACTTTGGCAATATGCCCAAAGCATAGCCGATGAAGAAGATAAAGATCCCACGCCACCTGATTTTAAAGAAATAGACAAAGCTAAAGTAGAGAAGACAGCAGCCAAAATCAATAAGATACTCAAGGGCAATCCAAAAGCTGGAAGCAAGCAAAAAGCTAAGGCTCGCTATGTTGAGAAGAACTTCCCAGCCAATCTTGAGAAGTACCAAGAACAAGAAGAAATACTGGCTGGACGCAACAGCTACAGTAAGACCGATCCCGATGCCACCTTCATGCGCATGAAAGAAGACCACATGCGTAATGGTCAATTAAAGCCTGGCTACAATGTACAAATCAGTTCAGAATCCCAATTTATAATCCATTACAGCCTACACCAAACCACCAATGACATACACACATTAAAACCACATCTTGAATCCTATCAATATCAATATGATCAGCTTCCAGAATACCTCACAGCAGATGCAGGTTATGGTAGCGAAGAAAACTACGAATTACTGGAACAAAAAGACATAGAAGCCTATGTAAAATACAACACCTTTGATAAAGAAGAACAAACTTACAAATCCAAGAGAAAGAAAAAAGCTAAAGATGACTTTCATAGAGACAACCTGTACTATAATAAAGAAAAAGACTGTTACATATGCCCGATGGGACAGCAAATGAACAAGGTCTATCAGAAGAAGAAAACAACAAAGTCAAGTTATAGCCAAATCTACAGTGTATACCAAGCCCAAAACTGTAAAGACTGCCCACTGCGAGGCGTATGCCACAAATCAAAATACAATAGGAAAATAGAAAGAAATCACAATCTAGAGCGACATAAACAAATCATGAGGGAAAGACTCAACAGTGATGATGGATTGCAAAAACGTAAAAAGCGAACCGCTGATGTGGAGCCTGTATTTGCACACATAAAATCAAACAGAAACTTCAAAAGGTTTACACATAAAGGCATCGAAAAAGTAGAGTTAGAGTTCGGTTTACATGCTTTAGCACATAACATACGCAAAAAAGTGGCGTAAACAAGTATAAATTCACTTACCCAATTTTAAAAATGGGAAGTGTAAAATAAATATCTTTATAAAATCAAAAAACCGCCTCAATTTGATAATGAGACGGCTTCCTGAAACCTAACGTAGCTACGTTTTTTATACGGTCATTATTTCTTGTTCTTTCACGATTAATTGTGTGTCTACTTCTTTAATGTAGGCGTTTGTTAAGTCTTGTATGTCAATTTCTGTGTTCTTTTTTAAGTCTTCAGAAGCATCCAATGCTTTAAGTTCTTTGTGTGCGTCTTGGCGTGCATTACGAATTCCTACTTTGGCGTGTTCTGCCTCCGATTTGGCTTGTTTTACCAAGTCTTTTCTGCGTTCTTCGGTTAGTGGTGGTACATTAATAATTACCACCTCGCCATTGTTCATGGGGTTAAAACCGAGGTTTGCAATTTGAATAGCTTTTTCGATTTCTTGTAACATGCTTTTTTCCCATGGCTGCACAGATATGGTTCTGGCATCGGGTGTATTAACGTTGGCTACTTGTGCGAGTGGGGTTTGAGATCCGTAATAATCTACCATTACGTTGGCCAACATTACAGGGCTTGCTTTTCCTGCGCGTATGTTAATAAATTGTTTTTTGAGGTGGGCAATAGAAGCCTCCATAGATTCTTTAGAGCTACTGAGTATAAAATCAATTTCTTCGTTCATAATGCTAACTTTTAGTATCCTATATTATTGCGATCTCGGCTAATTTACAAATTTACTTTGGTTCCTATTTTTTCTCCAGAAAGTACTTTTTTCAAATTTCCTTTTTTGTTCATGTCAAAAACAATTATAGGTAATTCGTTTTCTTGACTAAGTGTAAAGGCAGTGGTGTCCATTACCTTAAGCCCTTTGTTTAGTACATCTTTAAAGCTAATGTGGTCGAATTTGGTGGCATTTTTGTCTTTTTCTGGATCGGAAGTGTAAATCCCATCTACTCGTGTTCCTTTTAGAATTACATCTGCTTGTATTTCAATAGCGCGTAATACCGCAGCCGAATCGGTAGTAAAATAAGGGTTTCCGGTTCCTCCTCCGAAAATGACAACACGACCCTTTTCTAAATGGCGC
>JAOXRU010000568.1 GCA_025800395.1 Flavobacteriaceae bacterium
GCAAAATCAGTTTTTCTTTAATCAGATTGCAGCAGAAAAAGAACCAATACAATTATTTAACAGAATAGCCATATTGGCTAGCTATTTGTCTACTGCACTCGACCTGTTGGATCCAAAAGACAAAGAGTCTCTATTGCAATATTATTACGAATGGATCGACATTAAACCATCGGAATTAGAAGCAGCCATTGGAGAAGTTGTAGAAATGCAATACAATCATTTAGAGATATATGTAAGTTTTAAAAAAATAAACACGTTTATGGCAATTATAAATCGTCTGTGGCAAAAAATGGCTTCTTTGGAATACATTGGACAGCGTAAAGATAATATTGTAATAAGTGAAGATACCTTAGCCGTAAAACCCCAACAGCAAAAACCAAGTTGGTCTATAATAGATTAATACTATGAAACCTATAAATTACAAAAAAAGAAATCGAGCTATTTGGAAATTCCTCTGGGTTTTTGGCCTACTATTCCTGGTCATCTTTGGCTGTGGAATTTGCACCCTTCAAACTGGAAATTTAGGGGTATTGGCTTTGGAAAAAAAACATGCTACCTATACAAGTATATTCGAGAAACAGGTGAGTTATGTT
>JAOXRU010000590.1 GCA_025800395.1 Flavobacteriaceae bacterium
CATATAAACAAACATGGAGATGGGGTTAAAGTAGTTGCTCTTTGGGTAGAGGATGCTACCAAAGCATTTGAAGAAACCACCAAGAGAGGCGCAGAACCATTTATGCAACCTACCAAAGAAGAAGACACAAATGGCTACGTGGTTCGATCTGGTATTCATACTTACGGAGAAACGGTACATATATTTGTAGAACGCAAAAATTATAGTGGCGTGTTTTTACCAGGCTATAAGAAATGGGAGTCGCATTACAATCCATCACCAGTTGGCTTGCGCTACATCGATCATATGGTAGGAAATGTAGGTTGGGGCGAAATGAATAAATGGTGTGAGTTTTATGGAAAAGTTATGGGGTTCGCACAAATTATTTCGTTCGACGATAAAGATATTTCTACCGAGTATACTGCACTAATGAGCAAGGTGATGAGTAACGGAAATGGAAGAATAAAATTTCCAATAAACGAGCCAGCAGAAGGAAGAAAGAAATCGCAAATAGAAGAATATATCGATTTTTACAATGGCCCTGGGGTACAGCATATAGCGGTAGCTACAAACGATATAGTAACAACCGTGTCTGCTATGCGCGATAGGGGTGTAGAATTTTTGTATGTACCAGAAAACTATTACGACGACCTCCTGGAGCGGGTTGGGAAAATAGATGAAGATGTGGAAGTATTGAAAAAACACGGAATCCTTATTGATAGAGACGACGAGGGCTATTTGTTACAATTGTTTACCAAGCCAGTTGTAGATAGGCCAACTATGTTCTTCGAAATTATTCAGAGAAAAGGCGCACAGTCTTTTGGAAAAGGAAATTTTAAAGCCTTGTTCGAGGCCATAGAGCGAGAGCAAGAAAATAGAGGAACCTTATAAAAAGAAAACCTTCAAAGAGTTAACCTGGCCTTTTGGTCGGGTTTTTTTATGTTCTGGTAGAAAGGAAGAAAGGGCTATTTATTGGGGGCAATTTTAAATCAGAAATGGTAAAAATTGGTATAAAAATTGTTTAACATCTTTTTGACAGGTTTATGTGTATATAAATCCTTAATTTTATAGCGTTATAATAAGGAACACTAAACTGTATAAAATGAATAAAG
>JAOXRU010000593.1 GCA_025800395.1 Flavobacteriaceae bacterium
GCAACGCTATGGGGCATTTCCTTTAGGCCTGGGGAATCGTTTAAAATTTCAGATACACCAACCGCTTGTTTTAAAAGATTATACAGACCACGAGGCATTAATCTCAAAAATTGAAGAAATCGTTACACGCGATATTACACCAGTTGTTTCTTAAAATTGCCGAAAAAGAAAAAAGACGATTTAATTTTGTAATTTCAAATGGTATAAAAATCTAATTCGAAACTGTTATGTCTTTAAAAAATGTACGCCTAGAGGTAATGCGCTTCTTAGAAAACGATGTAGATGCGCTTATTAAAAAATATTTGGTTCCTATTGAAAAAATTTGGCAACCATCGGACTTCCTTCCCGATTCTGAAGGAGAAGGGTTTATGAATGACGTTACCGAAATTAGAGAACTAGCCAAAGAACTTCCGTACGACTTTTGGGTGGTTATGGTTGGCGATATGATTACGGAAGAGGCCTTACCAACTTACGAATCTTGGCTTATGGAAGTGGAAGGTATTAACCAGGAAGAGCGCAATGGCTGGAGCCGTTGGATAAAACAATGGTCTGCCGAAGAAAACAGACATGGCGATGTGCTAAACAAATACCTCTATCTCTCGGGTCGTGTAAATATGCGCGAGGTAGAAATTACTACCCAACACCTTATTTGCGATGGTTTTGATATAGGTACAGGTAGAGATCCGTATAAGAATTTTGTATACACTAGTTTTCAGGAATTGGCAACTTATATTTCTCACTTGCGTGTAGCACAAATTGCAAAAAAGTTTGGGAATAAACGTGTGGCTAAAATGTGTAGAATTATTGCTGGAGACGAAATGCGCCACCATAATGCCTATGCAGAGTTTGTACAACGTATATTTGATGTAGACCCTAACCAAATGATGCTGGCCTTCCAAGATATGATGAAACGTAAAATTACCATGCCGGCACATTTCCTTAGAGAGTCTGGAAACAAAATATCTACCGCTTTTGAAGAGTTTTCTAATACTGCCCAACGCATTGGGGTATATACCGCTACAGATTATGTAGAGATTTTAGAAAAACTAATAAAGATGTGGGATATTGGTAACATTAGAGATCTTAACGAGGAGGGCGAAAAGGCGAGAGAATATCTTATGAAACTTCCTAATAGGCTACACCGATTATCGGATCGTTTGGCGGTACCAGAAAACAGTTTCGAATTTAAATGGGTGCGTCCGGCTATTGGTTAAGTTTGGTACGAACTTACCAAAAGCTAATGCCATTTAAAATTACTGGTACAACTTAAG
>JAOXRU010000602.1 GCA_025800395.1 Flavobacteriaceae bacterium
GAGCCGGGGAAGCACACCATCCGGGCTGCATGTTAGGGATCTAGACTTGGAGCGAAAACAAGGTGGCTAGCAAAAGCCTTAAGTAAGGGCACGCCAATATGGCTGCGTTAGGGTTAGAAAGCAACCTTAACTGGGCTGTGCTTTGGGATGTTCTTTTGTTCTTTTT
This sequence comes from Flavobacteriaceae bacterium, assembly GCA_025800395.1. Taxonomy (GTDB): domain Bacteria; phylum Bacteroidota; class Bacteroidia; order Flavobacteriales; family Flavobacteriaceae; genus JAOXRU01. The sequence continues at coordinate 167 of JAOXRU010000602.1, forward strand.
GTTTTTGGTTATTTTTGGCAAAGCAAGTTTCACACTAATAAGACAACATTCCGTCCAAAGACGGGCAGAAGACAGACAATTTTTATTGTTGCCGTGTACAGCATGGTGGAGAGTAACATATCTACTATGTTTGGTTGTATCTAGGCTCAAGAGAGTATATAGATTACTCAAGGGAGTATTGGTTATTTGGCCTGACTTTCGCAGAGGCAAAAAAAACTCACTGGCTATACCTACGGTAGTGTATGTTAATATTATAATATGGATATTTAAATATTAACACAGTTTGGTTTTTTCAAAGATCACCCTGTATACAAAGATATGTTTATATAATATAGTTGTGATGAAGTGTGGGTGCTTAGATGACAATTTTGTGAAGCCCCAAGTGCTGAAAAGCGCCAACAAAGTCGAATTTTTCAAGATCCTTGACCAAAAACCATGTTTTTTTTGCAGGTTTTAAGGTTGAAATTTGGCTAGGCCTTGCAAAAAAAAGGCACTTGTTCGGGAAACATGGATGAACCCTGCGAAAACTGTTGATTTTTCCAGCGTAAAGACTAATCCTGCGTCAAAAAAATGTTAAGTTTATAAGACGAAAAGATTTATTGTATCAATAAAATGTTGCAACAAATTTTCAATGCTTCCCAAGGAACTAAGCCTCACTGACTAAGGAACTAAGGAGACTGACGAAGATCTGTCCGAAGCCTTAACTGTAAAAAAAATCATCGTAGCAGTGGCACCGCAAGGTGCATAGCGCCGAAAGGTGCCATTTTTTTTTAAGTCAAAGTGCTGAAAGGTGCTCACCTTAGTTTGGGGCCTGCCCTGCCCCCCAAAAATAAAGATAGCAGTGGCGCTGCAAGGTGCATAGCGCCGAAAGGTGCAACCTTTTTTTAAGACCTTGGGCTCACCTCCAGTCCTGGCATTCCAGGACTGGCCCTAGATAGACTTAGATGAACATACACAACTCAGTACTGGCACTTCCAGTCCTGAGTCCAGTCCTGGAATTTCCAGGACTGGTGTTGAACATCACCAAACATTTCAGGTACCTAAAATGGAGGTACTTACCTATACAGTAATGGAAAAGTAGATGGCACAGTCCATACATATTAGTTTATAAGGACCCTTTACTAACCTACCTTTTGGTATCTGTGCCATCTATTTTATCTTAAGGTATAAGCTGTATGTAAGGCTTATGTAAGGGAAAACCCACCCCCAAAATGGCCTTATAAGGTTCAGTACCTCCATTTTAGGTACCTGAAACTGTTGTTTTGTTCCCAAGCCTGGCATTCCAGGCTTGTGTTTTTCCAGTCTTGGCCTTTTTT
>JAOXRU010000606.1 GCA_025800395.1 Flavobacteriaceae bacterium
TTTAAGTGAAAATGCGGTGTTTAAAAACAATGGGTATTCGGAGATTTATCATTTTGAGTACAACAAAGATTGCAAGCCCCCACGCTTTGCATTGGCCAGTCCGGAGAGCAGCGGTCGGGTAAAAGTACAATGGCAAGGCGATATAGACCACCAGCGCTATATGGTGCAATACCGCAAGTCGGGGGTGGAAGATGCGGAGTGGTTTTCGGTAAAAACCAGAAACTCGCAAGCACAGATAGGTAATTTACAATCAGGAACCTCTTACGAATTTCGGGTAGGGGGCTCTTGCGATGCCATCACAGCCCTAAGCCCAAGTTATACCTATACCGCCATACAAGAATTTGGCATGCCTAGCAAGGAGGAGGCAAAGACGTATAGTTGTGGTATAGTACCAGAAATAGAGATTAGCAATACCGCCCCTTTAGAAAACCTAGGAGTGAATGAGGTATTTACCGCAGGAGATTTTCCAGTAACGGTAAAAATCATCGAAGGCGAACAAGGAAATTATAGCGGCAAAGGCTATATCGTGGTGCCTTATTTGGCGGATACCAAAATAGCAGTAGAATTTAAGAACATCCGCATCAATACCGATTACCAATTGGTAGAAGGGAAGATCACCACCACTTATGATGCTACTTGGGGTGGGGTATCGGATGTACAAGAGACTATAGATGATGTGGTGAATTTATTGGAGCAGATAGAGCAAGCTCTAAAACTAGATATAGATAAAGACACTAAAGAAAAAATAGATAAAGTAGTTGCTGCTTTGGTGAACAATATCAGCCAGGAAGACTTTCCAGAAGCCCTCAAACAAGAAGCCATAGAAACTGCAAAAAAATTATCGGAAAGCAAACAAAAACTTGATACAGCTAATGCGAATGGTGATAGTGCGGGCGCCGATGCCGCCAAAAAAGAATTTTCGGAATCTCAAAAAGAACTTTCCTCTTCCAAAAAGAAAATGGAAGCGTATAAAAAAGAAGTGAAAAACTTATTGAAACGTGCAATAACTGCATTGTATAGAGAAGGAAGAGATTTGGAACAAAAGCTTTTTGAGGAATTACAATCTTTCGATCTAGAACCTTTTGAAGAGGTCGAAGGTCTTTTTCTTGTTCCAGTGGAAGTTGAGTTGCCTATTTCTGCTGAGATGCAACGGCTGAATGTCTTTAATACAACTGCAAAAAAGCATGCCTTAATTCGATTTGCGGCCATCCTTCACAATGAAAATTTGCCGCCAGGAGTATTCCAAGGGTTTATCACCAAGGCTAAGACCTATTCGCATGATTTGCTGGGCTATATAAAAACAAAAAAAGAAGCGAAAACCAAAGATGCTGCAATAGTATTAGGACTCAAAGAGGAGCTACAAAAAGTCTTTGTGAAAATTTTAGAGAACTCCTAACAAAAAAAGATCCAACATGAAACTACGTATTTTACTTATCAGCTTTCTTTTTTGCTTTCTACAGCCCATTGTATCTATGGAAAAAAATCCTGCTACCATAGTGTCCAATACAGTGGAACAGCTCAATTATCTAAAAAGAGAAAATGCTAAAGAGAATAGTCCAAAATGGTATATCGCTTTTTTGGGAAAGCCAGTTCAGGAATTAAAATACTATCTTAAAGATACCCAAAAGCAGTTTACCAATAACTACATTCAAAACCTCAACAAGCATTTACAACAAATAAATAGCAACCAAGACGTAGATTTGGCAATCTATGTTTTGTTAACTGATGGGCCAGAACTCACCGTATCTATTTATCCAGCGGATCTCAACTATAAAAACAGTAAAGATGTAGACCAGTATTTACAGTTTTTGTTGGAAAATAGAGAAGGAGCAACAGAAGCAGAGGAAGCTAAAATAGATACCGATAGGTGGAAGCAATTCAAGCAAGAGAAAGAGCAAGGGGTTTATAAAAAGGCAAATGATCTGATGTCTGAAATCTTTCAAAAATCGGATTTATATAAAGAAGAAACCTCCAATCAAGTATTGTTGTGTCAGTATTATTTCCATCTATCTTCTGCCAAAGATTCGAATAAATCCTCTGTATGGTCGGGTATTTTTCCTAAATATAAACTCCAGAATCATCGCTATGATAAAACAGAAATAGAACGCCTACTAGAGGTAACTGCTCCGCAATTTGGTAAAACCAAAATGGAGCAGTTATTGGAGCGCTATGCCTCGGTGTGGGAGACCTATTTGCAATCGGATTCTCAGCAACTAGATATAACGTTTAACTATACCCTAAACAATGCGCGTTTAACTGCGGCATATCCGCCAAAGGATAGAGAAATAGGGAAACAACCAAAAAAACTATATGATTTTGCTGGTTTTTTGTCGCCAGAAGATTACCAAACACTAAATGCAAAACTCAGCAATACGCCAGTGATGGAAGGTTTTGAATTGTTGGTGGTGTATACCGATTACAAAACCACAGCCAGGGTGCTCCAGCAGATAGAAGCCTTTGAAGCACGGGATAGGACGATAGCTCTATGGATGCACAAAAAGGAAGACAACACGATTGCTTTCAAAACTTTTGCTCCCAAAAACTATAAAGAATACGCTGCTTTTATTTTGGATTGGAGGGCCAAATCTCCCATGGAACGCTTTGTGATTTCGGCTAGTGAGTCTACCGGAAATTTGGCAAAAGGGATAGGCGAAGGATTTTCGGAAGTTGGTGGTTTTCTCTCCAATATTATCAAAATGGCAGAAGTACCAGAGGCATGGTACAACAAATGCCATCCAGATTTTATTTTTAAAGGATATGAGAATATTGCCACTGGCGTTTGGTTTGCTTCATTGCCTGCTATTTTTGGTGGCCAAGGTTCGGATCCTTTTTTAGCATTGCTCAAAGAAAAATTTAATATAGATCTCTTCCAAGGTTGTAGTTACAATGCTTTAAATCTATTGGACAGGGCCATGGTAAAGCTCGCTTTTCTCTTTGGTCTGTGGAATGGTGTTGTAAATCTGGTGGCCGAGATTCCACAGAGTTTAGACATCATAAACTATCTTATCAATCCGGAAAAACACCAAGAATTAAGCAATTTATTTACCTCCTTATTCGAAGAAGGCGCTATGGCGAAATTATGGGATCAAATTTCGGCTTCTTTTATGAAAAGCCATAGCCTAGATAATATCTATACACTTTCACACCAAATAGCCAAAGATGTTGTATTTGTAGCCTCTTTTGCTATTGCTTTTACCAAAATAGGGAAAATTGGAAAAATCAACCAGATACTCGAGATGTTGGATGCTGGAAATCTGCTATTCAAAGCTTTGGGTAAAGGGTTTAAGCTGGTGCCAAATCCAAAGAACACCCACATGATGGAGGTGCTAGATGTGGCCACCAACAAGGTAGTGGCTACTCTGAAAAAGGAAGGCGACAAACTACTGCTGTATATCAAAAACATACAAATAGGTCTGCTTCGAAAAACTGGAGAGCTCGTTGCAAAAAACGGCAAGCAAATTCTAGGTTTTTATCTCAATGGCAAGGTGTTTTTGAAAAACAGCCTTTTTCCGCCACAAATTGCCAATGGTTTTAGCCGAAATCCAGAGCTTATCACCCCCGATGGCAATATATACCGCCTGACCGATGATACCGTTACGCCTCAGCAAATACAAGATGGTATTGACCAGTTTAGCAAACGCATAGACGATAAGATACAGCAGTATGAAAACCAAGCTGGAGAACTGCGCTACAAGCTAGGCAAAGGAGATTTGGAGTCTTTCTCCCAATGGATGGACGAGATTAGCGATCAAAAGTTATTGCAACGATTGAACAAACTATCCGATGCCCAGAAAATAAAACTAAATACCTATCTGAGCAAGGCCAAAACAGATCTGGATGCCAATGCCTTTAAACAATTTAAAAAAGCACTACAGCAAAAAAACGGAATAGAAGCATGGAAGCTTATAGACAAAGCTATTGGAAATAAAACCATCACCAAATTTGCCTATGATGCCCAAACCATTAATAAAGTGGCCCAAATGACAGATGCCAAAAGTAATTTTAGAAAAGCTTTGGGGACAGATTGGGAGAAGGAATTGCAAGCGGTTTTGAAGGGGAATTCCGATTTAAGATGTGAAGCCTGTGGTAGGACTGGAGTTAACCGTATACCTCCCATGGATAACATGCTGGAAAACCTAGAATATATTAGTGTATATCATAAAAAGCCTGGATTTAATAGCGTGTTAACAGCTATAAGAGGCAACTCAGATAACATAGCAAACATTTTTGCTAAAAACAACAGAGATGCTGTAAATCATATGATTACTTATATCAAAAATAACGTAGATGAATTTGCAGATTTAACGGCATTTGAATTTAAATATAGTGATGCCTTATTAAACAAAGCGGATGTCTTAGTGGGTAAAGTAAAATACGAGTTTAAAAGTTGGACAGCTAACACAGAAAATCCTTGGAATAGTTTTTTTAAAGGAAAGGGCGCTTCCTACAAGCAGTTTATAAACTATTTAAAAAATACCGACAAGCTAAACGAATTAAAGTATATCTTTAATAGCCGAAAAGCAAGCGAAAAACTAATAAAAGAACAGTTTAAGGAGTTGTTTTTGGCTA
>JAOXRU010000608.1 GCA_025800395.1 Flavobacteriaceae bacterium
CTTGCCAATTAAGGCTTCTACTTGTTTTTCTAATTCTGGTTTCATAATATAAAAAAATTAAAGGTAATTTTTTTGCCTATGAATTTCAAAATCAGTTTTCAACTAAATTTTAGCAAAAACACAAAATATTACACAGTCCCATAAAACCTAAGTCGAAGATAAATATTAATCCAAATAAGCAGTTCCTTGTTCTACTAAAAGATTCAAATCATTTAACAACTTGCTTCCTAGCTCAGTTTGAATAATATTACTTAACCTAATATTTAATTCTTTATTCTCTTTAACATATCTATTTATGTGTTTAATATTTTGATTGATAATACTAAATTCAAGATTAGCTATTCGGTCAGCAAGCTTAACTATTATCCCATTCTGGCTATTAACTAACTTATCATACATAATATTTTTCTTCTCAACTCTATTTCCCTCCTTACCGTCTGTCAAAGACCATACAATATTATAAATGTCATTTCCAAACCGATCTATAAATTCTTCTTTAGAAATTGCGGTATCTTCTAAAATATCATGCAACCATGCAGATGCTAAGATGGGATAGTTTTCATAAGAAATAAATACACTATTTCTAAAAAATACACTTATAACATTTGTCAAATGGACCTCGTAGTTATAAATACCATATTTCTGATTCCGATGACTCTCTATCGCAAAATCCTTAACCATATTATATTTCACAATGGCCAGTTGCTCTTTTGCTTCTTCAAAATTTGGAATAGCATCTCTTTCATCAATCCAACCTGTAACGTATTGGTTCATAAAAGATTTAAGGTATTTAGGTTTACTAGACCACTTATTACTTTCAAAAACCTGTAAAGTACTGACATTTCCATGAAGTTTATTACCTTTTTTTAGACGATACACCAAGTTGTTAAAAATATAATAATCGTAATACATGATTTACTTTATTGATTTTACGCCAGACGGGATCACTATTTTGTCTGAATTGTTCATCATTATTTTTTTTAGCTCTATAGCTCTGGAAGATTTGGGGTCAAGCAATCTATATTCTTCGTAAAGGGAATGGTTCATGTTTTGCTTCACATTAAAGCTATCTGGTGTATGAAATTGCAATTCAAAAATATGACCATCAGGAGATTTGACATTTGTATTAATTCCCTTATAAACAACACCTTCTTCAAATGTGTTTTTTATTTTCACTACTTCGTACCCTTCACTTCTTAAGTCATTTAGAACATTTTGAACTCCTTTCACAAAACTTGTTTCAGTAAAGGTTGTCGTATATCTTAAAACATCGTTCATTGGAGCGTTTAATCCATCGGACTTCAACTTTCTGGTCAAAGATTCTTCAGATTTTAGACGATAATCCAAGCCTTTCATTTCCCCTCCATTTTTACTTGCCAAACCTGTCAAATCTTCTGTTACTTTTGGCTCAATTAGCCTCAATTTATTAATAAGCTGTCTTGCTTTAATGACTTCTGCCAAATTATCCACTCCCTCAGCCAAATTATCCGCCCATTTTGCATAGCCGCCTGCTTGCAAAATATCATCAGCTATATCCTCTGCTGCCTTTTTGGTCTCTTTTAGATGACTTAATACATTCTCTAAAGATTCTTTATCTTTGCATAAAGCACGCTCTTCTGCTTTATATAAAGCATACCAAGCGTCTTGTCCTAACTCTTCTTCATGAGTAATTTTTCTTAAAACCTCACTATCCCTTAGATCTGAAGCATAATTATCTTTGGTCGTACATTGTCCATAAAAGAAAAATTGTATAAATAATACTCCAATAAAAATTAAAAATTGCTTCTTCTTCATATGATATTATTTAATAACTTTCTTCGCATTTCTTCTTCAAGAATAGGACCTTCCCATATTCCATGCACAAAAAAAATATCTTCACCATATTGGTCTTCTCCCGCCCCTCTTGGTTGAATTTCTAATTGCCAACGTTTAAAAAAAATAACTAAAAAGTCAAAGCCTCCCTTCTTAAAATACAGTAATTTTCCCGAACCCCTATATAAATCGTTTATTTTTTTGTTGGTAGAAGTTAACATTGATTCATTTTTATAATTTACATACTCTTCTATTTCAAAAAGATAAGTCTTCATCAAAAAAAACAATTCTTCTCTTGAAAAATAAAATTCATTCAAATCCATACTTTGATTTAAAAAATTCTTTAAATCAACCCTAGCATTGCTTGAGTTATAAAAAGTTATGCTTGGACGTTCGAATTCTCTCCCAGTAGTGGCCCAAGAACTTCCTATTTCATTTACTCCAGAGGCATCTACCTTGAATTCTGTGACATATATTTTTTTTATCTCTTTCATTTATTACAAAATTTAAATCTATCCAATTGCTTACTAAAATCATCTATCAAATGATCCCACTTGGTTCCTTTTCTAACTGACTTTTGTAAAATTAAATAATCTTTAGGATCCAATTCATTAAATCTAATATTCGTCTGAATTTGTTCTGCTCCTCCTTCAACAAATTTACCGTCTTTTGTATACCAAGGTATAGCTTTCCCTTTTTGAAAAATTAATCCCTCAGTGTTTTTTAGTTGAAATCGAATATAATACGTTCCTTCGGTTATTTCATCCATCAAAGCTCTTGAATTAAAAGTAAATGGCATCTCTATTTCATAGTTATTTACTCTAACTGGAGATGCAAACCCTCCATTTAGATTGGGTTGTGGTACACCCTGATAATCTAGTGTTTGAAACCTATCAAATATTAAATTCGAATACGCATCTTTGATTTCTATTCCAGACAAGGAAATTGGTTTCTTTCTAAACCCATTATATGGAGGCCATCCACCGTTTATTTTATCCGCATTTTTCGGGTTAAACAAATCATACAACGCATCCCATTTTTCTTCACCCCATAAGCGATGGGCTTCTCCTAAAACTTCTTCAGCCACCTTATCTGCATGATGTATGGTACTTACAAATTCCTTATAAGATACATTTTTATAACTGCGTTTGGTCACATCCACCGTAGTACTTAATAGCTTGCGCATTTTGTTGAGAACTAAGCTTACTCCTGCTTCATCTGCCAAAGTTCCGATGGCCTTTTTTTCGCTTTCTAATATACCCACCAACTCCTCTTTTCTTTTTTGAGAAAGCATATGTATGTAATCACTCTCGATAAGATTATCTATGGAATTGGTATAATCTTTAATTCGTTTAAGCTGGTCTTGTTCCGCTCTTTTAATCGCTTGTGGATCTAGTAGTTTTATCAATCTTTTTTCTCCAACTATTGTAGCTCCACTAATCACGCCCGAAGCTAGACTAATTTTGTTAAAGATATCTTGCAATGCTGGATCTTTTGCAAAACCTGAAGCCGCTATACTGCTGACAGAACTTATCCTATCCGCATAGTAAAAAAACCTTCCTATTTTCCCAAAATGAAGCAACTGACCTCCTGGTAAAAAAGCTGCAGCATCTATGGCCGTTTGAATAATCTCATTTCTAGTTTCTATATCCCCTACAGTACTCGCATAATGCAATACAATAACGGGCACTGGAGTTGTTTTATAATTCCCTATTAATTTCTGTTCAGAATTGTTGGTAAACAACACCATTTCAAAAGGATGAAAATCTATTGGAGGATCCTCTGAGGATTGTAGAGTTCCCGAAACGCGCAACCTTTGAACACGTATCCATTGTCCATCTACTACTTCTGTATCTATAGTAACATAAGATGGTCCTTTTTTCAAATGAGCAAGCTCCTCTAGATGATGAAACAGTCTGCTTACCGGACCTTTATAATTATATTGAAATGTTTTCTGATTTAGTATCTCAATCGCGTCTTCCGATTGTAACTCAAGTAGAGTCTGATACTCACGCATAGCTTTTATAAAAAAGTCACTTTTATAATACAATTGTATTAACGCCCGTAAGAGTCTACTCCTATTGTCTCCAGAAAAGAAAAGTGCACTATCGTCAACACTTTCAAATATTTTCTCCCAAAGACAAAAATTCGTATACCTATAGTTTCCATTTTTATCTTGGACAACTGTTTTTGTGCAGTTAATAGTTGTCTCTTCCAAAAATCTATCATATTCAAAAGTGGGTGGTAGGTGGCTTACTAGCTTCACTACAATGTTTTCACTTCTTCCCTCCACCCAAGTTTGATCTAAAAGGATTTTAAGAAGTCTCATTCTAGTGTCAAAATCAAAACGAGTAATCTCGTCATCACTAAGATTCTCTATACACAAGAGTATCTTCTCTACATCATCCTCTTTCTTTAGACTATCGACACATGCTCTATTCTGGATTGATTTTTCTTGTAAAAACTTGGTTAGTTCTTGCAGAAATTGTTTATAAAAATCTAATGGACTTTCTTTCCAAAGCTTATATAATGCAAATTGATCCTTGCCCATTTCTACATTCCAATATCCCATATTACTGGTTCCATAGGAAATATCTGCTAATTCGTCTTTGTGTTCTATCTCTCCAATATTCGCCGTAGTCCAAGCATCAAAAGTTTCTGTAAATTCTTCAAAGCGCTTTTCATAACGATTGCGCCATTCTGCTATTTTTAAGACTACCAAATTCTCCTCATGAAACGAATGCTTTCCTATAGTTTTTTTATACAAAGCAGAAAGTTTATCCTGTTCTTCAGAATAAAGAGTTTCATCACTATAATATTTATGGGTGATTAAATGGTCATTGCCAATATTTGGATAAAAATCAAACTCCCAAACGGCTGATATTTTCTCTAGAGAAGATCCGGTATATGTACCAAACTCTCTGGAAAACAAGCCAACATAAAATCCTTTGTCTCCATATACGCTTGTTGGAAAACCTATAATCACCCCGTCTTTAATCAATTCTCCTTCTGGCTCCTTGGCTTGATAGGTGTCTTCTTCACTTTTATAGCCCAAAAAAGACATATAATTAATCGCTGCACGATACTTTATTTCTTTTCCTTTCTCCAAATAGGTGAAACCAATTAGGCTTCCAGGAAGTACATGTTCGTAACGGTCATCTACCATGCCGAAATAAAAGACCGGTTTTATTATCTTTTCATATGGCAAATAGATCTTTTCACCATTTGGTGTTAAAAAACTCAAGTAGGATTTTCCCTCTTTGTTTTCAAGTACAAACCTTTTGGACAATTTATTCCTTACTACTGCACTTTCCCCCTCCCCATCGGCATCAAAAATCCCCAGTCTCAAATCTGGGTTGTGCATCTTTATCCAATGCACATAGGGTATATGCGTACCTCCATTAGTATCCATGAGCCAATTGGTACTCCCTTTGGAAAACCCATAACTGGCATTGGAGAATGGATGCCGCAATTGAAAGGCCCCATGACCCAATTCGTGAGCGGCAGTATGTGCGCTCTTGTCGTACACATAACCAAATTGCCTGCCTATAGGCATCAAGCCATGTTCTCCAACGGTACTTGGTTTTTTATCGGTAAAGATTATATAATAGGCACTACTATCATATCTAGGATCTTTCTTTATCAGTTGGTTCACTAGTCTTTGATCTGCCGTATACTGTGCACCAAAACCACTTTCGCCACTAGCAATAGTAGTAGTTGTAATAAGCCCGTCTAACTTAGATTTGTAATTGGCCCAATGGGTGACTTCTACCCCCACCATAGCCTTATCAAATGTGCTTTGCAGTTTTGCTTTTATAGGCTTCACTTTCAATTGCGTAGTAGCGTCTACTACCACTACTTTTAACTGTTTTACTCTTGCCTGATATTGGATAAAAGCCCCAGCTACTTTATAGGACTCCCCTTGCTTTATCAAAGCCTGAGATTCTATAGCCGCATCTTCAAAAACCCCTTCTAGTTTTAAAGTATAACTCTTTGCAGTACTATCTACCTTAGCAAGTGCAATACCTTCTTTGGTTTTAAATACAATATCTTGTGCTTGTATGCTATCCGAAACAATTTGTAAAACTGCTTCTATATAGCTTTCCCCATCCTTGGGAACTGCGATATACGGAATCTGATAATTTTGCTTTAAAGATTGGTATATCGATTTGGTGGTTTTGGCCTTGGCGCTATATCCGTCAAAGCCATATGTAGTTGCATATCTACCCTTGGCCTCTTTAAAGTACACTACCACATCTCTGGCGCTTATGCTTTGGGCTTCTCCCTTATTATTTACCCCTTCGGTATTGGAAGGTGTGGTTGCACCACCCTCTGCAGCAGCATCCCCTTCATGGATGTTTCCGTTTTCATCTACGGTCCAAACCTTTGGCTTTACTGGTGGGTCGGCACTAGGCTCTCCTCCATCGGTTATGGTCATATCCTCCCCAGCTGGGTATTCTACTACAGGAGCACCGCCCTTGCCTATAACTAGTATATTCCCATTAGGGCCTTTTTCTATCCTATCGATAGGGAAATTCACCATCTTTTGTTGCGATTTGCCATCGCCCCCCATAAATGGCTTGGAAACATCCTCCACCCCACCCCAAGTAGCATCATAAGTGGTGGTGATCTTCCCTTCTACCAATTGGTAATCGGTATTGATTCGGATGTTTTTAAATTCTACTGCTATTTTGGTATCCGCCAAATACGGCACCACGATATAGCCTTTGCCGCTATAATTTCCTTGTTCGCCTTCGATGATTTTTACAGTTACCGGAAAATCTCCTGCGGTAAACACCTCATTCACTCCCAGATTCTCCAAGGGGTCGGTATTGCTAATCTCTATTTCTGGAACAATACCACAACTATACGTCTTTGCCTCCTCCTTGCTAGGCATGCCAAATTCATGTATGGCGGTATAGGTATATCCTGGGTTTAGCGCTGTAATGGCATCGCAAGAGCCCCCTACCCGAAATTCGTAAGAGGTTCCTGGCTGTAAATTACCTATCTGTGCTTGCGAGTTTCTGGTTTTTACCGAAAACCACTCCGCATCTTCCACCCCCGACTTGCGGTATTGCACCATATAGCGCTGGTGGTCTATGTCGCCTTGCCATTGTACTTTTACCCGACCGCTGCTCTCCGGACTGGCCAATGCAAAGCGTGGGGGCTTGCAATCTTTGTTGTACTCAAAATGATAAATCTCCGAATACCCATTGTTTTTAAACACCGCATTTTCACTTAAA
>JAOXRU010000611.1 GCA_025800395.1 Flavobacteriaceae bacterium
CAACATAGGCTTGCGTTTTAGTTGTAAAAAGGTTTTATGGTTTTTTTGCCATTTTTCTAGTAGCTGCAATAAGGTTTGTTTATCTGTTTGGTTCTTTTGGTGTAGGTAGCCTTTTACTGCCGCATTAAAAGCAACGGCATCTACCGCATCGGTATTACAAGCATCTACAAAACGACTAAAGGGCGAAAACGATTTATATTCCGTTCCGCCTTTGTTACGGGTATACATCTTTAAAGGCTCTCGCACCTTGCTCCAAACAATAAGCGCACTAATATCTTGGTGGCCGCTTACGTTGCGTAAAATTACATCTCTGTTACGAATGTGGGTAATGCCCAAGGCCTCTAAGTACGCACTGTTAGGTTGTAGCCGCCGTACCATATCTGCATAATCTTTAAGGCTTCTTGCAGACCAAAAGCGTTCTGCTATAGCTGCCGTACGTGGCCATATTCTGCCATCTATGGTTTGCTGGGTAACCAATTCGCCCCACATGGTAGCCTCTCCTCCTAGTATATTGCGTTGTTCCGCTGCGGTTAGTTTGGTTTGGGCATCGCCCAACGGATCGTTTTTATAGTGGTGTTCCATGCTATGCATCAGATCTATATAGTAGCCCTTAGACAATATGGTTTTATACCCCAATTTGGCTGCTTTCTCCATGTTTTTTATCCCACGCCACGAGTGTATTACCACATCTTTGGGTAGTATAGGCTGCAAAATCTCGTCCCAACCCATCATAATCTTTCCACGTTTTTGTAGCATCTTTAATATTTTTATATTAAAATGTGCTTGCAACTCGTGGTTATCTGCTATGCCATGCTTTTTCTTATAGGCCTGTATTTCTGTATTGGCATCCCAGTGTTTGCCTTCGTTCTCGTCGCCTCCAATATGAAAGTACGTATCCGGAAACAGACTGCTAAGGG
>JAOXRU010000618.1 GCA_025800395.1 Flavobacteriaceae bacterium
AATGAATCTATAGAAAGCCTTATAAACAGCAATCTTTGTCCCAAAAAGCCTTGAATTAAGGGTTTAACCTGCGCCTTTTTAATCCAAATCTCACTATTTATAAGGCTTCTGTGAAGATAATTTATATCGAACTCACGTTATAATAGTAACAATCATGGGTGTTAAAGACAATAAAGCAATTGTTTTTATTGTGTTTAACACCCTTTTAACCAGCTTATAAAGCCTTATTTTGGTTCAAACACTGCTGCATGAGCTTTTCCCAACTTTGGGAAAGCTTCAAACACTGCTGCATGAGCCTTTCCCAACATTGGGAAACCTTCAAACACTGCTGCATGAGACTTTCCCAACATTGGGAAACCTCCAAACACTGCTGCATGAGACTTTCCTCACTTCAGAAAAGATTCAAACACTTCTACATGAGGTAATTACACCCATTTGTAGCTATAAAGGCTCACAACCACGCCTAAGGAAAGACAAAACGAACTGCTAATTTTCGTGCTCTATTGTATCCGTATTGGTGAGCTTTACAATAGGGAACTCCGTGCGCCTGTTTAATTCTAGTTCTTCATCAGAGCAGTCCTTTTTGCTTGTACAATCGTTGATGGGTTTTCTTTTACCAAAGCCTTTGTAAGACAAGATACGACTTGCATCAATTCCCTGTTTAATGAGATAATTATAGGTAGACGCTGCCCTGCGTTGTGATAGCGCATCGTTGTAGCTATGGCTGCCAATAGGATCGGTATGGGATTCTAGCCGTATAACCATTTCTGGATAAGTTTCTATCATCAATTTTACAACTTTATCCAATTCTTTGGCTGCATCGGGACGGATATTACTTTTGTTGAAATCGAAATATATTTTATCCAAATCGGCCAATACTTTTACATTCAGCACTGGTTCCAATTGAAAATCTTTGCGCAAACGATTTTCTCTATCACTCACCTGATGGGTATTGAAATACACTACTTTTATGGGGTGTGTACGCCGTATGGCTTCTAGATTATAGCTTTTTCTTCGGTCTATAAAGAAGCTAAAATAGCCATTTTTTCCAGTGGTCATGAAGTTAATTGGTTTGGACTTCCCCAATTCAAACAAACTCACCTCTACGCTGTCGAGTACTTTATCGTTTATGGCATCAGAAACATACCCCTCCATCATAAGTGAAGGAACAAATTTGAAATGATAAATATCATCGCCACCCATACCGCCTTCTCTATTGGAGGAAACATAGCCACGGAGACCATTGTCATAGGAGTAGTACGCAAAATCATCTGCAGTACTATTGAGGGGTTGTCCTTGATTCACTACGGAAACCACCTCTTTTTTGTTGTTGGTGATAGCCGCAAAAACATCTAATTGGCCATAGCCCAGATGGCCGTCAGAAGAGAAAAACAACGTCCCTTCTGCATTTATAAAAGGAAACATTTCGTCTCCTTCTGTATTTATTTTCGGACCAACATTTATAGATCTACCAATTTTACCTCTGCTTCCCAATTCCGAATAATAAATATCGGTTCCTCCATATCCACCAGGCCGATTGGAGGTATAATACAATCGTTTTCCATCGGGTGAGACAAACGGGTGTCCGGTAGAATAATGGTCGCTATTTATAGGCAGACTTTTGTTTACTACCCAGCCGTCTCTGGTCCATTTGGCCCTGTATATTTTAAGTAAATTTTCGTTGGATTTACTATTGCGTTCTTTATTTCTGTAGTAATTATTGCGGGTAAAATACACTACTGTAGAATCGGCAGTATACACAAGAGAACTTTCGTGTAACTTGGTGTTGATGTTACCTAGAACAGGTACGGCTTGTTTGGTATTTCCTTCGGTATTTACATAAAAAATATCGAGCCAAGATTCCCCATTCCATCCGTAAATATCCCCTTGCGATTCTTCTCTAGCAGAACTAAAATATAATTTATTTTCATATACAAAAGCACCAAAATCACTTTGCGGGCTATTAAAATCCACAGGCCATATTTCATATCTTTCGCGACTGTTGAATGCTACGTTTGCCAAATCTCCGTCTTTTAAAAACCGTTTTACTCTGGAGTCGTTTTTTGCGTATTTTTTGTACTTTAAAAAATAAGATTTGGCTGTTTTACTATCTCCAGCGCTTTGTAATGCCATAGCGTACTTAAAATAGTATTCGACTTCTATATCAGGACTATCGATAATGGCATTTAGATGTGGTATCGCGCGCTTGTAATCTCTCAAATACATATGGCAATCTGCCAATCGCTTGTGCGCATGTGAGGATTGTATATCGGCTACTACCATTTTTTGATATGCTTCTATGGCCTTAGCAAATTCAAATTGCCCATAAAAATAATCGGCACGTTTTTGGAGATATGCTTGTGCCTTTGCAGCATGTGCGACTAAAAAGAAAAGTAGGACGACAAAATATAATATAGATTTTTTCATTGGAAAATCGATTTAAAAATAACGAGGCGATCTGTATTTATTTTTTTTCTTGGTATTTACTTCATAAATAAACAATACTTCGTGGGTACCACTAGTATAGGGTCGGGTAGTAGCTGTAGGAATGTCATATGCATATCCAACACGCATTTTTGGTGTAAGTTGAAAATCTACATAGGCACCAAATGCATCGGCATCGTTGAATCGATAGGAGATACCTGCCCAGAACTTTTCGTAAAACAAAGCACTTGCAGTAACATCAAAATTCATAGGTGCTCCATTGGTAAATTTAATAATGGTAGTTGGTTTAAACTTAATGTCTGCTGTAATATCTAATACCAGTCCCCCTATGGCGTAATAACTGTTTCTGTCGATTGCTTTGTATTCATCATTATCAATGATGCCAGTATTTAGAATTCTAGGTGTAGATAGTCCTATATACCATCTATTGGTGCCCAAATGAACTCCTGCACCAAAATTGGGAGACCATTTGGTTCTAATCTGATCGAAATAGGGATCTGTATAATCGGGTTGTTCTAATTTCTTTTGTGTAAACCCTGCTTTTAGTCCAAAACGCAACAAGAGTTTCGCATTGAGCGGTACTACATAGGAAAAATCTCCATAAAAATAGTTTTGTACCTCATCTCCAAGTCGGTCTGCAATAAAGGAAAATCCAATGCCCACTCTCTGGTTTCGCAATGGGCTGTGTACCGAAGCAGTAATCGTACGAGGATTCCCTTCCAAACCAGACCACTGGTCTCTGTATAGTACAGTAGCACTAAAGGTCTCTCTGCTTCCTGCATAGGCAGGATTGATACTACTGGTATTAAACATATATTGTGTAAACTGTGGTAACTGTTGTGCAAAACCTGCTACGATGCCCATGGTGTTTGCTATTAATACAATTAATAATTTCTTTTTCATGAATTAGGGATTATTGGTCGGTTCCTAAATAGAAATAACCGTTTATAGGTTGTAAGCCACTATTTGGTATTTTAATGATATAATAGTAGGTTCCGGATGGTAAAGTTCCAGCGCCACCAAAAGCACTATTTGGCGCATAACCATCCCAGTCGTTTTGATAGTTGCTATTTCTATATATTTCTGCTCCCCAGCGATTGAATACAAGAATATCATACGTATAATCACAACCCGCATCTTGTATAACTAAATAATCGTTTTTTCCATCGCCATTTGGAGTAAGCGCAGAATTTACGCTAATATCGCTTTGTCCACATGGAAGTACGACACATTCGTCATGAACGCGTATGCTGTATTCTACCATATAAATACATCCCAAATTGTCTATTTCTTGCAAAAGGATGGTGTACTCTCCAAGAGCATGATCTGCAGGTCGGAATATATCGCCATCCATAACAGCATTTCCTTGTGTATTTTCATAAGTCCCTCCAATTAATGCATATCCTTCTGGTAGCAAAGTCTTCAGGTCTACGGCTTCTTCCTCTATACAAATATCCAAGGTAAGGAAAATGGTTTCTAACTGTTTGATAAAAATAAACTGTTCAAAAACTGCTACATTATTACAAGCATCGGTTACAGTCCATCTTCTTCTAATACTAAAGTCATCGGAATCATTTGGATATAATGCTTCTTCTTCAAATACCACTTGAAAATCCTCACAACCACCACTAAAGGTTAACTCTGGTTTTTCTGGTATTTCTTCACCGCAATTAATGGTAATTTCTTTGGTATAGTCCGATGCCACAATTGGTCCGGTTGCAGGAATTGTTAACACTTGCGTATGCACGCTTTCGTTTCCAGCACAATCTGTTGCAGTCCATGTGCGAATGATGTGGTATCCTTGTTCGCAGTTGGCATCATTACTAATTTCTTCTGAAAAAGTAACTACAGGATTGTTGTCACAATTATCCGTGGCGCTAAGTGTTGGACTTGGGGGAATATCGTTACAACTAACCGTGGCATTCTGTGGTAGATTCTCTACAAAAGTCGGCGCCACAATGTCGCTTATCGATATGGTTTGTTGGTGACTGATGCTGTTTCCGCTGCAATCCGTGGCAACCCAAGTTCGAAGTATGCTGTACTCTGTTCCACATTCGTTTTCATTTTGTATGCTCTCTGTGTATGCTACAGTTACCTGATCATCACAAGCGTCGGCCACCTCTATTTGTGGTTCGGGTATGTTGGCATCGCATTGTAATTCTAAATCGGTAGGTAAACTGCCTACAAAATAAGGCGCATTATCATCTACAACCATAATGGTTTGAGAATGGCTACTACTATTACCAGCACAATCTGTGGCTGTCCAGATTCTAGTTAGCGTATAATTGGCGGTACAAGCAGAATTTTTATAGTTAATTTGTTCTTCAAAGGTAATCGCAACCTCTGGGGCGCAATTATCTGTAGCAGTAGGATTAACTACTTCTGGTATTGCATCACAACTTACTTCCAGATTGGCTGGCAATGAATTTTCATTCCAAACAGGGGCTTCTGTATCCAAAACTAAGATGGTTTGGGTATGAGATACACTGTTTTGAGCACAATCTGTAGCGGTATAGGTTCTAATAATTCTATAATTGGTAGTACAATTGTCTATAGTATACTCCGTAGTTTCTTCTAGTTGTACTTGTATATCGGTATCACAATTATCTATGGCTGTAAGGGTAATAGCAGCAGGTATAGCATCGCAACTTGCGGTTGTATCCTCTGGAAGTTCTTCCACAAAACTTGGTGCTTTCTTGTCGATAACGCTTATGTTTTGTACATGTTGTTTTACATTGAAAACACAATCGGTAATAGTCCAAGTTCTTATGATGTTGTATTCAGAAGGGCAAGTGTCGTCTCTACCAGCAATAGTTTCTTGGAAGAGGATATTTAAATTACAGTTAGAATTGTCTGGAATGTTTGCCACTGCAGGAATTGCATCACAACTCACTTCCATGTCTTGTGGTAGTATACTATAATCATCGTTGTCAATAATAGTAATGGTAGCCACTTCTGTGGTGATATTAATGAGGTTGGTAGAAAGGTTACTTAGTAATATCGTAAATGTTTCGGTATTTTCCTCTATAAAATCATCATAGATTGGGATTACAATGGTTTTGGTTTCCCCTTGGGTGCCATCAAAGTAAAGGGTACCAGTTGTTGGTACATAATCTTTGTCTGGGATAGCCGTACCCTCGTTGGTGTTGTAATCTAAACGAAATCCGCCTTGAACATTTCCGGTGAGTTGTACATCAAAGCTAATTGTTTGTGCGTCCTCATACACTGTTTTATTGGTAGCTAAGAATCGTACCCCAACACCACCGTCTTGATCATCGTCAAAAATAGTTGCTTGTGCTTGCTCATTGAGAATATTCACTAATACAGCAGGATCTTTGCTTAGCTGTAAGCCAAATTTTTCGACAGGTTCTACTACATCATCATCTAATATAGGTACAGCAATTACTTGATTTTTGTTGGTGTTGTCAAACTCTAATTCCCAGCTAGTAGTGGTATAATCACTTCCTGGGCTGGCAGAAATTTGGTTGGTAGTATATTGTATACGGAAGGCATCCTGCACATCAGCATTTAAGCTAATAGAGAAATTAGCAAAAGCTTCGTTCTCATTAACGGTAATATCTAAGGCATCAATACGGATACCAGCACCGCTAATATTGTCGTTGTCTTCTATGTTGATGGTAGCTTCTGGTGTTAAAATATTTACCAATACATTCGTTTCTTTAGATAATAAAAGAGTAAAGCTTTCTGTAGCTTCTATCCAAGTATCATCTATAATAGGAATTTCTATTTGTTGACTAGTAACGGTATTTGAGAACTCTATAGTACCAGAAGAAAGGGTATAGTCTGTTCCTGCTTCTGCAGTTTGATTTTGGGTGGTATAAGCAATACGAAACGGATCTTGTACTTGGGCGTTTAGACCAACTGTAAATATAGCAGTTCCTGCACCTTCGTTTATGGTGATATTGGTTTGATCTAGAGAAATACCAACATTTTCGTTATTGTCATTGTCTAAGATCTTTACTATGGCTTGTGGTTCTAATATGTTTACCAATACGCCTTCCGATTTGGATAGATTCACAAAAAACTGTTCTGTTGCTTCAATGACTGTGTCATCAAGTATTGGAATGGTAATGCTTTGTGTTTTTTGATTTAACCCAAAGGATAAGTAACCATTCACCGCATTGTAATCGTTGAAATCTGTGGCAGTATCATTGGTCGTTTGGTACGCAATTTCAAAATCATCTTGTACCTCTCCGTTAAGTACGATTTCTAGAGTAGCAGTTCCCGCATCCTCGTTGACTTCAATCGTGTTTGGGTTGAAGGAAATACCTAGGTCTTCTCGGTTATCATTATCTATAATACTAATAAACCCATCTGGAGGTAGAATGTTAACCAATACCGATTCTTCTTTGCTAAGTACAATACGGAAGCTTTCTGTGTATTCTATCCAGTTGTCTTCTAGTATGGGGATTTCAATAATTTGAGTTTTCTGATTATTATCGAAGTTTAGCGTCCCAGTAGTAGCGGTGTAATCGGTACCAGCTTCTGCCGTTTCGTTTTGTGTTGCGTATTGTATACTAAAAGGATCTTGTACTTCGCCATTGAACACTACTTCTAAACGGGCAGTTCCGGCATCCTCGTTTACCTCCACACTATTGGGATCAAAGTACACCCCAACTGTTGGTAGGTTATCATTATCCACTATATTCACCGTAGCAATAGGGGTAAGGATATTTATAAGAACCTCTTCTTCTTTTCGCAAAACAACCTCTAGTTGTTCTAAGGTTTCAATCCAATTATCATCTATGATAGGAATAAATATGCTTTGAGAAGTTTGTGTATTGCTAAAATTCAACGAACCACTTCTACCGTTATAATCTTGCCCTGCTGTTGCGGATCCATTTTGAGTGGTATATTGTATACTAAAAGGATTTTGAACCGTTGCATTTAGGTTTACTACCAATTCTATCTCACCGGCATCTTCGTCTACATAAGCCATCGTATTTTCAAAAGACACCCCTACATTTGCAAGATTGTCGTTGTCTTCTATAATACCAGTTGCTTGTGGGGTAAGAATATTTACCAATACATTGGCATCTTTAGTTAACAACACACGGAAGTTCTCTGTTGCTTCTATGAGGTTGTCATCCTCTATGGCAATATCTATGAATTGCACTTTTTGATCATTGCTAAATAGTATAGTTCCGGTTTGACTGCTATAGTCACCAGGTGCTTGGGCCGTATTGTTTTGGGTTTGGTAGTTGATGAGGAACGCATCTTGAATATCTGCATTGAGACGTACTTCAAATCGCAAATTGCCATCCCCTTCATTTATCGTTACATCTTCTTGCTCAAATAAGACACCCACACCATCCAAGTTGTCGTTATCTACAATATGTATTGTAGCTTCTGGAGTAAGAATATTTACCAATACTGCGGCATCTTTTGATAATCGGATTCCAAATTGTTCTATGTTTTCGATATAGCTGTCTTCCAAAATAGGAATGCGAATAGTTTGGGAATTGGTGTTGTTGTCGAAAAACAAGTTCCCACTTGTAGCCGTATAATCGCTACCAGCTAGAGCGGAAGTATCAAAAGTTTCATATGCAATTTCAAAAGCATCTTGTACTTGAGCAGTGAGACTAACCAAAATTTCAATTTCGCCGGCCTCTTCGTTTACAGTAAAATCCGTTGCTTGGAAAGTGACACCTACGTCTACCGTATTGTCATTATCTATAATGCTGATGGTTGCCTCTGGTGTAAGGATGTTTGGTATAACCGCAGCATTTTTTGTAAGACGAACTACAAAGTTCTCCACGTTTTCAATAAGACTATCATCCAATATGGGAACTACAATGGTTTGTTCTGTAACCGTGTTGCTAAAGTTTAGGGTGCCAGTAGCAGAAGTATAATCGGTATCAGCAGTGGCTGTTCCGGCTATGGTTTCATAAGCAATAGAAAAAGGATCTTGCACCGCCGCAGTTAATTGCACTAAAACACTTACCGATTGTCCGGCTTCGTCTATCGTAATGTCGGTGGTTTGGAATTGGATTCCTACATCTTCTAGGTTGTCGTTGTCTACTATAGACACTGTAGCTTGCGGGCTAAGCACCTGCAGCAATGTACTAGACGTACTAAGGTTGACGAAAAATTGCTCCGTTACTTCAATTAGGTTGTCTTCTAGTATTGGAATATTTATAAACACACTGTTGTTGGTGTTGTCCAATTGTACTGTTGCAGTAGTGGCGGTAAAGTCAGTGCCTGCTATAGCCGTATCGTCTGCCGTAGCATAGCTTACGATTACCGGATCTTGTACCAGACCCAATAATTGTATTTCTAAGGTTGCAGTGGCGTCCGCTTCATTAACGGTGATACTCGTGTTGTTAAATCGAATTCCGGTTCCGGCATTATTATCGTTGTCTTCTATGCTAATGGTAGCCGTATCTTCTAAAAGATTTACCAAAACCGTATTGTCTTTGCTCAATACCAATTGGAAATTTTCTGTTGCTTCAATCCAATTATCGTCTATAATAGGGATGGTGATGGTTTGTTCTTTGTTGTTGTTATCAAAACTTAGGGTGCCGCTTAGGTTGTCGTAGTCGCTTCCTGCCTCGGCAGTTCCGTTTTGTGTACTATAGCTAATATCAAAGGCATCTTGTACATTGGCATTTAAACGTACCCTAATGCTAGCAGTACCTGCCGATTCGTTTACTGTGAGGGCATCCTCTACAATTTCTATACCTGCGGTTGGTACATTATCGTTATCCAATATGGTAGCTGTAGCTTGCGTATGGATGAGGTTTACCAATACACTGGCTTCTTTGCTGAGGTTTAAGAAAAAGTTCTCTGTACTTTCTATCAAGTCGTCATCTGTAACAGGAACACTAATGCTTTGAACTTTATTCGTATTGTCAAAGCTAAGCGTGCCAGTAGTAACGGTATAATCACTTCCTGCCTCGGCAGTTCCGTTTTGTGTACTATAGCTAATATCAAAAGCATCTTGCACATCGGCATTTAAACGCAGGCTAAACACGGCATGGATGCCGTCTTCTACTATAGAGATACTTTGGTCTTCTATCAGAATCCCTGCAGTAGACAGGTTGTCATTGTCGTTTATGCTAACCGTGGCTGATTCGGTAAGGATATTCACTAGCACGCCTGCATCTTTACTTAGCAACACACTAAAGTCTTCCGTAGCCTCAATAAAAGTGTCTTCCAGTATAGGGATTTCTATTGGTTGTATTTTGTTGTTATTGTCAAAAGTAAGGGTGCCTGTAGTAGTAGTATAATCACTTCCTGCTGCTGCTGTACCATTTTGAGTGGTATAATTGATGGTGAAAGCATCTTGTACATCGGCGTTTAATGCTACATTTAGTGTAAGCGTACCTGCATCTTCGTTTATAGTGATATTGGTAGTTTCAAAAGCGATACCCACTTCAGCAAGATTATCATTATCTATAATTTCTATGCTAGCCGTAGGGGTAAGGATATTTACCAATACCTCGTTCTCTTTGCTTAGCACAATGCTAAAATTCTCTGTAGCTTCTATCCAATTATCATCCGTAATCGGGATCGTGATGGTTTGTACTTTATTGTTGTTGCTGAAGTTTAGTACGCCAGTGGTCTCCGTATAGTCGGATCCGGCTTCGGCAGTCCCATTTTGGGTAGTATAATTTATAGAGAAGGCATCTTGCACATCTGCATTCAATGTCACATTTACACTTACCGTGCCTGCATCTTCATTGATGATTATATTGGAAGTTTCAAAAGCAACACCTACTTCCGCCAAGTTATCATTATCAATAATGTTTGCAGTAGCTTGGGTATCTAGTAAGTTTACCAATACATTGGCATCTTTGCTGAGGTTCAATAAGAAGTTTTCGGTACTTTCTATGAGGCTATCATCCGTTATAGGAACACGAATGCTTTGAGTTTTGTTGTTATTGTCAAAGCTTAGTGTACCAGAAGTAGCGCTATAATCACTTCCTGCTAGGGCTGTGCCGTTTTGTGTAGTATAACTTATTTGGAAAGGATCTTGCACATCGCCATTGAGTACTAGGGTAAATAGGGCATTGGAGCCATCTTCTATAATATCGATACTGGTATTTTCAAAAGCAATCCCAACGGAGGGTAGGTTGTCATTATCCGTGATGCTGGCTATGGCTTCTGGTGTAATAATATTCACCAAAACACTATTGTCTTTACTCAGTAATACCCGAAACTGCTCGGTGGCTTCAATTGAAGTATCGTCTATAATTGGAATTTCAATCTCTTGTACCTTATTGCTGTTACTAAAGTTTAGCACTCCAGTGGTAGCCGTATAATCATTTCCTGCCTCTGCAGTATCGTTTTGTGTGGTATAGCTAATGCCAAACGGACTTTGCACATCGGCGTTTAGCCTAACCGTAAAGCGAATAAAACCTGCATCTTCGTTTACCGTAGTATTGGTAGCATCGAAACTAATACCTACATCGTTGGTATTGTCGTTATCTAAGATGGTAGCAGTTGCAGTAGGCGTTAAAATGTTTACCAATACCGCATTGGTTTTGCTGAGCTCCACCCTAAAGTTTTCTGTAGCTTCTACCAAACTATCATCTGTAATCGGAATGGTGATGGTTTGTGTTTTTTGGCTATTGCTAAAGTTAAGCGTACCAGAAGTAGCGGTATAATCGCTACCTGCTTCGGCAGTTTCGTTTTGCGTGGTGTACTGTATGGCAAAGGCATCTTGTACATCGGCATTTAAAACCACTTCAAAACTAATACTTCCAGCCGCTTCGTTTACCGTTAGGTTGGTAGTTTGAAAGGAAACTCCAGTTGCAGGTAAGTTATCGTTATCTATAATAGTAGCAATGGCCTGATTATCTAGTAAGTTTACCAATACCGCATTGTCTTTGCTGAGGTCTAAAAAGAAATTCTCTGCCTTTTCAATCCAATTATCATCTGTGATAGGAACCGAAACAGTTTGTGTTTTGTTGTTGTTATCAAAGGTAAGCATACCAGAAGTCGCAGTATAATCACTGCCTGCTTCGGCAGTTCCATTCTGGGTAGCATAGCTAATGGTGAATGCGTCTTGCACATCGGCATTTAATTGCAAGGTAAATACCGCATTCACGCCATCTTCTGTAACATTTATATTGGTGTTTTCAAAAGAAATACCGGCGCCAGCAATATTGTCATTATCCGCAATGGTGGCTACTGCCTCTGCCGTGAGTATGTTTACCAATACCGTATTGTCTTTGCTCAGTAATACCCTAAAGTTTTCGGTAGCTTCTATAAGACTATCGTCTGTAATAGGAATGCTAATGTTTTGTGTTTTGTTGTTGTTGTCAAAGTTAAGGCTGCCAGAAGTAGCGGTATAATCACTTCCTGCTAGGGCAGTTCCGTTTTGTGTGGTATAATTGATGGTGAAGGCATCCTGCACATCCGCAATGAGTTCTACCGTAAAGCTAGCAACCCCCGCATCTTCGTTAACACTAACGCTTTCCGGATTAAAACGAAGACCTACCGCATTGGAATTGTCGTTATCTAGAATAGAAACCGAAGCAGTAGGAGTAAGTATATTCACCAATACCGCATTGTCTTTGCTTAGGTTTATAGTAAAGTTCTCTGTGGCTTCTATCCAATTATCGTCTGTAATTGGGATAGTAATACTTTGTGTTTTGTTGTTATTGTCAAAAGTAAGGATACCAGAAGTAGCAGTATAATCACTTCCTGCCTCCGCAGTTCCATTTTGGGTGGTATAATTTATATTGAAGGCATCTTGCACATCTGCATTTAATACGACATTTACACTAAGGGTGCCAGTAGCTTCGTTTACAGTGATGTTTTCGGTTTGAAAAGCAATACCAGCTGTATTTAAATTATCGTTATCTGTAATGGTTCCAATAGCGTTTCCTTGTTGCAGATCTACTGTATTTAAATTATTTAAAGCCACTCTAAAAGTTTCTGTAGCTTCTATAAGTACATCATCGTTGGTAGGTACATCTAAAGTAGCAGTAGTGGCAGTAGCCGGTATAGATAGGCTAGTAGTGGGATTAAAGTCACTAGCATTAGTTTCTATATGTGTATAAGATGGGCTAAAGTTAAGTACTTGCCCAGTGGCATGGGATAGTTGGATATCAAAAACCAAAGTTTGCCCTTCTTCCACGCTAGCAGGAACGATGTTTATTTGCGGCTTCACAAACAATTGTGCGGCCTCAGAATAAGAGATAGGTGCACAAGCATTGTCTGCTGCAGTAGTTTGCAATCGATAGCGCAATAGATGCAAGTTGGCAGATGCAGAGTTAATTTGCAAGCTAGCTGTATTTACATTGGCATAAGGAGCCGTATTAGTTAGGTTGTTCCATTGCACTCCATCGTTACTTACTTGCCATTGGTAAACAATGTCTCCGCCTGTAACTTGGGCATCAAAACTAAGATTTGCCCCCAAAGAAACCAATTGGTTGCTTGGTTGGTTCTGCCAAACCAAAGGCACTATGGCTTGGGTTACATAAATATTAGTGCCAGTATAACCACCTTGGTTTTGTACCAGTCCGTTTTGGTTTACTTGAATAGGGGCAGCGCCTAATTGGCCATCTACATCGGCGTCGGTATGGCCTGCTTCTAAGGTATCTGCACAACCATCATTATCACTGTCGGTGTCTAAATGATCTGGCAAGTCTGTATTATCTGTGTTTCTTGCCTGTAAACCACGTATTGCTATGCTAAGATTATCCAAGGCAATGGTGTTTCCACCTTCAACCTTATAGATATAGATACGAATGCTATAGGTGGTATTGGCTTGTAAATATCCAAAATGGTTACTGAGGTAGTTAAACGTGTTGCTTCCCACTTGTTGGAAATCCTTTACTACCAAAGCTTCTGTACTAAAATTATTGGTAGACAAATATACCCCCACACTATAATTGGCATAGCCCCCATTTTGCAAAGCACTGCTAAGGGCGCTTAATCGGGCATCGGTTATGGTTGCAGCAGTAGTAAAACTGTACTGTACATAGTGGTTATTTAAACGGGCTTGGGGCAAATTGTCGCTATTGGCACCATTAATTTCTAATACCCCATTGGTGTTGGTAGCGTTTAAGCCAGAAGCCACTTGTACTGCGGCCGTGCTTTGTACCAACCAGTTAGGCGCATTGTTGATAGCGTTATTGTTGTTATTAAAGGTATAATCAATAGTACCATTGTAGGCAGCTAAGGTTTCGTTGGTATCTAGGATACCATCGTTATCATCATCTAGGTCTACTATTGGGTGTATGCCATCTGAATCCGTGTCACAACTAGGGTGTATTCTGCTAGCATCTGCTTGCGTGGCTGGTTCGGTAGTGTTTAAACAACCGTCTCCATCTATGTCATCATCACAACTATCATATATGCCATCTAAATCCATATCGGTATCTATAATGGTAATGGTTTGGGTATATACTTCAGAAGTACGGCCACAACCATCAGTAAACTGCCAAGTACGGGTGATGCTACCTATATTAGCGCAATTAGCATTGGCCAGAAACACACTGTCTAATAATTGTATATTTGGATTACAGGCAGTTGCACTAGGTTGCAAAGCCATGGCAGCCGCATTTGCGGTAGCATCGTTTACATACACGATACGGTCTAAATTGTTTGGCGCAGTAGCCCAACTTAACGCTGCAGGTGCGGCTATGCTAACCACGGTAGGGTCGTTGTTTCCAACCTTACAATTGTTATATGTACCAGAACTTGTTGCTGTTTGCAGGTCCGGATTAAAAGTTCCTCTAAAGCTAGCTGAAGTTTGTAAAGCAAAGCTATCGGCACAAACACCTTCTAGGAAATAACAGGCATCTTTAATACGCACCTCAAAAGCTATGGTAAAAGAAGGCATACCTACATTGGCATGGCCATCGTCTACGGTTATGGTAAGCTGGCGGGTGCTATTGTTATAGTTACTCTGTATCCAGTTTGGTAGATTCTTTAAACCTACAAAATCTACAGTTTCTGGCATGGTAGTCTGAAACTGTAAGTCTTTCATATCATCATTTCCAGTATTTTTTACTTCCAATTCAAACTCCATGAGTTCTCCCGGAGCATAACTGGTTTGGCTAGTATCGAAGCTGAGGTCTAGTTCTCTCAGACCAGGGCTCCATTCTTCTATAGACATTCCCAACATATACAATCCATAAGACTCTTGGTCCGAGGTCATTCGTATTCTTGTTCTGCTCTGGTTGTTGTCTATAATGCTATTATTGGGGTTTTCTAGGTCAAAAATTCCCACATCGTATCCCAAGGTATTGGTACTTGCTGGTACTCTATTGGTAAAATGCTGGTCGTAGTGGGTAACACTACTAGAAAAGAAGTTGTTGCTATCTCCATTTGGGGTGCGCAAGGCATTGTAATTATTGCTATTTCTCCTTTGTATCAATAAGGCATCTCCGTCTATATCTTGGTCGCCTTCTAAGGCACCATACATGATTTTGGCGCGTACCTGTCCGTAAGGAATAGAAAGAAAATTGCTGAATTCTACATCAAAATTGTTAATGTATTTGGTAACATGGGCATAACCGTCGAATATGGTGATGTTTTTCCCTTGTAAATATGGACTCTCATATACGAAAACCAACTGCCATCCGCCAGAGGTTCCTGTATTGCCACCATTAGGGCTATGACCGCGTAAACTTCCAGTTTTGGCTTTTACGTTGGCAACGGTATAAGTTCCAAACGGATTGTTCATTCCCTGTATAATAGCGGTGATATCTTTAAAGACTACATAAGGATCGTTCTCGAAGTGTACATCTCTTCCTCTATAGATGGTTTCTCCATTAATATTCAAATAACTATTACTGCCTGGTAGCTTTAATTTTACCTGTTGGTAATTCCAATTCGGTTCGTTATCATCTTCATAATCGGCTGCAGCCCAATACAAAAATGCTTTTTTGATCGTTAAACATTGGGTTCCAGGTACTGGATTTACCAAGTTTGCACTAGACGAGTTAAAGGTAGAGGCATCGTTATCTATGTCTACAAATACGGTTTCTACATAGTGGTTACCTGCAGTTTCATGATAATTGTTGGACTTGTGTTTCGATAGAACATTATTTGCAATGGTGGTATAATCCCCATTTACATAACTAGAGTATCTTTTGCTAAAACTCTTTTGAATTTGTGCGCTTCCACTAAATGTGCCGAAAAAGGCAATAAAAAAAAATATGAGGGCAGGTTTTCTCATAACGTTTCACTAGTTTAAAGACAATATATACCCCAGTCGATAAAAATATCCACGAGTTCGTTCTCATAAATTGGGGAAACATCTAGCGAAGCAAAGTCGTTGTTCTTAGTAAAGATTGTCTATAGATTAGGATTTGATTTGTTGAACAAATTTAACGACGGCTCCCTATTTTTTCGAAAAATATGTGATATAGTGCGATTAAATTCGGTGAAATGGGTTAGACTCGTTAAAGAACCTATTTTATCGTTGAAAGTTGATTATATGTTTCATTATTAGTTGGTTGAAAGTTGTTGTTAGTTGTTTTGTCTTTTGTAGCTTAGAAGCGCTCCCGCAAGAAATATGCGATTTAAATTCTGAATTGTTATTGCAAAAAAGAAGCGAATCAAAACATTAGAAACAAATTGAAGTTCTGTATATTATACCAGCTGTTGCTTTTTGTGATATGGTCTGGAGAATGCAACTCTTTCAGATAGTTATATACCTATTATATTGTAAGGTTTCCGGTATAGGTTTTCATCTTATCAAAAGGTGCTTTCATTTGTTAATAACCTTTCCTTTTTAAACTTTTCAATTGTTCTGCAATGTTTATCTTTGCCCCAAAGCAATTGTTATGGAACATTTTATCGTATCGGCACGTAAGTACAGACCCAAAACCTTCAAGGATGTGGTAGGACAAAGTGCCATTACCAATACTTTGGAAAATGCAATTGCCAATGATCATTTGGCACAAGCACTATTGTTTTGTGGACCTAGAGGAGTAGGAAAGACTTCTTGTGCAAGAATATTGGCTAGGATGATTAACACCGAAGAAGGAACCGATGCCAATGAGGATTTTGCATTTAATATTTTTGAATTAGATGCGGCTTCGAATAACACTGTGGATGATATCCGAAATTTAATTGATCAAGTGCGGATACCACCTCAGATTGGAAATTACAAAGTATATATTATAGATGAGGTGCATATGTTGTCGCAAGCAGCTTTTAATGCTTTTCTCAAAACTTTAGAAGAACCTCCACAACACGCCATTTTTATATTGGCTACTACCGAGAAACACAAAATTATTCCTACCATACTATCTCGCTGTCAGATTTTTGATTTTAAAAGAATAACGGTAAAAGACACAGCAGATTATTTAACTTATATAGCCAAAAATCAAGGCGTAATTGCGGATGAAGAAGCGTTGCATATCATTGCTAAAAAAGCAGATGGCGCACTGCGCGATGCACTTTCTATTTTTGACCGAGTTGTTAGCTTTACTGGAACTGAACTTACCAGACAGGCGGTTACCGAAAATCTCAATGTACTAGATTATGACACCTATTTGGAGGTAACCAACCACTTATTGGAAGGAGATATACCCGAAGTACTGTTGGCGCTCGATAAGATTTTAGCAAGGGGCTTTGATGCCCAACATTTTATCGTAGGTCTGGCATCGCATTTTAGAGATCTCATGGTATGTAAGCATCAGGCAACCATAAAATTGTTGGAAGTAGGAGAGCAGACCCAAGAAAAGTATAGGAGTCAATCTGAAGCTTGTAGTCCTCATTTTCTAATGAAAGCCTTAGATATAGCCAATGGCTGCGATCTGCAATATCGTACTAGCAAAAATCAACGCTTGTTGATTGAGCTTGGTCTTATGAAAATTGCCTCCATCGAATTTGATGGAGAAAAAAAAAATAGCAAATCCGTCCTAATTCCAGCTTCTTATTTTAGGAATAAGACTAAAGTAATGCACCCTCAGGAGACTTTGGATGTAGCGATAACAGTTAAAAACTCAAGCCAACAAGAGGAAAATACAACACAAGAAGTTGCAGAGGATTCTCCCAAAGAGACAAAGGAAATAATCAAGGAAATAGCAAGCAATCCCAAAATAGATTTGGGTAAGCATCGCAAAAAAGTTTCAGGCTTAAGCCTTTCTAGTATTCGAGCCAAAAAAGAACACGAGATTCGAAAGATGGATGTTGTTATAGAGGAGCAGGAGCTACCGGTGACGCCTTTTGATATAGAACAATTGATGCCTCTTTGGAACGCCTTTATCGATAAATTGCGCCGAGATGGAAGAAATATATTTGCCTCCAATTTGGCTATAGACACCCCCAAATTGCTTCCCAACTATAGTATAGAACTCGAACTGGCCAACGATACCATGAAAAAGGAAATCGAAAGGGAGCAACACGAACTACTGGGGCATTTGAGAAAAGAATTACAGAATTACGAGATACGCTTGGTTTTGATTATCAACGAAACAAGCGAAACAAAATATGCGGTTACCGCAGAAGATAAATTTGAATTATTAACCGAACAAAATCCACTGTTGCATAAGTTGCGAAAAGATTTTGATTTACAATTTTAAAGATGTCAAAGAATAAGCAAGAACCAGTAATGTTGGGCCTCAAATTACCTACCGATCCACGTTGGGTAAATATCGTAGAAAAAAATATAGAGGAAATACTTACCGATCATGCTTTTTGTGAGCAAAAAGCTGCCAGTACGGCTATTTCACTTATAGTCACTTATCCAGAACTTTCGGAATTGGTGACGGCTATGACGGCCTTGGTTAAAGAAGAAATTAGTCATTTCAATATGGTACATCAGCGTATTTTGGATCGCGGATGGGTACTTGGTCGCGAACGCAAAGATGACTATGTGAATATGCTGATGAAATTTTTTCCAAAAGGAGGAAGTAGAAATGATCAATTGGTGCATCGTTTACTATATGCAGCCCTTATCGAAGCAAGAAGCTGTGAACGCTTTAGACTGTTGTCAGAAGAATTGGAAGACCCCGAATTGGCGAAATTCTATAGGGATTTGATGGTCTCTGAAGCCAACCACTATACGATGTTTCTAAAGTTCGCTCGCAAATATGGGGATGAGCTAGAAGTGGTAAACAAAAAATGGGAAGATCTCTTAGTTTTTGAAGCAGAAATCATGAGAGATCTAGGTAAGAAAGAAACTGTACACGGCTAATTTTTTGGTTAGCTTCTACTGCTTTAGATACATCAAGGGATACAGTGGAGAACCAATTTCCTCCGATGTTTTAAGGATCCTAATTTGTGGTTAAAATACACTTGTCACATGGCAAATACTATTTGAATTGGTATCTTTGCAAAATGAGTACAAATTTGATACAAAAATACAATGTAGCAGGACCTCGATACACCAGCTATCCAACCGTACCTTATTGGGATGTGGATGCTTTTAGCAGAGAGGCTTGGGAACAAACCTGTTTGCGAGGCTTTCAAGAAAGCAACAAACAAGAAGGAATTAGTATTTATATTCATCTCCCATTTTGTGAAAGCTTGTGTACCTTTTGTGGATGTCACAAACGAATCACCAAACAACACAAAGTGGAAACCCCTTATATAGATGCCATATTGAAGGAATGGAAACTCTATGTAGATCTTTTTGGAGAACGCCCAATTATCAAAGAACTCCATTTGGGAGGAGGAACGCCAACATTCTTTAGTCCAGAAAATCTTAAAAAAATGTTGGAAGGCATATATGCTCCATCGGAACTGCATACGGATAAAGAATTTAGTTTCGAAGGACATCCCAACAATACGACAAAAGAACATTTACAAACCTTATATGATTTGGGTTTTACCAGAGTCAGTTTTGGGGTACAGGATTATAGTCCAAACGTGCAAAAAGCCATTAATAGAATACAAGCTTTTGAAAATGTAGAGCGAGTTACCAAATGGTCTCGGGAAATTGGTTATGAATCTATTAGCCACGATTTGGTTTTTGGTCTACCACATCAAACCCAGAAAGATGTGGAATATACCATAGATAAAACGCGCGAATTACAACCCGACAGATTGGCTTTTTACAGTTATGCACACGTTCCTTGGATAAAAGGCAATGGGCAAAGAGGATTTAGCGAAGCCGATTTACCAAATCCAGATGAAAAAAGAGCCATGTATGAGTTTGGTAAAAAACACTTGTCGCAAGTAGGATATGAAGAAATAGGAATGGATCATTTTGCCCTAGAACACGATAGTATGTATATCAGTATGCAAAAAAGAAATTTGCATCGAAACTTTATGGGGTATACTGCCTCCAAAACCCAAGTAATGGTAGGCTTAGGAGTTTCTTCTATCAGCGATAGCTGGTGGAGTTTTGCGCAGAATACCAAAAACTTTCAAGAGTATTATGATTTATTAGAGAAGGAGAAAATACCAGTAGTAAAAGGACATATACTTAGCCCAGAAGATCTTGTTGTAAGAAAGCATATCCTAGATTTGATGTGTCATTTACAAACAGATCGATCTTCATTGATGGGCAAAGAGCAAATCATAGATCGTTTGGGGGAATTTGTACAAGATGGTTTGTTGGAAATCACACCCAAACAAATTGTGGTAACCGAAGCAGGAAGACCCTTTGTGCGAAACATCTGTATGGCATTTGACTTGCTTTTGCAAAGAAACAAACCAGATACCCAATTGTTTTCAATGACCATCTAAACAAAAAAACCGTCTACAAAAAGTAGACGGCTATTAAAATAGATAGGTGTTGTGGCTAAAAAGTCTCCAAGCTAGGTAGCAAGTCTTTAATGCGCTACTTCGTTTGGATATCATATATAGTGTTAATGCATAAATGTAGTCGGTTTATGTCCGATTTCCTTACAGTATTATTCCAAATGGACAAGAGGGGTACTGTCCTGATCTTTCTTTTTTGCGTAGTGATACCCTTTTTGCCACCAATTTTGCATCTTTTCTTTTTGGAATATCAACGAATTCATAGTGAGTACCGTAGGAGTATAATAGAGATTGATAATAGCATCTTGATGGTTGGCAACAAATTTTCCAATTCTAATATTTTGATGCTCGATACGATCCAACATAAAAGAAAACATATTGGTAATAAGGTCAAAAGCGTTATTTGACGGCATTCTATTCAAATGGGTAATTTCGGTTTGCAGTACAATAGCATCGATCTCTTTTGCCCCTCTCTTGATAGCTTCTTCTATAGGTATGATGCTACCCAAACCGCCATCAGCATATTCACAACCATTTTTCCTTGCCAAAGACATAAATGGGGTATAGTTGCACGAAATCCAAACCCATTCACAAAAATCTTCATAACTACAATCATTGATGCTCTTGTATTCCACGTGATTT
This sequence comes from Flavobacteriaceae bacterium, assembly GCA_025800395.1. Lineage (GTDB taxonomy): Bacteria > Bacteroidota > Bacteroidia > Flavobacteriales > Flavobacteriaceae > JAOXRU01. Next base: position 20,728 of record JAOXRU010000618.1, read on the forward strand.
TGTGACAAATTGGAAACGGTCACCACGATTTCGGATACGCCTTTTTGCAAAATTTCAAACTCTTCTCGGCTGATAGATCTTTTTATAAGATCGAGTAATGCCCTGCTTTCTCCAAAGGTTTTGCTGCCCTTCAAAAAGTTTTTGAGAACATTCCAATGGTGAATTTGTATATGGGATCTACCGTATTTGTTTTTGATTTTAAACGGACACAAATCAAATATTTGCTCTTGGTTTACCGAGGTGTAAATCTGTTTAATTTTATCTATTTTCCCCAACGCCAAATGTGTCAGGAGCAAACTTCCCGTAGAAGTGCCTAAAAACAAATCATATTCTTTTTTTAAATCCTCTATTAGAAATTGGGCCACACCGCCGGCAAAGGCTCCTTTACTGCCGCCACCGCTTATAACTAATGCTTTCATTTACTTGTTATTGTACTAAATATTTTGTTTTCTGATTCTAAAAATACATTTTTTTTGTTGGTTTATTATTTGAAAAAATGGAACTATCGAACTATCCCTAGTTTTTTTTCAATGTAAAAGACCTTGAGGTAAAAAACACCAATCAACAAGAGCGCAACGCCTATGCCAACATTTGTAGATTCCATTAAATATACTGAGCTTTGGCGTTGGTAACATAAGACAGAAATTTGATTATTTCATTTGGCTGGAAAGAGAAGGAATAGAATCCGAGTTTAAAAAATGCCAATGAATATCAAATACTTGGATATCTGAACTGGAGGAGATTATATATCTAGAAATATTAGATTTCTTCCGTACAAATAGTTTTGACAAGTAAACAGATTGTATATTGTAGTTTACTGCGCATATCAACTCCCTTCTTTCAAAGCTTTATTGTAGTAGTTTTTTGCTGCAAAAGACAGCTCCTTTTCTATGAGTGGATACACTTTTCGAATAGCGGTTCTAACCTCTGGCACCTTGCTTAGATTTCTCACTTCGGAGGTAAAACGCCATGCATGATGGGTGCATGCTTCTAATATATTTTTGACCGCTCTTGGTCGCCATTGGTTCAATATGCGCAATTGTTCAAAAGCGTACATTCTTTCATAGAAAGGCTTATCTGCCTCAGTATATCTATCGAGATCGTTTTTCCACGTATCAGAATGTAGGGCGAAATATGAAGCCTCCATTTCGGTTTGCAGCATCAATCTATTCCAGAGGACACGAAAACCAACATCCTTTTGAAAGCTTGGAAGCTTTCTGGCAAAATCCAATACATCCATTCTTTTTTCATCGAAATTGGTCCAAAGGTTTTGCAAAGTCTCCCTATGTAATTCATAACTAGGGAATCTAAACAACAGAACATAAGCCTGATAGTAATCCCTATAAGGCGCCAAATATCGAGCTATAGCCTTTTGTAATTCTAAGTTTTTGTGTGGCAAAAGTCGTTTATAAAGCTTTCTGGCTTCACTATCGAAATTATTAGAAAAAGCATTTATCGCTACATCATAAAACGGAAAGTAGGAATCCGTTTTCATTCGTTCTATAAACTGTTGGAGAGCTTCTTCAGCTTTTAAATAATCTTTGGCGTACATATGAAGGGCAACTTTTTGAGCAAGTTGCATATTTTGAATAAAAACACTTTCAGCACTAAAAGTACTTACAATGCTTTCTGTGTTTAATTTGGCGGTATCGAGTTGCTCTTTTTTAAATGTGTCTAAATTACAATCGCATACGGCTTCCATTTCATCCAAAAAATCGACGACCCGCACATTTTGAAAAGCATAACGCTCCAAATATTTTTTTACGCCTTTTCTAAAAATAGAGTCTCCAAGCTTATTGCGCAGCACATGTAAGGCCAAAGCGCCTTTTTCATAAAAAACCAGACTAGATGCTGTGCCATTGGTAAGGGCTTTTAGTGGGGCTATAGATTCCTGATGCTGCAATTTAGATAAGGCTTCCGCTACGCGATATTCGTACTGTTGTTCTCCAAAAATATGGCCTTCGGCCAGCCACGAATAAAAGGTGGCAAAACCTTCGTGCAGCCAATGTTCGGAAGATTGGGTCTCGGTTACCAAATCGCCAAACCATTGGTGTGCCAATTCGTGTGCATTTACCTGTATGTAGTTTTGATCGTTATAAGCAAGACTGTCCACCACAAAACGATCTGAGAAGATAGTAGTTCCCACATTCTCCATACCAGAATACAAAAAATCAAAAACAGGGACTTGTTTGTATGTTTGCCAAGGATAGGGCACACCTATATATTCTTCAAAAAAATCAAACATTTCTTTGGTATAGGCATAGGTCGTTTCCACTTTGTGTTTGTCTGTAGGATAATAATACAATTGCATGGAAATCCCAGAATTGGATTCTAGGTTTTTTACCAAATACTTCCCGATTACAATTGCTGCCAAATAGCTACTCATAGGCTGTTGCATGCGGTATACCCATTTGGTGTGTTTCTCGGCTTTGGTGATTTCTTGAAGATTACCATTGGCGATCGCCATATAACCGTTGGGTGCAATTACACTAAAGTTAAAAACAATTTTGTCGCGCATATCATCTAAGCTCGGAAGCCAATTGCTGGTGTATTTACCCTGGCCTTGGGTCCATACCTGGTTGGGAGCATCGTTTTCCCATCCTACAAAGTACATGCACTTTTTTGGAGCGGTTTTGTATTGAATGTCAAAGTTGTAGGTTTTGTTTTTTCGAAATTTTCCCAAAAAGAGAATTTTATCTTTTTGCAGCTGCATCCTTTTTTTTTTGGGAGCGCTTATCCATTTTACCCAATCAAAGTTTTTGGCATCTAAAAATACCGTATCGCTAAATTTTAGCATCGTAAACTGTATACGAAGCTTTCCTTCTACGCTCTTTTCTTCAGGCTGGATAAGAAGTTTCGCATCTATTTTTTTAAAATCAACAGCTTGTTGCTCTTGTGCCCAAAGACAACTAGATGACAGTACTAGAAAAAACATAAAAAATATCGGATAAGCCTTCCTCATAGTATATGAAAAATAATGATTTGTAAAACCTTTTGGAAAGATAAAAAAATATGAAGTTGCAACAATGCGATGCTTATCTTATTTTTGAGAGAAATATTTATGAACTTGTTAATCTAATACATCCATTTGCAGAAGCTTCAAACATCTATAGTATATTTAAAAGGCGTTGGTCCCCAACGTGCGGACTTGCTCAAAAAAGAATTGGGCATCTTTACCTATATGGATTTATTGAATTTTTTCCCTTTTCGATATATAGACAAATCCAAATACTATACGATACAACAACTATACGACAGCAATACCGAAGTACAAATTATCGGGCAAATCACACAAATTCAGACATTAGGAAAGGGAAGAGGCAAACGCTTGGTAGCTACTTTTGAAGATGGAAGTGGAAGTATGGATCTGGTGTGGTTTCGCAATTATAAATGGATACAAGAAAAGCTCAAAATGCGTACCTCTTATGTGGTATTTGGAAAAACCAATAGGGTGCAAGGACGCTATTCGATGCCACATCCAGAAATGGAATTGGAAAGTGTCCATAAGGAAAAAATAAATGTACCATTGCAGCCAGTATATTCTTCTACCGAAAAATTACAGCGATCGGGTTTGGGAAATAGGGTCATGAACAAAATGATGCTACAGCTCTTTGAAGAAATAGGGAAGGAGTTTTTAGAGACTTTGCCCCAATATTGGATGGATCGCATGCAACTCATGCCAAAACGAGAAGCTTTGTTTAATATACATTTCCCTCAAAATCAAGAATTACTGGTAAAGGCGCAATATCGATTAAAATTTGAAGAGTTGTTTTATATTCAATTACAGCTCGTTATCAAAAATGCGCAGCACAAAGCCAAAGTAAAGGGGCATTATTTTGAAAAAGTAGGGGAATTATTCAACGAATTTTATGAAACCCATTTGCCTTTTCCACTCACTGGTGCCCAAAAACGGGTGGTGAAGGAATTGCGACAAGATATGGGAACCAAAGCGCAAATGAATCGCCTCTTGCAAGGGGATGTTGGCAGTGGAAAAACCATAGTAGCGGTATTGGCCATGTTGTTGGCATTGGATAATGGTTTTCAGGCTTGCTTGGTAGCGCCAACAGAAATATTGGCACAACAGCATTATGAAGGTATTAAAGAATTGTTGGCGCCTTTATCAATTGATCTTGCTTTACTCACTGGCTCTACCAAAGCCAAGGAAAGAAAAGGCATGTTTGAAGATTTGTTAGATGGAGAGTTAACAATACTCATAGGAACTCACGCTATACTAGAAGACAAAGTACAGTTTAAAAACCTTGGTTTGGCAATAATCGATGAGCAACACCGATTTGGAGTAGCCCAAAGGGCAAAACTTTGGTTCAAAAATACCATCCCGCCACATATTTTGGTAATGACGGCTACACCCATACCCCGTACATTGGCTATGAGCGTGTATGGAGATTTGGATGTATCGGTTATCGATGAATTACCTCCGGGTAGAAAACCTGTAACTACGGTGCATAGATATGACAGCAATCGTTTAAAAGTCATGGCCTTTATGCGAGATGAAATTGCAAAAGGGAGGCAAGTCTATATTGTATATCCGCTTATCGAAGAAAGTGAAAAGATGGATTATAAAGACCTCATGGATGGGTATACAAGTATTGAGCGTGAATTTCCAAAGCCAAAATACCAGATTTCTATAGTACATGGAAAGATGAAACCAGAGGACAAAGATTATGAAATGCAACGCTTTGTAAATGGAGAAACACAAATAATGGTGGCTACCACAGTAATTGAAGTGGGGGTGAATGTTCCCAATGCTTCGGTGATGGTGATAGAAAGTGCCGAACGTTTTGGATTGTCTCAATTGCATCAATTGAGGGGGAGAGTAGGAAGAGGTGCCGAACAATCCTTTTGTATTCTCATGACTAGTTTTAAACTGAGCAACGATAGTAAAACCAGATTGGAAACCATGGTGACTACAAACGATGGTTTTGAAATTGCAGAAGTAGATCTCAAACTGCGTGGTCCAGGTGATGTCATGGGAACCCAACAAAGCGGTGTATTACAACTAAAAATAGCGGATGTGATCAAAGACAACCATTTACTCAAAGCAGCAAGACATTATGCTATAGAGTTGCTAAAAAGTGATCCAAAGCTAGAACAAGAAAAACATGCTATTATCAAATACACCTACCAACAATTGGTACAGCACAAAAACATTTGGAATTATATTTCCTGATGGATAAGGAATAAATTTGGGTCAAAAAGACATGCTTATCCAGATGGCTAAGCGATACTCCAACCAATAATTGCAGCCATAAATTACTTTCGGAAATTTTCAATAATCTTTATTAGATATTCTTTCGTATATATAACACCACTATGCATAACCACTAAGGGAAGATAAACTAGCTGTGCAAACAGCATAATGAAAATGAAAAGGTGGGGAATATTGCTGATGCTGCTTTATGTGATCTATATGTAGGTGTAGGCGCAGGCAGAAAACTAATGCGAGAGATGCACGCTGCAAAAAAGTCGATACGTATTGTGTCGCCTTATATATCAGAAGAATTGATAGATGTCTTGTTGTTAATAGAGAAACCAGACTTGGAAATATCGCTCTATTCCATGGGGAGCAAAAACTTGTATTATGGTAAAGGGGATACAGCCATAAAAAAACTCATTGTACAAGAACAACAGTTAGACGAAACGGCACAAAAAACACGTAACCAATGGATACGCTGGTTGAGAAGAAGTTATTGGATACAACTTATTGGATTTATGCTTTGGGTTGCTGTTTTTTGGAAATTAAAAGATTTACAATGGTTGCTTGCTTTGTGGATTTTTCCATGTGGTGGTATATTTCAACTGTTGCTTTGGATTAAAATAGTAAAAAAAACGATCTATAATTATCATTATAAAAAAAGATTCCCATTTACGATTTTCTTCATGGATGACATCAATTTGAGTCCACATATTTATGTACATAGTAAAATATATATCATAGATGAATCGATAGCATATATAGGCTCGTTAAATCTAACAAAAAATGGTATGGGACTCAACCACGAAACTCGAGTTAGAAGTACAGATGCCAAAGTTGTAAAAGCGCTTTGCAAGAGTATAGAGGAATTAGAAGAAGAAATCCCCAATAACCAATTTGATTTGTTGACTTATGTAGCCAACAACTTTGAAGAAGTTCGCAATTGATGTTTTGGCACAAAAAAACCGTCTAGATTTCTAGACGGTATATATATTAAAAATAAAAAATATCTTATTTGTTGATGGCAGGATCTTTCATGCCTTCTTCTATCATGCCGTAGAATTGGTCTAATTTTGGCAAAACTACGATACGCGTACGACGGTTTCTAGCTCTACCTTCTTTAGTATCGTTAGAATCTAGTGGAATATAAGAGCTGCGTCCGGCTGCAGTCATACGTTGTGGACGAACACCAAAATCATTTTGTAATATTCGCACGATACTAACCGCACGTTTTACACTCAAGTCCCAATTGTCTCGGATCACGGCTGTAGAGATACTTCTATCGTCGGTATGACCTTCTACCATAAAGTCAAAATCAGGTTTGTTTTTCACTACCATGGCTACTTTTTCCAATACCTTTTTGGCTTTGCTGGTTACATTAAAACTGCCTGAAGAAAACAATAATTTATCCGAAATAGAAACATACACTACTCCTTTTTCTACGCTCACTTCTATATCATCATCTTCCAAATTTCCCAAAACCCCTTTAAGACTTTGCACCAAAGCCAAGTTTACAGAATCGCGTCTGGTAACAGCATCTTGCAAACGACGAATCGTAAGGTCTTTTTCTTTTAAACTTTCTAAGGATTTTTCTAGATTTTCTGCTCCTTTTTTTGTTAGGTCCGTAAGGTTACCCATGTTGTTGATCAATACCTGGTTGTTGTCCTTTAAAAATGCAACTTGGTCTTGTAAGGTTTTCAACTTGGTTTCCACGGTGCCTTTTTCTTCCAGACAGCTGTTGAGTTTAACCGTTGCTGAATTTAACATGTCGCGGGCTTCTTTTTCTTTAGCTTCCAAATCAGCGTATTTCTTTTGTGAAACACAAGAAACTAAAAATGTGGCACACACTCCTGCCAACAAAAATCTCTTCATAATGATGTTTTTAAATAATTTAGGAACTTCTCTTTTCAAAACTACGTAAATTGTTTACGATACGGATGTCTAAGTTAGTTAATCTTTTACTAAAAACTTAAAGTATTTTACATTATTTATAAAATGAGACCAAACGATGCTCTTGCTGTGATAATAATTGGAAATATATTGAGGAGATTGCCTTTTTTTAATCATACTAAATGCATTTCTGTAAAAAGAAAAATGCGCATGTATAACCGCCAAACAATGCTTGAACTTTCCTTGCAAAACAAATCGAAATCCAGCAATACCATCCAATATCAATCTGACGAAAACTAAAAAGATTACCTTGTGACCAGGAACATTTTTGACTATGGAGAAAAGGGAGTTTCTAAAATTGAGGAAGGTTTTTTTGGGATTCATATTGCCCAATGTAGAACCACCCAAATGATAAATGTGAGATTTACCAGTATACCAAACTTGATGCCCTATATTTTGTGCTCGCCAACACAAATCGATTTCCTCTTGATGCGCAAAATAATCGCTATCAAACCCTTGGAGCTGATGAAAGAGCTCCGAACGAATAAACATACAGGCGCCAGTTGCCCAAAATATAGGGTATTGGTCGTCATATTGTCCTAGGTCTTCTTCCAATACTTGAAATACACGACCTCTGCAATACGGATAGCCCAGCATATCAATAAACCCTCCAGCAGCTCCAGCATATTCAAAGTGCGTTTTGCGTTTGAGATCTAGTATTTTGGGTTGTATTATACCAATTTGTGGCTCCTGGTCCATAAGGTCCAATATGGGGTTCAGCCAACGAGGGCTAACTTCCACATCGCTATTGAGCAAACAGTAAATATCGGCCTCTATGTGTTGCAACGCATCGTTATAGCCTTTGGCAAATCCGCCATTTTGGGCGTTTTGAACAATGCGAATTTCAGGGTGTTTTTTTCTTATGAATGCTACCGAAGTATCTGTACTAGCATTATCCGCTATGATGATTTCGGCGTCTACATCTTTAGAATACTCGATTACCGAAGGTAAAAACCGTTCTAATAAATGTGCGCCATTCCAGTTGAGAATAACTACAGCTATTTTTGGCATCACTATGTGTTTTCAATAATTGGCTGCGCAAATTAAGATTTATAATCAGGAATATCTCGCAAAAATGAATAATTTTTTTTCTCTTTATTCATTTTACAATAATAATGCCTTAGGCCATTGGTGACCATCAGCCAATCTGCATCTAGCTCCATATTATAACGCGCTATCTGATCAAATGTTTTTTGGGTGATGACAATTTGAGGTGCTTTACATTCTACCAATAGACGGATGCGCCCATCCGGATAAAAAACAACCAAATCATAGCGCTTGGTGGTTTGGTGCAATTGTATTTGTTTTTCCACCTGTATCAGGCTCTTGGGAAAGCCCTTGTCTTGTATTAAAAACTGAATCACATGTTGACGTACCCATTCTTCGGGTTGGAGTACCACAAATTTTTTCCGTAGTGGATCAAAAATGTAGGTGTTATTTTCTGTATTTTTGATTCGCATTGAATATAATGGAAAAGCCAGAGTTGTCATAATTGCAAATTTGAACAAAATTTTAGGATGAAGGAAGTAAAAGAGATTATAAATGATGTAAAAAGTAAAAATTTCAAGCCAATCTATTTTTTATATGGGCCCGAGACTTACTATATCGATCAAATTTCGGATTATTTCGAAGAGCATGCTTTACAGGAAGAAGAAAAGGGCTTTAACCAAATGATATTGTATGGTGCAGATATTGGGGTAGACGATATTACGGCCAATGCCAAACGATTTCCTATGATGGCCGAAAAGCAATTGCTCATTATCAAAGAAGCACAGCACTTATCGAAGTCTATAGATAAGTTGCTACCTTATTTAAAAAACCCTGTTGAATCCACGATTTTGGTTATTTGCTATAGACACCCCAAAGGTCTCGACAAAAGAAAAGCACCATACAAGGCCTTGAAAAAAAACGGGCGTGTATTTGAAAGTAAAAGCTTATACGAAAATCAAATTGGAGATTGGATCCAAAAAAGAGTTCGGTCTATGGGGTATACTTTGCACCCTAAGGCAATGCAAATGCTTATAGATAGCTTGGGAACTTCGATGGGTAAAATTCAAAACGAACTCAACAAACTAGATTTGGTACTTGAGAAAGGAGCTGAAATATCGCCTATAGTGATTGAAAAAAACATTGGTATCAGCAAAGATTTCAACAATTTTGAATTGCGGAAGGCTATAGGAGATCGCAATGTTGTAAAAGCCATGCAGATTGTAAAATACTTTGAAAACAATCCAAAAGACAATCCATTGGTGCTTACCATTGGCATGCTTTACAGCTATTTTGCGCAGTTGTTTGCCTTTCATGGTTTGGAAAACAAGTCAGATGGCAATGTATCAAAAGCATTGAATATACATAGTTTTTTTGTTAGAGAATATCGCATGGCAGCATCCAATTTTGGGATGAAACAGATAAGTCAGATCATTCATCAAATACGGGTGACCGATTTGAAAAGTAAAGGTGTAGGAGCTGGAAATATTTCCCATGGAGATTTGTTGCGGGAGTTGATGGTGAAGATTATGTACTAAGCTTTTACACGATATATCTTGATGGCGTTATCGTTCTATTCTTAATATTTTTTGGGGCTATTAAAGTTCCTAAAAACCAATTTCTGCCTATAGTTGGGCAAAAATTGGCTTATTGTTGTATACCATTTATTTCATTTTTTCTTTACCTTCGTCAAAGGTATAGGGTATAATTTCCAAAAAATGTTCAATCGCTTTTTTTCTTGCATGGGACTTTTTGTTGGCATCTATAATATGCCAAGGAGCATGTTCGCTATTGGTTTTCAAAAACATATCTTCTTTATACTTGGTGTATTCGTCCCAAAGATCTTGTGCTTTTAGATCTACAGGGGTGATTTTCCATTGTTTGAGTGGATTAAATTTGATGTCCATAAATCGCTTTTTCTGTTCTTCTTTTGAGATAGAAAAATAGAATTTGATGAGATAGGTGTCACCTTCGATGATCATGCGCTCAAAATCGTTTACTTGGCTCATAAATCGTTTGTACTGCTCTTGGGTACAAAAACCATTTACCGGTTCTACAACCGCTCTATTGTACCAACTGCGATCGAAAAAAACGATTTCTCCTGGCTTAGGTAGATGGTTGACATAGCGTTGAAAAAACCACTGTTGCTTTTCGTCTTCAGTAGGGATATCCAATGCAATCACACGAAAATGACGAGGATTGATGTGTTCGGTAATGCGACGAATGGCACCACCTTTACCTGCGGCATCCCTACCTTCGAATATGATCACTACCTTTTTGCTGTTTTTGATCACCCAAGACTGCAATTTGATGAGTTCTTCTTGTAAGGTTTTAATTTGCTTTTCGTAGCGTATATTGTTGAGGGAGCGTTCTAAGTTAATTTTTTTGTTGGAAAACAAAATGCGCAATCCTAGCTTGCTATTGAGTAATTTGAGTTCTTCTGCTGTAATATCTTTCATAAAGGAGAAATTAAATCATTAAAATGTTAAAGGTTACAAACAAAATGTAAACCAAAAGGTTTGTTGGTGTGACCAATATAGAATTAGATATCTATTTGTACTGCGGATCGGTGATAGCGCATGATCACATTGGGATCTGGTAACATATTGATGTTTGCCTCTCCTTTGTTTTCAAAATCAAATTGAGAAAGTACATGACGCATGCTTTCCAAACGGGCGGTTTTCTTGTCATTGGTTTTTACTATAGTCCAAGGGCAAAAATTGGTGTGGGTTTTGCTAAACATCTGATCTTTGTAATAGGTGTAATCATCCCAAAGATCTTGTCCTTTCATATCTACGGGACTAAATTTCCATCTTTTTAAGGGATTGTCTAAGCGAGAATCAAAACGCTTTTTTTGTTCTTGCTTAGAAATAGAAAACCAAAACTTGATTACTTTTACACCATCTTCGTACAAGAGGTGTTCAAATTCGGGTACTTGAACCATAAATTGGTTGTATTGACTTTGTGTACAAAAGCCCATTACTGGCTCTACCACAGCTCTATTGTACCAGCTTCTATCGAAAAACACAATTTCTCCAGGGTTGGGAAGCTCCTTAATATATCTTCTAAAGTACCATTGGCCTTGTTCTACTTCGGTAGGCTTGTTTAGGGCAACCACTCTTGAAGAACGCGGATTGAGGTGTTGTTTAAATCGTTTTATAGATCCCCCTTTTCCTGCTGCATCACGACCTTCAAAAATAATTACAACCCGTTTTTTGGACTTGGCTATCCACTGCTGCAAGTTTACAAGTTCACTTTGTAACTTGACCAACTCCAATTCATATTTTAGATTCTTCTCCGCCTTGCTGATGTCGATCTGATGATCGTGAGCTAGGCGTATGAGTTCCTTTCGGGTTTTTGCACCCAATAACTGTTCTTTCGAGTATCCCATAAATACTAGTTAAATAATTAATTCACACATATTACTTCAAAAAAAAGTAGTATATAAATTTACAAAATTTAAGCCATTTTAACCGCAAAATATAGGTCTAATTGTACCAATTTATATTTTATTTCAATGGAAAATGAAATTACGTTTTTAAAATGCTGATTACATTATCTTTTCATAAGTTTTCATTCCTGTATATTTTTGTATTTTTGGATAAAAGACCACAAATGCGTTGTATATTATCTTTCAAGGTTTGCTTTTTTTTTGGTTTGGTTTTTCTCTTGTCATGTAAGAAAAAACCAGAGGTGGGAGAAGTTATCAAAAAATCTATTGAAGCCCACGGAGGTGATTCTCTTTGGAAACAAACTAAGTCATTACAATTTATGAAAGAAACGACGCTCTATTTGGAAAACGGAACCAAAGAAAAACAACAAATAGAGTTTCAGTATTTTCAAATTCTGCCTGAATTTATTATTCGATTGCAGCAAATGGAATCTAATGGTGCCAAAACTACCAGTATTTTATTTCCAAATGGTCAGTTTGAGATGCAACGTGATAGCATCAAAACTAAAATGAAGGCACCACAATCTTTTGTGGATCGCGCGCATGGCAGTTTTTTTGTAGCTTCCCAACCTTTCAACCTATTAAATTCGGAGGCAGATTTTCGTTTGGGAAAGGATACTACGATACAAAAACGACCCGCCTATGCAGTAGAGGTTAGGTATCCCAAAGGAGATCCTTGGATATTTTATATCGATAAAGAGAACTATAGAGTATTGGCAAATTTGGTGAAACACGACAAAACCAGAAGTTTTATACTCAATGAAGCTTATGACCATTCTACAGGTATATTGTTGCATCGTAAAAGAAAAAGTTATTTTCTCGATTCTCTACATCAAATAAAATATTTGCGCGCGAGCTATCACTATTACAATTACCAAATAAAAAGAAATTAAAAAACCTCCTAATTCATTTTCAAAAAGAGATAATGGTTTGTCAAAATTGTTGTGCCAATGAGAAAGCTGCAAAACGATGGGTTTCGGTGCTGTGCAATTCTCCTGTGGCCACATGATAGGTGATACGAATACCAGTATATCGGTATCTCAAAGCTATGCGCATATAAAAGTTGTATATAACGTTGTTTAGTTCCTGGTAGGTAAAGAGTTGTCGACCATCCATTATTTTACCTTGTAGTGTAGCATTATAGGCAGAAATTTTGGCGCCAAAACCAGTTTCTAAAAAAGCCTCCCAATCTTTGCCATTCCCCATGAGTTGGTTGTTGGAGCCTATAGAATATGGAAGTGCTTGCATTTTTCCGAAGCGAAATTGAATTTGAGGTTTGCTATAAATATAAATATTTCCCAATACCGTTTCTACATTCCCAAAACTTTCTAGATATTTCGTCTTCCAAAAAGATAGGGCGTAAGCCGCTCTCAAATTGATGCCAATCTGATTGGGAATTTGCTCATCCCAGCCTTGGAGTTCTACGTCGTTTGAAATTTGACGATGAAACCAATTTTGAACCTTCCCAGCCATAGAAGCAGGTCCTAGTATGCCAAGATCCATTCCAATTTTGAGGTAGGACTTTTGAAAAGCCATGCTATGTACATATCGAAAGTAAGACCATCCAGCATATGGACGTTCTTCATTGGGGTCTACACTGCCATCTTGCAAATACTCAGGAGTATAAGCTTCCATATGAAATTGAATTTCCGACATGCTATTTTGTTTGTTAGGGAAATATTTGCTCAAATAGTGGGGGCTAGTAGGTTTCCACCGTAACGCAATATCTACGCCATAGGTGTAATATCGATCGGTTTGAGCAGTGGTTACTTTGTAGTCGTTGTCAGAACCAATTTCTATCTCCATTTTTGGGACTTGTTGTGCAAAAATAGCTATTGGAATACCAAAAAATATCCAAAAGAAATATTTCATAAATAATTTGTTATAAACAGATGTTAGTTTGCAAGAATTGTGATTTATGCTAATTGTCGGATAAAATACTAAAATTTATATAAACGATTCCCTAAATCTAATATAGCTTGGGTTTTGTCAAAAAAAACCAATACAAGATGAACTATTAATGAATATGTTTGGATTGAATACATTCGATCCTAACTTCTAGTGGTAATGTGTAGGAATTTAGTATCATAATTCAATCCAACTATGGGAATGGGGTGTTTTATGTAGCGGAAAAAAGTGTCAGGAAACTTCCCAACACCTTTGTATTTTATAAAAAAAACTATGACAATCCACTGATGTTTCCTTGGTTATCTATATCCATATGTTCGGCTGCTGGCACAGATGGCAGGCCAGGCATGCGCATTACCTTACCAGAAATTGGAACGATAAATCCTGCCCCATTAGCCACTTCTACTTCGCGTATATGTATAGTAAAGCCGCTTGGCCTACCAAGCAATTTGGCGTTATCCGAAAAAGAATATTGGGTTTTTGCCATACATATAGGTAATCTACTCATGCCAATTTTAGTAAGTTGGCGCAACATGCGTTTTGCCTTGGCGGTATATACCACGCCATCAGCTCCATATATTTTTTTGGCAATGGTCTCTATCTTTTCTTCCAAACTAGAATTGTCTTCATATAGCAAATGAAAATGGCCGTTGCCTTTTTCTATTTCATGGACTACAGCTTGTGCAAGTTTGGTACAGCCAGCACCTCCTTTTTCCCAGCCTTCACTTAGTTCCACAGCTATTCCTTTGGTAGCACATAGCGCCTTCAAAGCTTCGATTTCTGCATTGGTATCCCGATGGAATTTATTGATAGCAACTACAGGCTGTATACCAAATTGCATGATGTTTTCTATGTGTTTTTCCAAATTGGCAAAACCTTTTTGAACCGCAGCTACATTTTCGTTTTGTAGCTCCTCCAGAGTTATTCCTCCGTGATATTTCAATGCGCGTAAAGTGGCAACCAATACAACCACCTTTGGTTTTAGACCGCCTGCTCTACATTTTATATTGAAAAACTTTTCTGCTCCCAGATCGGCACCAAAACCAGCTTCGGTTACAACATAGTCCGCCAGACTCATCCCCATTTTAGTGGCTATAATAGTGTTCGTTCCTTGTGCGATATTGGCAAATGGACCTCCGTGCAAAATAGCGGGATTGTGCTCTAGGGTTTGCACCAAATTTGGTTTAATTGCATCTTTGAGCAACATAGCCATGGCCCCAGTAACCTTCAAAGATTTGGCGTAAATAGGTTCGCGATCAAAGGTAAACCCTATTAGAATCCGATCAATGCGTCTTTTTAAGTCCTCAAAATCTTCAGATAAACACAATATGGCCATGATTTCGGAAGCTGGAGTAATATTAAATCCATCTTCTCTAGGAACACCATCAAATTTGCCTCCCAATCCTATAGTGATATGACGCAATGAGCGGTCGTTCATATCCATAACCCTTTTCCACAATATGGTTCTTGGATCTATGTTTAATGTACGTTTGACATTTTGTAGGTTGTTGTCTATAGCGGCGGCCAACAAATTATTGGCCTTTTCTACTGCCGAAAAATCACCAGTAAAATGCAAGTTGATGTCTTCCATAGGAATGACCTGAGAATACCCTCCTCCTGCTGCACCTCCTTTGATCCCAAATACTGGACCTAAGGATGGCTCTCTCAAAACAGCCAAAGCATCTTTTCCAATTTTGTTTAAACCATCGGTGAGTCCTATAGACACTGTGGTTTTTCCCTCACCAGCTGGAGTAGGGGATAAAGCTGTAACGAGTATAAGGTTTCCTTTTTCTTCTTTTATAAGGCTTAAAGGTAGTTTTGCTTTATAATGGCCATAAGGTTCTAGCGTTTCTTGATCGATTCCTAGTTTTTTAGCGATTCGTTGTATCGGCTCCATAGGAGTCTCTTGGGCAATTTTCAGATCAATATTCATAATAATTGTGGTATTTGAATAACAAATTACCGTTTTTTCATTAATTATTTATATGATTTTTGTCAGTTCTTTTACGCATGGGATTTAAGGTTTGATTGGAAATCGATTGCTTGAAACTCCTATGCGCTAAATACTTTTATGTTATATTTGTAGGGCACTACATAAAAAAGATATAATGGAGAGAGATTTTATAGAAGAGAATGGGGTACACGGTCTTACGGCAAGATTAAAACGCATAGTAGAGAAATTGACCCATTCGAGTCGTGATTTTTATAAAGAAGTTGGTGTAGCAATAGAACCCAATTGGTATCTGGTATTTCGTTTGTTACAAGAAAAAAAACAATGTACCATAGGGGAACTTTCGGCAGTTCTTCAATTTGCACATCCGACAGTGATTGCAATGATAAAGAAGATGGAGCAATCTGGCTTTGTGGAACGATTGGAAGATCCAAATGATTCCCGTAGAAAACCCATTTGTCTCACCTATAGAGGAAAATCACTACTGCCAAAACTGGAAAGGTATTGGCAGGCAGGCAGTAAGGCTTTGGAAGAAATTTTTCCAGACTATGATTCGTTTTCCATTATGTTGGAAGGGATTGAGAAGCGCATAAAGCAAGAAGATTTTAAGCACCGAACATGGAAGGCATATAGAAACATGCAAAACCATGAAGTACCAATCAATTTGCAATACGAAATACATATACAACCTTTTAAAATTGAATATGCTTCTGCCTTTGCAAAACTAAATTTGGAATGGCTAGATCATTATTTTGAAATAGAACCAATCGACCGAGAGGTTTTGAGCCATCCCAAGAACTATATATTAAATAAAGGAGGGTTTATCTTTTTTGCAATCTATAAAGAAGAAGCGGTAGGAACCGTTGCCTTGATGCCAACTAAGCTTGATGGTATGGAATTAACAAAAATGGCGGTTTCTCCTAGATATCGAGGGTTGAAGATAGGTCGAAAACTTATGGATACTTGCATAAAACATGCCCAATCTATGGGTTGGAGATCTTTGGTGCTTTACAGCAATACCAAGCTAGAGTCTGCAATACGACTTTACAAAAAAGTAGGTTTTAAAGAAATTCCTCTACCAAAAGACAATCCGTATATACGATCGAATATCAAGATGCGACTAGACTTATAGATATTCGGCAGGAACCTTGTCTTTGTGTTTCCATCTTTTATGGGTCCAGAAATAATATGCAGGATCATCCTGTATTTGTTTTTCTAACATACTCATAAATTGATCAGAAATTTGGTAATCTGGAATTTCAGCAGGATTATCCGAAAGCACATCGATATGTGCTCTATAATATCCTCTTTTGACCTTTCGAACACTCATATAAACGATAGCCAAATCGTGTGTTTTAGCCAAAATTTCAGCTCCTGTATGTATAGGTACCATTACCCCCATAAACTTTCCCCAATGTTGGGCTTTGTGCAACATAGGCGACTGATCACTTGCAAAGCCATAAACGGCTTGTACTTTATCTTTCTTGTGTTGGACCATTACCTCTCGGATTTTTTTGGTTACTACCAATGTAGTTCCAAACTTGGCGCGTATTTTGCGTACCAATCGATCGAAGTATTTATTTTCTATTTTGAGATAGATTCCAAATCCCTTAGAAGCAACATACTCATCTATTACAAAAGACCATTCCCAACTCGCATAATGGCTCATATTGATAATAATGCTTTTGTTTTGTTTTTCCAAAGCCAAAATGGGTTCTATGTTTTCTATGATGTAGCGTTTTTTTAGTTCCTCTTTGGAGGCACTCATGGTTTTGATCATTTCTAAAAAGAGATCGCACAAATGGTGGTAAAATCGTTTTTCAATTTGCAATAATTCTTCTTCATTTTTTTCGGGCAAAGCCAATCGAAGATTGGCACGAACAACCTTTTTGCGATAGCCCAATAATTTGTATAAAATCAGGTATATAAAATCCGAAAAAGCATAAAGCATCGGAAAGGGAAGTATCGATATCAACCACAATAGGGGGTAAGCCAGTACAAAAACGATAAATTGCATACAATTGTTTTGAAGGGCAAATATAGTATTTTCGATCCGCTTTCTTTATTTTTGAAAAAACACTTCAGATGATAAATGGAATATCTGTACCCCTCCTTGTTTTAATTGCTGCCAATGTGTTGGTAAGTAAGAAGGGGTTTGATGATGGTAATTTTTTTGAGCGCTACAAGTTTCAAATAGGACCAATACGGTCTGGCGAATACTTTAGAATGTTTAGTTCGGGTTTCTTACATGTAGATAGGATGCATTTATTTTTCAATATGTTTACCCTCTATTTTTTTACCGATATAGTAGTACAGCGTTTGGGTACACCCAATTTTTTTATCGTTTATGTTGTAAGTTTACTTGGAGGAAGTCTTTTGTCTTTAGCGATGCATCAAAAAGAATACTATTATAGTGCGGTGGGTGCAAGTGGTGCGGTTACGGGTGTTTTGTATGCTGCGGTGATTTTGTATCCAGAAATGAAATTACAGTTTTTGTTTTTACCTTTCATTAAAATTCCAGGTTATATATTTGGTATTGGTTATTTGTTGTACTCCATTTATGGGATGCGTCAGAAATTAGGGAATATTAGTCATAGTGCTCACTTTGGTGGTGCCATTGCTGGTTATGCAACGGTGTTGCTTATGCGACCTTATTTGCTGTATACCAATACTTTTTTGGTAGTAGCACTTGCCGTGCCTATCGTATTGCTTTGGATTATGGAAAGAAATAAAAAATAGCAGAATATATCTGATTGGATTTGGATGTTTTTTTTGGATATTTTTTCCATTTGCAATAAATAGAGTACTTTGGCACAAGATTTGTCTAATGACTCTTAAACAATAGCACATAGCACAATGAAAAAAAGTTTGATTTTAATTCTATTTAGTAGCATGAGTCTTATAGCCCAAGAAAAAGGAGGTCTTGTACCTAGTATTAGCGTTAGCGGTACAGGAATCATTAATGTCGTACCCGACAAAGCCATTATTAAATTACAAGTAGAGCATCAAGGCGAATCTGCTAGTCAAACAAAAAAGATGGTAGATGAAGGTATAGATGGAATTATTAAATTTTGTAGGAAGAAAAGAATTGCATCAAATGATGTGCAATCCAAACGTATACAATTACACAAAAACTACAATTATCAAAAAAAACAATATGAGTTTAGGGCATCACAAGCCATACATATTGTATTGCGAGATTTGAGAGATTTTGACAATCTTATGGAGGGGCTTATGGATACTGGAGTCAATCGAATTGATGGCGTGCAAATGCTATCTACCAAACAAGGAGATTTGATGCGAAAAGCTCGAATTCGGGCCATACAAGATGCCAAGCAAAAGGCTGAGGACTATGCCCATGCTTTGGGACAAAAAGTGGGAAAAGCAATTACTATATCTGAGTATTCTAATCCCCAACCAGTATACCGAGCAAAATCTATGGCTCCTATGGCCGAGAGTTCTGGAAGATTGGACAGAGAAACTTTGGCTGTAGGGGAACTTGAGATTAAAACGAGAATATCGGTCTTATTTGAGTTGCATTGATAATCTCCTAAAAATAAGCCAATAAGGAGAAGCATTACATCATTTTTTTGCAAAGTAGAATTTGGTTTTTTGTGATAAAGAACTTAGTGAGCTTTTATTTGGTAAGTTTTTTTTGGTTAGCACTTTCAATTCGATCAAAAATATAGGCAATTAGCTATCGACTAGCTGCTGGAAGTTTCTATATATTTTATATTTTAGGGCTATAAATTCTAAAAAGAATGCATATGTTTTTCGCAACCGAGAATCTGGAAAAAGAACAATGTTTGTACCTATATAGAAGCATGTTAAAACCGCGTCTTATTGAAGAGAAGATGCTTATTTTATTGCGACAAGGAAAAATATCAAAATGGTTTAGTGGTATTGGACAAGAGGCTATATCTGTTGGGGTTACCGCAGCATTGCAAAAACACGAATACATTTTACCGATGCATCGCAATTTGGGTGTGTTTACCACAAGAGAAATTCCACTTTACCGACTTTTTGCGCAATGGCAAGGAAAAGCTAGTGGATTCACCAAAGGGCGTGATCGCTCCTTTCATTTTGGTACCCAGTTATATAAAATTGTGGGGATGATATCGCATTTGGGTCCCCAATTTGGGGTTGCAGATGGGATAGCCTTGGCAAACAAATTGCGCAAGCAACCATTGGCTACAGCAGTATTTACAGGAGATGGGGGAACAAGTGAAGGGGATTTTCATGAAGCCCTCAATATTGCTGCTGTATGGAATTTGCCTGTGTTGTTTTGTGTAGAAAACAATGGGTATGGTCTGTCCACTCCAATAGCAGAACAATTTGCTTGTAAAAACCTAGCAGACAAAGGAGTGGGCTATGGTATGGAAGCACATATAATAGATGGTAACAATATTATAGATGTATTTACACAGGTTAGTGCTCTGGCAGAAAGTATTCGAAAAGATCCTAGGCCAATTTTATTGGAGTTTAAAACCTTTAGAATGCGTGGTCATGAAGAAGCAAGTGGTACCAAATATGTACCAGAGGAACTCATGGAAATCTGGGCGGCAAAGGATCCAATTCAAAATTTTGAAAATCATCTTATAGAAAAAGGAATCTTAGACCAAGAGACGATATCTAACGAGAAAAAAGTGATTAAAAAGCAAATCAACGAGCATTTGGATATAGCGTTTAGGGAAGAGCCAGTAGGCTTTGATGCATTACATGAATTGGAAGATGTATTTGCACCATATGAGCAAGAAATCATATCTCCCTCTGAAAGCAAAGAAAAGCTACGTTTTGTAGATGCTGTACGCGAAGGTTTGTATCAGAGCATGCAACAACATCCGGATTTGGTTATCATGGGGCAAGATGTAGCGGAATATGGCGGGGTTTTCAAAATAACAGAAGGATTTGTAGAAGCATTTGGCAAAGAGAGGGTTCGCAATACTCCTATATGTGAGTCGGCTATAGTATCAGCGGCTATGGGATTGTCGATTAATAAGATGAAAGCAGTTATGGAGATGCAATTTGCAGATTTTGTGTCTACCGGATTCAATCCAATAGTGAATTACCTTGCCAAATCCCATTATAGATGGGGGGAAAAAGCAGATGTGGTTATACGCATGCCATGTGGTGCTGGAGTAGGAGCAGGGCCATTTCATTCTCAGACCAATGAAGCGTGGTTTACCAAAACACCAGGACTCAAAGTAATATATCCCGCCTTTGCGCTAGACGCAAAAGGATTGTTGACGGCAGCTATTAACGATCCCAATCCAGTATTGTTTTTTGAGCACAAAGCTTTGTATAGGAGCCAGTACCAGCAAGTTCCAGTCGATTATTTTACCTTGCCAATTGGCAAAGCTAACTTGTTGCAACAAGGAGAAGATGTCAGTATTATCACTTATGGCGCTGGCGTTCATTGGGCATTAGAAATTGCGGAGCAATTAAATGTGGATGCTGATATTTTGGATTTGAGGACTTTAATTCCTTTAGACAAGGAGGCTATTGTACAATCGGTTAAAAAAACTGGGAAGGCAATAATTCTGCAGGAAGATTCCTTGTTTGGTGGAATTGCAAGTGATGTATCTAGTTTGTTGATGGAAGAGGCTTTTATGTATCTAGATGCCGCTGTAAGAAGAGTAGGTAGTTTGGAAACGCCAATTCCATTTGCCCCAGCTTTGGAAGCAGGATATTTACCCAAAAAACGATTTAAAAAAGCTTTGGAAGAATTGTTGGCCTATTAAAGTCATTTGATACTTGTAGCCTTTATTCCTAAAGTGTAAATAACGTTATTTTATATTTCCTGAAGCAAACATTTGATAGTACTACTATTTTTATTGGCAACTATTTCATATGATCGTCCAATTGGATAGGAGTTTTGAAAAAAAAAAAAGCCTGCACCAAGTAGGTAACAGACTCTTTTATGAACACTATTGAAAATGATAAGATTTTTTGGGCGGTTATTTGTTTTCTTATGCACTGCTAAAGTATGGCAAGTGTAGTTTTCGGCACAATGTAAGTTGTATAAGACGGGCTTTTTGTGGTGCATTGTACGATAGTTGTGGTAAGCCAGTTTTATTCTTACAAAACCCATTTTTGTAGGATAAAAATAAGGGAAATATTACAAGAAAAACTAAGGATTGAAACTAAATGTCTTGTTTACAATACTTCAGGATATAAATGAAAACAAGAGGATTTTAAATGTATCGGTGTATTGCTGATTTCTCCGATAAGATAGTGTAAATGGTAATGCGGAATTTGGATAAAAAGCATAAAAAAACAATCACATTAAAAAGAAGGGGAAACCAATAGATATAGGCTTTTAAAAAAAAGCCATAGGTTGCCGATCAGCCTATGGCTTATAAAGATATTGTTTACTGTGTGTTCTAATCTCTAAATTTGCTGAGCAATCTCAAGATTTCTAAATACAGCCAAATCAGGGTAACCATGATGCCAAAGGCAGCATACCATTCCATGTATTTTGGTGCTTGTTTGGAAGCTCCTTCTTCGACAAAATCAAAATCGATCACCAAGTTGAGCGCTGCTATTACTACTATAAATAAAGAGATACCGATACCTATTGGACCATTTTCGTGCAGGTATGGTACATGGAAGTTAAAAAAGCTTCCAACAAAAGATATCAGATATACCAAAAATATTCCTAATGTAGCTGCCCCCACGATGAGTTTAAAGTTTTCTGTGGCGCGAATGATCCGATATTTGTAAAGAAAAAGCATGCCAAATAATACCGATAAAGTGATGAGAATAGCTTGCATCACAATGCCCGAGTAGCTCATTTCCATATATACAGAAATACCACCCAAACACAGTCCTTCTACCACGGCATACACTGGTGCAAGAGTAGGAGCTAGGCTTTTTTTACTAATGATAATAATAGCGACTATGAGTCCAGATATAGCTCCTCCGATGGTGAGCATGCTTACATATTGTGCACCAACTCCTGTAGTAAACATGTTCCAGGTAAGTGCAGCAGAAGCCACCACGAGGAGTCCCAACAAAAAGGTTTTGTTGACGGTGCCTTCGATGGTCATCGGTTCTGTAGTAAGGTCTATAGGTTGTTCAAAGGTTTTTTTTCCCAAAGCTGGGTTTTTAGATTTGAATATGGCCATAATATTTTCATTAAAATAAACTAATTACTAAATATGCATAAGATGCATTTTTAAAGATACGAAAAATAGAATTAAACTTTTGAATGATGCTGAAAAATAAAAAGTTCTAAGAAGTCTGAAAACAAAAAAAGCAGATCATAAGCCGGATTCTGTATATCCTTATCATTTATCTAGATGAATAGTTGCCAATTCATTCAAACCGCCTACCCTCCAACATTGCGCGTGCCGCACTCCAGCGTTGGTTTACATGGCGTTGCACCGCATAGAGTTTACCTGATTTCACTACAGCATTATCTGTACATTCTTTCTGTTGCACTGGTCCTCGTCTCACAACGGACGGGTGTTACCCGCTATGCTGCACTATGGTGTCCGGACTTTCCTCTCTCCGACAACACGGACAGCGATAAGGTGATCTGCTTTTGTGGGCAAATATACTATTTCAAAATGGGAAATATGCGTATATAAAAATTAATTGACGGCAAGCAGATATATAGAATTAGTTGCTATGTTCCCAATCGAAAAAGCTAAAACTACTGCCACCATAAGATCTGGTTTCCCAATAATGGGGAATTTTGTCCAATTTGGTTTGTTTTGGATGTTCTACGATTAAGGTGCCTGTGTTGGAAAGGAGCTTATTTGAAAAGCTAAGCGTTACAATTCTCTGATAGTCGGCAAGTTCAAAATGGTATGGTGGATCTGCAAAAATCAAATCATAACTTTGAAGGTGTTTTTCTAAAAAACCAAAAACATTGGCTTGTATGGCTTGTACTGGTGCTTCCAGATGATGTGCTATTTCCGATATAAATCGCACACATCCTTTGTGTTGATCTACAGCTACAATTTTTGGACAAGATCTAGACGCGAATTCAAAACTAATACTTCCGGTACCAGCAAAGAGATCCAATACTTCTATTTCGTCGAAATAATAGTAGTTATTTAGAATGTTGAATAGGGCCTCTTTGGCCATATCGGTAGTTGGACGCACAGGCAATTTTTTTGGGGCCTGCAATCTTTTTCCTTTATAAATTCCGGATATTATTCTCATAACAAAGCGTCGATAGGTGTGGTATCGTAAATGGGGTCTTCTTTGGTATATACCGTATCATAAGGGATGGGTAAGACCAAATTGCTGATTCTAATGTTTTTGATATAGGAATATAGCATCTTATAGCGATCGTCATTCATATCGGTTTTACCAAAGACTTCTATTATTGTTTTTGCTGGATTGAGTTCGAGTTGTTCTAAACAAAATAGCACAAAGTAGACCAAATCTTCTTTGGTACGATACGAAAAGCTATTGATGTATTCTAGGTTTTTGTTGTTGACAGCCAAAAGCACAAAATTGTTTGTATCCAAAACCATTTTTAGTATGGTTTCGTGTTTGGTAGAATTACTTCGAATATAGTGTTCTATAAGAATACTGTTGTAGTGTCTATATTGGAGTGTGTCAAATTGTTTTTTTGCATAATCAATTAGGTTTTTCCATGCTACATATACATTTACCAAATCGGTATTTGGAATTTCGTCAAACGCTAGAAAATCACTTTCGATTACTCTCGAATTGAATCGCAAATAGGAAAGTAGTTCTTTTTCGTCAAAAAGGTCTTTTGGTACGATGGTTGTTTTTTCGTTTTTGAAAAGCAGCTTTACCTCTTTGAAACGATATTTGGAGATTTCGGTAGATGCAATAGCTTTTTTTAGGGTGAGTTCCACAGCTAGAGGAGACGGGTTTTCGTCTAAAACTGGAAATTCTTGATAGCTAACGATACTGTTGTTTGTACAGTTTACGATACAAAAAGAAAGTCCACCCAAGCTTACTTGAATGGACAATTTATTGTAACCAGAGTAGAGAACTACCTCTCTACTAATTTTTGTTTTTCTTTGTGTCATAAAGGGTTGGCCAGTTACCACTGGTGCTCACATCGGTTAATGATCCAACATAAATTCTATCCCCATTTACACCATCTACAGAGATTGTGGCGTTTTCTTTTGCCAACAAATCTTTGTCCTGATCGTGTAAGATTACGTCTTTGTTTACACTAGCTTCGAATACTGGAATTTTTAAATCTCCGCGATCTAGTTTTCCTATCTGCATCTTGAAATGCTCATTGTTTTTAGCATTTGGTACAAACATCAATTCTTTATATCGCGGATCATTTTTGAACAAAGAATCTTTAACAGGAACAAAATCAAGCGTATCAATTACCACTGTATCCTTTGGCATATCAATTCGGAATACTTTATCGTAATACATAAAAGTAGAATCCTTTTTTTCTAGGATGGTAAACTTGTCGTTTTCGATGAATTTAATAAGACTAGGGAAATCTTTTGCGAAATCTCCATGGATTACTCGGTGTGCTTCCTGTGCGTCTCTAATATCTTTCAAACGGTTGATAACTTCAACATAACGCTCTTGTTTCACTTTTTCAAATTTTATAGGAGCGTTGATAGATTGGTAAATCATGTAAGCTACAAAAAGACTCGCTGCCCATAAAACAATTTGAATTACTTTCTTCATCTTATTATAATGTTGTTTAAAATTTACAAAGTGCTTTGCACAAATCTACAATTTTTTTTTATCTGTAAAAGTTTTTCGACATAAATTTCATGTTATCTTTGAGCTTTCCTCAATGAGGTAAGGGGTATTCCCTTGTTTTGGTTATCATACTTGTGCGAATTTCCATTATAAAATAGACAACTATTATTATCTTGTTTTGGACATGAGAAGGAGAAATATAAGGATTTTTTATAATTGAATATGGTTCTGTTTCTTAAACTTTTATTAAGCCTAAAAATTTTTATCACACCGATGAAATCTATACTCGATACCGACAAATTGTATAAACTCATAAAGAAAGAGTTTCCATATACCCCTACAGCCACACAGGATATAGTCTTGCAAAAGTTGGCTGCTTTTATAACGGAGAAGGAGGATAGCGGTATTTTTTTGTTAAAAGGATTTGCGGGAACAGGAAAAACGACCATAATCGGTAGTATAGTGGCAAATTTGTGGAAATCTACTGTAAAGAGTGTACTGATGGCGCCAACTGGCAGGGCGGCAAAAGTAATGACAGCATATTCGAATACCACTGCTTTTACCATTCATAAAAAGATATATTTCCCAAAAACGAACAAAGGAGGAGGGGTGCAATTTGTACTTTCACCCAACAAACATCGCAACACCCTGTTTATAGTAGATGAAGCTTCTATGATATCCAATACTTCGAGCGATAGTAAACTTTTTGAAAACGGTAGTCTATTAGATGATCTCATACAATATGTGTATAGTGGGCACCAATGCAAGCTGATTTTGATAGGGGATACAGCCCAATTGCCTCCGGTACATGCTATAGTGAGTCCGGCATTGGACGAAAACCAACTGGCTTTGCAATATCAGAGAGAAGTAGAAATGATAGAAATGCAAGAAGTGCTAAGACAGGCTTCGGATTCTGGTATACTTTATAATGCAACAGAAATTCGTTCACGAATACAAGACAATTTTTACGAAGATTTTCGTTTCAAGCTCCGTGGTTTTTTAGATATAGTTCGTCTGGTAGACGGACACGATATACAATCGGCCATAGATGAGGCTTATAGCAATGTGGGGAAAGAAGAAACGGTGATCGTGGTTCGATCCAACAAAAGAGCCAATCTTTTCAACCAACAAATACGCTCGCGTATACTTTTTCATGAGAACGAGTTAACCGCTGGGGATTATCTCATGGTAGTTCGCAACAATTACTTCTGGGTAAAACCCAATAGTGATGCAGGATTTGTAGCCAATGGAGACATCATAGAGGTATTGGAGATTTTTGGATTTAAAGACTTATATGGTTTTCGATTTGCAGAAGTGAAGATAAAAATGGTGGATTATCCCAATATGCAACCATTTGAAACAGTACTACTGCTGGATACTTTGGAGGCACAAAGTCCTTCTCTGTCTTATGAAGAAGCAAATAGATTGTATCAGGAGGTGTTACAAGATTATGCAGATGAGCCTACCAAGTACAAAAAGTTTTTGAAAGTAAAATCGAATAAATATTTCAATGCCCTGCAGGTGAAGTTTTCCTATGCGATAACTTGCCACAAATCTCAAGGAGGGCAGTGGGACACTGTTTTTATAGAACAACCTTATTTGCCAAATGGCCCAGATACCGACTATATGCGTTGGTTGTATACAGCCTTGACGCGTTCCAAGCGGAAATTGTATTTGTTGGGTTTTCAAAATGAGTATTTTGAGGAGGATTAAAAAAAGGAATTCTCTAAAATTAACATTACAGACAATGAGGTGATTTTGGTTTTTTTTGGATAAAAATGACTACGTTTATGCGAGTTTTGTTATTTATGGCTAAGGGATAGTAGTGGCAGCTTTTTTGGAAGAAAAACTAGTACTGCATGAGCGAGGAAGCGACCAGAGGAAGCTACCACAGCCATAGCAGTACTTTTTTGTGACAAAAAACTAAAGCGGATAGCCCGACTCGAGGGCGCTCCGACCTAGAGGAAGCCCCAAAAAAAGGATATATTAAAAAATTCTTTTAGTATATTTAACCAGGCAATAGAATGGCTTTATATATTTAAACGGACATTATATGAGTACGACGATCATCAGTATATTTTTGGGCATCGGTTTGGCTGCTGCGGTGGGATTTAGGGTGTTTTTACCTTTATTTGTTTTATCGGTAGCATCACATTTTGGAGATTGGGGGCTCAATGAGAGTTTTGCATGGTTGGGTTCTACAACTGCCATGATTACTTTGGGCATAGCGATGTTGGTAGAGATAGGGGCATATCTAATTCCTTGGCTAGATAATATGTTGGATAGTATTGCTGTGCCCTTGGCTGGAGTTGCGGGGACCATAGTGGTAATTGCAACTGTTGCCGATTTGGATCCGGTAGTGAGTTGGTCTTTGGCCATTATAGCTGGTGGGGGTACTGCGGCCGCCGTAAGTGGGACATCTGCTGTTACCAGATTGACCTCTACTGCTACTACTGGTGGCTTGGCCAATGGGGGTGTTGCAGTGGCAGAAACAGGTGCAGCAACAGCTTTGGCTGCTGTTTCGGTGCTATGGCCTACCATAGCTATGGTGCTGGTAATCGTAGTGTTGTGGGTTGTCTTCAAAATATATTATAAATTACGACCAAAAAATTCTAAAGAATAATGTAATTTGCAGCTTTTAAAACCAACAGCGTGAAAGTAGTAGCAATGATACCTGCCAGATACGAAGCCAGTAGGTTTCCTGGAAAATTGATGCAG
The DNA here is from genome assembly GCA_025800395.1 of Flavobacteriaceae bacterium. Lineage (GTDB taxonomy): Bacteria > Bacteroidota > Bacteroidia > Flavobacteriales > Flavobacteriaceae > JAOXRU01. The sequence goes on from JAOXRU010000618.1 coordinate 48,568, forward strand.
GATTTAGGAGGAAAACCAGTTATTGTACGTACCTATGAGGCGATGACGGCCACCCAATTGTTTGATGATGTAATGGTGGTAACGGATAGTGATATTATATTTGAGGCCATTGCCCAAATAGGCGGTAAGGTGGTAATGAGCAAAAAGGAGCATCAGTGCGGTAGTGATCGTATAGCGGAGGCTGCCGAGGACGTAGATGTGGATATCATCGTAAATGTACAGGGCGATGAGCCATTTACTGACAGGGAGAGTCTGGAGAAACTATTGGAAGTTTTTAAAGAAGATCCCAAACAAGAAATTGATTTGGCTTCTCTGATGAATCCCATGCAGGGAATGGAGGAAATAGAAAATCCAAATAATGTAAAAGTGGTTGTGGATAATCGCAATTTTGCTTTGTATTTTTCGAGAGCACCGATCCCATATCCGCGAGAGTTGCAAGAGGATACCGTTTATTATGAGCACAAAGGAGTGTATGCTTTTCGCAGACAGGCCTTGTTGGATTTTCCTAAAATGAACATTCTTTCTTTGGAGGCTACAGAAAAGATAGAAGCTACTAGGTATTTGGAATATGGAAAAAAAATAAAAATGGTAGTAACCCAAGTTTCGGGAATTGAAATAGATACCCCAGAAGATTTAATAGCAGCACAAAAAGTATGGAAATAGATTATAGTAATATCAAAGTTATCGGGTTCGATGCCGATGATACCTTGTGGGTAAACGAAACCTATTTTAGAGATACAGAGCATGCCTTTGCAAAATTGCTCACAGAATATGAAACGGAAAATAAAATCGATCAGGAACTGTTTAAGAAGGAGATGGAAAACCTACCATTGTATGGCTATGGTGTAAAAGGGTTTGTGCTATCTATGATCGAATCGGCCATGGATATTTCCAATGGCAAATGCGATATAAAAACCATAAGCGAAATATTAGAATTGGGGAAACGCATGATCAATCATCGTGTAGAGCTCTTGGAAGGTGTAGAAGAAGTGCTCGCCTCTCTTAGTGATAACTATCGCCTATTGTTGCTTACCAAAGGAGATTTGTTGGATCAGGAGCGCAAATTGGAAAAGTCAGGCTTAGAAGCCTATTTTAATCATGTAGAGGTGCTTAGTGAAAAGAAAGAGGCCAATTATGCCAGATTGCTCGATCATTTACAAATTCCAGTAGAGGAGTTCTTGATGATTGGTAATTCTCTTAAATCGGACGTATTGCCATTGGTAAATATAGGAGCACAAGCAGTGCACGTGCCTTTTCACACGACTTGGCAACATGAGTTGGTAGATGAAGACAACGTTACCGATAATTATCTCAAAATACACGAAATCAAAAATATTTTAGCTTATTTGTAATGCGAAAGATAGATTTTGAAAACTGGAATCGCAAAGAGATTTTTCAGCATTTTAAAAGATTTGATGATCCGTATTTTTCGGTATTGGTTTCTATAGAAGTCACCACTGCTTATTTGCAGGCGAAAGAAAAAGAGATGCCGTTTTTTGCATTGCTTTTGCACGCTTGCTTAAGTGCAATGGTGGAAGTAGAGCCATTGCGAATGCGTGAGTTAGATGGGGAAATTGTGGTTTTTGATACCCTACATGCTTCTGCTACTATGATGCATGCCGATGAAACGATAGGATTTACTTTTGTGCGTTATGACACAAATATTTCTATTTTTGTAAGGAATTATTTGAAAGAAAAAGAACGTGTAGCCCAAGGCACCAATTTGTTTCCGCCACAAAACACCCTCGATTGTATTTATTGTTCGGCTATGCCTTGGTTGTCCTTTAGTGGGCACAAAGAGCCACATTCGGGAAGCTGGGAAACTGTGCCAAAATTAGCTTTTAGCAAAAGAGAAAAGAAAGACAATAAATATTATATGAATGTTTCTATAGCAGCCAATCACGCTCTGGTAGACGGACTACACATTGGCCGTTTTATAGAAAAATTCCAAAACCAACTAAATAAAGAAATATGAAGTTTAGAAATTTTCCAATGGTTCCAAGAGTAGTATTTGGAAGAGGTAGCTTCGATCAGTTGGGGGAAATACTTACCCCTAAACGACGCAATTCGGAAGCACCATTTGTGTTTTTGGTAGATGATGTGTTTGAGGCAAAAAAAGCTTTGATTGAAAGGATACCATTGTGTTGCAACGACCAGATTATCTATGTTTCTGCAGAAGAAGAGCCAAAAACCAAGCAAGTAGATGCCTTGGTAAAGCAGTTAAACGACAATTTTGCCGAAAAGCCTTCTGGAATTATCGGAATTGGTGGTGGAACCTTGTTAGATATGGCCAAAGCTGTAGCCATCATGCTCAACAATCCAGGGAGTGCCTCTGAGTACCAAGGTTGGGATTTGGTGCATCACCAAGCGGTGTACCATGTAGGAGTACCTACGATTTCTGGAACAGGGGCGGAAGTTAGTCGAACTACGGTATTGATGGGGCCAGAACGCAAATTGGGTATCAATTCCGATTACACTCCTTTTGATCAGGTATTGCTCGACCCAGAACTTACAGACGGGGTGCCAAAAAACCAATGGTTTTATACGGGTATGGATTGCTATATACACTGCGTAGAATCTCTCACTGGCACCTATCTCAATGCTTTTAGTCAAAGTTACGGAGAGAAGGCTATGGAATTATGTGAAGAGGTGTATTTGCAGGATATAGAAGAAAAAGAATCTCAGGACAAGCTTATGATGGCTTCTTGGCACGGTGGAATGAGTATAGCATACTCACAAGTTGGTGTTGCACATGCCATGAGCTACGGGCTCTCTTATTTGCTGGGCGTAAAACACGGTATTGGAAACTGTATGGTCTTTGATGAGATCGAAGAGTTTTATCCTGAAGGAGTAAAAGTGTTTAAAAAAATGGTAGATAAGCACCAGATATATATACCCAAAAATGTCTGTGCAGGATTGAGTGATAAGGAATTTGACACCATGATAAATGTTTCTTTGAGTTTAGAGCCTCTTTGGGAAAATGCCTTAGGTAAAGATTGGAAAGATACCATCACTAGGCATAAACTGAGAGAACTATTTGAAAGAATTTAAAATAGCAACTTGCTATAGCTAAGGCAAATGCCATATTTCTGTATTTGCCTTATTTGTTTTCTATAGTTGGTTTGGTTTTCTGGTTTGTAGCGATCTATTTACGATTGCTGTTTTATTTTAATTCATAAGCTTTACTGGATTGCTTATATTTGTGATAAAATATTTTATTTCAAAGAGGAATATACAACGATAATTAAAAAGGTAAATGAGATCATTTTTTTATTTGGTGTTATTTTTTGGGTTACAACAATGTAATTCCAATAAGTTAGCAGAGAGCAAAAGTGCGCCTGCAGCAGAAGGCTCGGAGTTAGATTTTATTTTATCCCAATTTCCAGAGGCAGAGCCAGGTCAAAAGAGGGTATTTATACTAATGGAACCTAAATCCAATGAAGAAAATTACCAAGTACAGATAGGGATAGGTAAAAGACAGAAAGTGGACCCTTGCAACACCCATTTTTTGGATGTTGCTATGGAGAAAAAAGAAAAACAAGGCTTTACGTATTTCCAGTTTGGAAAAGCTACTATTCAAAGTACCTTGATGCATTGTACAGCAGCCTCTGTGGAGCGTTTGGTAAATAGTGCTGCTGTATTTGAACCGTATAATAGTCAAATACCTATAGTGGCTTACATACCAAATGACTGCGATTTGTATTATCATGTGTGGACACCAAAGAATATCCAAAAAGCAGATAAGGGATTGGATAAAACCGATCTTTCGATGTTTCCAAATACAGAATCCAATATGCGTCGTTGGGTAATCGATAAGCATATAGAATATATAGATCCCAGCGAGACAGGTATCGTAGATGATAAGCGATTTGCATTTTGGTTGTCCAAAAAGGCAGCACTAGATAATTGTAATACACATATACTTGGTTGTACCTATAAAAAGAAATTGGTAGACGGATGGCAATTTGAATATTATAGGGCTTATACCAATGGGATAATGAGTACTCGTATGGGCTGTTTGGATTCTGAGATCAAAGAACAAGAGGTGTTGAGTATTCCACAATTTGCAAGTTATAACAAGCGTGTGCCATTGGTGATTTACACCAGATCAGATGTAGAGTTGTATTATGCGATCTGGCATAAACAAGCGCAACAATTTATCGCAAAAGTATATTGATTGCATATATGCCTTATTTATTTCCAAACTTGAAATAGATAAAAATAAAAAAGCTAGGCTTGCTGCAAAAAATCTATTGTCTCGAAGCAGCAAACTTCTTATTTTTGTACAAATCAAATTATCATTATCTATGGGAAGAGCTTTTGAATTTCGCAAAGCAAGAAAAATGAAACGCTGGTCGGCTATGTCCAAAACTTTTACGCGCATCGGTAAAGATATAGTAATGGCGGTAAAAGAAGGAGGTCCTAATCCGGAAACTAATTCGAGATTACGTGCGGTGATTCAAAATGCCAAGGCAGCCAATATGCCGAAAGACAACATAGCGCGAGCTATAAAAAAAGCTTCGGATAAGGATACTTCCAATTATAAAGAGGTATTGTTTGAGGGTTATGCCCCCCATGGCGTAGCTGTATTGATTGAAACTGCTACAGACAACAATAACCGAACGGTTGCCAATATTCGCTCTTATTTCAACAAATGTGATGGTAGTCTGGGTACTTCTGGTTCGGTGGAGTTTATGTTTGATCATAGCTGTAATTTTCGAATACCAGTAGGAGAAATGGATGCGGAGGAGTTGGAGTTGGAAATGATCGATTTTGGTGTCGAAGAAGTATTTGTAGATGAAGATGGGATACTTTTGTACGCTCCTTTCAGTAGTTTTGGCGCCATACAAAAAGAATTGGAGGAAAGAGGAATCGATATACTTTCTTCTGGTTTTGAAAGAATTCCACAAGTCACCAAACCATTAAATGCAGTACAAGTAGCTGATGTAGAAAAGTTGTTGGAAAAAATTGAAGAAGATGACGATGTACAAAATGTTTACCATACCATGGTAGAGATGGAAGCATAAAGAGGATACTAATTACAAAAAAAAGAGGATAGGTCAGAAGGCTTTCTAAAGATGTTTTTTGTCTTTTCTTATACATAATTGTGACTTCTCGAGCAATGAAAAACCCTTCGAAGCACGCCTATTCTGATAAAGTCAAAAAACACTGTATTTAAGGTATCGACCTCACATGAATTTGATATCCCTATAAATCAAGACACTTTTTGTAGTTAGAAATTTATCTAGGTTTATAGGGAAAGTCTTTTATCAAGTATTACACAATTACATTTGCTCAAAACAATAAACAAGTATTATATAGAAAGCTTGTTTAAAATTTGATGTAAATGATGAACAACTTTCAAATAGTTACCAAAATTATAGTTGGTCTATTTTTAATTTTTAGTGCAGCTATAAAGGCACAAGAACATGACTTAAAAAGTTACATTGATTTAGTTAAGAATAATAATTTAGATCTTAAACAGGCAAATTATCAAACAAAATCTTCTAAAGAAGATAAAAAGATCGCACGATCATTTTGGTTACCTAGTGTGTCTTTAGAAGGGGCTTATCAACGCGATTTTAATAAAAACTACCTTTTTATAAGCGATGAGTTCGATGGTAGTATTACGCAATTAAGAACCAATTTTAACAACTCTATTGATCTTAGTGCAACAATCACTCAAGTATTATATGATAGTGACGTAATATCCTCACTTAAAATAGCTGAACTAGCTAATGAACTAAGCTTAATAAATATAGAGCAAGTTCAAAATGAGATTATTACACAGGCGTCTATTTTGTTTTGGCAAGCTATTTTAATTAAAGAGAGTGTGGGTGTACTTGAAGAAGATTCCAATTTAGCAAAACTGCAGTTTAAGCAAATTGAGTCTGTTTATAAGAAGGGAGCAGTAAGTAAGTTAGAATTGTATCAAGCTGAAGCAATTTACAAAAAAACACTTCCAGCTTTAAACAAGTCAAAAAAGCAATACAATTCTTTGCTTAATGAGTTAAAAACAATAGCGAATATAGATCTTAAAGAGGAGTTTGTATTGGTTGATAATTTAGAGTCAATTAGTGCTAATTTAAAATTGTCTGTTAATTATAATGAGATAAATAACCAGCCTTATCTCCAATCATTAAAAAAAGAAATTGAGATATCCGAAATAAATATCAAATCTAAAAAAAGGTTTTGGTATCCAAAACTCAATTTAGTTACAGGTTATAACTTCAACGGGCAAGACAATAGTTTTAATTTTAATAACAATAAAAACACACTCTTCTTTGGTCAATTACGATTAAGTATTCCTGTATTTTCTGGCGGAAAAAACAAATCTGAATTAGCAAAAGCACAAATAGAAAAAGAGCTTTCACAAGTAAAATTTCAACGGAAAAAAGCCGAACTTTTAAAGCAGTTACAAACAGCACAAATTGATTATAAGTCGGCAATTGAAAATATTGATATTAGAAAAGCTACTATTGAGTTAAATCAAAAAGAAATAGAAATATATAACAAACAACTTCAGTTAGGTGTAGTTACGCCTATAGATCATAAAGAGATAAGGTTGAGGTTGGTACAAAGCAAGTTAGAGTTATTAAGTGATTACCTTGAACTTCATATAGCATCACTTCAAATAAGACGCATTTTAGGAACAATTAAATAAAATTTTTTTTGAAACAATACATAATGAGAACAAAATACACTTATCTAATGTTGTTGCTGCTATTCATTATTAGCGCTTGTAATACAGAAACAAAACAAGAAGCGCAAACTAAAGCAACTAAAGTTATCGTAGAAACAACAGCAGTAAAATTAGAAAAACGAGACGATTTAAAGTCATATTTTGGGGAACTTCGTTTTTCAAAATCTACAAATTTTGTTGCACAACAATCTGGTGTGGTTACGAAGTTGCATGCATTACTTGGTCAAAAAGTTATAAGGGGTAAAGCCATTGTAGCTTATCCACCAATAGATTACCAATTACAAATAGAGCAAGCAAAGATTCAGAAAAATAAAACTTTTAAAGATTACAATAGACAAATAGAATTGTTCAATGCAGGCGCAGTAAGTAAAGTATCTGTTGATGATTATAAGGCTCAGTTTGAAATAGATAATAAGACATTAGAGCAATTAAATAATGTAAATGTTATTAAAGCACCATTTACAGGTATCATTACCCAGTTATACGTTGCTGTAGGGCAAGAGATTAATGCTGGAGAGCCTGTGTTTAGTATGGCACAACAAGGTGAAGTAGAGGTTCAATTTTATGTTACATCTAACGAAATTAAAGATATACACATAAATGCTAATGTGTTTTTTATAATTAATAAAGAAAAAATATACGGTAAAATATCAAAAAAAGCCATGCAGTTAGATGAACAAAGGCGAGCTTTCATGGTTACAGCAAGTTTTGAAACAAATACCGTAATGTATGCAGGTAATACGATAGATATAATGGTTGAGATAGGGCAACCAAAAGCGCGTGTTTGGATACCTATAGATGTCTTTAGAAAACAAAACGGACAACATTATGTGTATATAGTTAAAGACAGTATTGCTAGACAGCAAAATATAGTAATTGGAAAACGAACAGAAACTGAAGTTGAGGTTATAAAAGGTTTAGCCAATGGGGATGAAATTGTGTTATCAGGTATTGATAAGGTAAGCGATGGCACTGCAATTTCTATCAAAAATAAAAAGTACTGAATATGAAGATTACAAAACTCGCTATAGATAGGCCTATAACTACCACCATGCTCTTTCTGGCATTGGTAATATTTGGGTACATGACATATAATAGGTTGGCAGTGAACCTATTTCCAGATCTTAAAATACCTGCTGTAATTATAAATACAGTGCATATTGGTGCTACACCTGAGGAAATTGAAAAAGAAATTACGGATAAAATTGAAAAGGAAGTTGCAACATTGAGCGGTTTAAAAGAGTTAAAATCGTTTTCAATGCCCGATGCATCATTGATCACTGTAGAATTTAATAATGGTACAGATCCAGATAAAGCTCTTAACGAAGTAAAAACTAAACTAGACTTAGTAATTCCTGATTTGCCCAAAGAAGCCGAAAGGCCGTTAGTGCTTAAATACAAACTATCTGATGCACCTGTTATAGATCTTGTGGTATCGTCAGATAAATTATCAGGTAGTGAACTTTATGATTATGTAGATCGAAAAATTAAAAATAAGCTAAGTCAGCTAAACGGAGTCTCCAAAATAGAATTATTTGGTGGTGAAGAACGCGAAATAAAGGTACTTGCTAATAAAAAGGCTATGTACGATATGGGTATGAGTATTCAAGAGATTTCAGAATATTTAAAAGCAACCAACAATAAAATTTCTGGAGGCAGTTATGTCAATACCAATCGATTATCATCAGTAACAGTAGGAGAAAATTTTAAAACCGCACAGGATATCGCTAATAGTTATGTCTCAACACCCTTCGGTATCAAAAAAATCACAGATTTTGCAACGGTATCCGACTCCATAAAAACGGTACAAGGTAAAGCAATATTTTATGATGCAACAGAGCAAAAACGCTATACAAATATTGTAAGTGTAAGTATAATGAAAACCGCGGATGCCAATGCGGTGATTGTTGCTCAAGGAGCTAAAAATGTGGTTGCACAATTGCAAAGTGAGCTTCCAAAAGGAGTTTCTTTAAGCGTACCTTTTGATACTTCAGAATACGTAGAGAGTGCGGTAGATGATGCGCTGACCAATATTATTTTAGGTATTATAATTACTGGAATTATACTGTTTTTCTTTTTAAATGATGTACGTACAACAATAATTGTAAGTGTTTCAATTCCAGTATCACTAATGGGAACATTTATTGCTATAAAACTTTTTGGGGGTTCATTAAATATGATGACACTAATGAGTTTTTCGGTAGCTATTGGTGCTTTAGTTTCCAATTCAATAGTGGTCTTAGAAAATATAATTCGTTTACGTAACACAGGTATTCCAATTAAAGAAGCAGCTATACAAGGCACACAAGAAGTAATGATGGCAGTTATCGCATCAACAGGAACTAATTTAGTGGTGTTTTTACCTATAGCTTCTATGACCTCATCTACAGGTGCGTTTTTTAAAGAATATGCACTCACCATTTCTGCAGCAACTATATTTTCACTTATTGTATCATTTATGCTAACACCAATGTTGGCAAGTGTATTATTAAAAAAAGAGAGTAAACCAAATAGGTTAGCAAAACTTTCTATTAGATTTTTTGATTGGTTAGAAAATGTTTATGAAAAGTCATTAATTAAGTTGCTATCCAAAAAGTGGAAACCTATTGCGCTTTTTGCTGTTATGTTTACCCTGTTTTTGGGTACTACCCAACTGTTGCCATCAATTGGATTTGAGTTTCAACCACAAGAAGATAATGGCGATGTATTTGTACAGTTAGAAATGCCTTCAGGAACGTCTGTAAATGCTTCAGAAAAAATTATAAAGCAAGTAGAAAGTCAAATGAATAGTGCAACTGGAGTACAATCTATTTTAACTATTATTGGACAAAAAGACGATAATACAGTTGGTGAAAACTTTGCAAATATCAAACTTAAATTAGTAAAAAAAGAGAAACGTGATTTTTCTAACTCAGTTTTCGCAGCAGATTTAAAAAATAAGTTAGATGCGATACCAAAAGTAATAGCTTCTGTGTCAACAGCTAGTGCGGAGGATGGTGCGCCTATTCAGTTTATGCTAAAATCGAATAATCAAAACGATTTGAATACAGCTAATGCCATTATTTTAAAAGAACTAGCAAATATTGAAGGATTATTAAATTATGAGTCTAGTTTAAGAAAAGGAAATCCTCTAATTCATTTTAAGCCAAACAATAGATTGCTAGCAGAATTAAATTTAACATCTTTAGATATTGCTTTAACTATCAGAAATGCTGTAAACGGAATTAAATCAACTGTTTTGAAAGAAAATGGTAAAGAATATGATATTACAGTAAGTGCTCCTAATAACGAAATTAATTCTGTACGTAAGATTGAGCAATTACCCATTTTTACACAGCAAGGTGTTTATACGGTTGGTCAGTTAGCAAGTGTTTTTTATGAAGAATCACCTTCACAAATTCAGCATGATAACAAGGTAAAGACTGTAAACATTTCTGCGAGTCTTACACCTAATGCACTTCAAGGTGATGTACAAGAAACTATTTCAACGTTAATAGAAAACACGCAATTGCCAAGCTCAGTTAGTTTTTCTTGGGCAGGTAATATAAAAGAGCTAAACGAAGCTACAACGGATATGATGATTACATTCGGTATTGCGTTTTTACTAATGTATATGCTTTTAGCCTCTTTAGTAGAAAGTTTTTGGCAGCCAATTGTGATATTTACAACTGTGCCAATGGCAATGATTGGAGTGTTTGTTTTTATGTATGTTTTTGGATCTACAATGAATATCATGTCTCTTATGGCAATAATTACATTACTAGGTCTGGTAGTAAATGATGATATTCTAATTCATGATTATACAGATTATTTAATGGATAAAAAGCAAATGAATTTGTATAAGGCAACAATTACAGCTGGCAAAACTAAAATGAAAACTGTAATAATGACTACAGTAGCTATTATTTTTGGCATGCTACCAAATGCAATGGGTATTGGAGATGCTGGCGCCGAATCAAGAACACCAATGGCAATAGTAACTATTGGCGGTATGATAACTTCCACTATTTTAACACTCTACTTAATTCCATCTGTATTCTATGTAATAAAAACCACTTTTGTGAAAAAGTATAAAATAGGCTATGAATCTTAAAAGCACAATAAAAAAATATAAACTAAGCTATGGTTTTACATTGTTTTTAATTTTATTAGAAACAATAATAACCATATTATTCCCTCTATTTATAGGAAATGCTGTAGAAGATGCTATAAACCATAATCATAAAGGCGCTATTTATTTAGGCGTTCTGGGTGTACTGGCATTATGTATTGGTGCAGGAAGAAGGGTTTTCGATTCTAGATTTTATGCAAGAGTATATCAAGACTTAGGAGAAGGGATATTGACTAAGCAAATAAAGCTTTCATCATCTGTAAAAACAGCAAGATTAGGTATGATAGAAGAGTGGGTAGAGTTTATGGAAAATTCTATGCCAGAAATTATAACCTCTGTAGTTGGGATTATTGGTGTGGTTATTGTTATTGCAACACTAAATACTACAGCATTTATAGGCTGTTTAGTAAGTACAATATTAATAGCTTGTGTGTATTGGTTAAATAGTAAAAAAACAATTGCATTAAATAAAGGATATAACAATGAATTAGAATACCAAGTGGATGTAATTAAGTCAAATGTGCCATTTTTGTTAAGATTACATCTTAAAAAGATGATGAAATGGAATATTAGGCTATCAGATTTAGAAGCATTAAACTTTTCACTTTCGTGGTTAATCTTGATAGTGTTTTTAGTATTGTCAATTATTTTTTCTGTACAAGATGGTATTGTTCAATATGGCGCATTGTTTGCGTTAGTGATGTATGTGTTTCAGTATATAGAAAGTGTTTCAGAATTACCACTATACTATCAGAATTGGTTACGTTTAAAAGAAATACAAATTCGTATAAATAATATTGATGAAGATTAAATTTAGCTCGATTTTTTATAGATTCGTAGCATGAATCTATTTGATATAGCGCCATTACTAAGTGTAATTATTGGTACCCTTTTATTTATATTTATTTTATTCAGAAAAACAGGCTTAGGTAGAAGTAGAAAGATACGTTATGTACTTGCTGCAATTGTTTTTTTATACACATTTACTGCTTTAGATTACTACATAACAATAAAATATGAAGGGCAAACATCATATTTTGGGTTATCCTATCTGTTTATTCATTTGTTTGGCTTTTTACTGTATTACTTTGTGTTACTTTTTATCAGGGCGGAGATAAACATAAAAAGGTGGTTAGTGATATTCTCCATATACACTGTAATTAGATGGCTCTTTTTTTTACCTGTTTTTGAGTATAGCTCATTACAAGAATTTATAGCGTTCACAAAAAAAAATCGGTATGACGAGTTATTAGAATTAGAATTTTTAATTACTTCGATTATAAATATAATTCTCTTCTTTTTAGCTTTTTTACGATTTAAAAAATCGCCAGTTCATATTAAGTTAGACAACACAGAAAAATTTAAATATAACTGGATAAATTTAGTCTTACTAGGGTTTATTGTACTGCAATTGGCTGTGATTATTGGAGAGATAATTACTTGGGTAACTATAGAAAACGACGTTACCTTCGAAATTTATAAATCAAGTATGCAATTTGAAACTTTGGTAATTGCATTATTCTTTTTTGTATTTACATATTCGATCATTCAATTTCCAGTTTTTGCATTTACTGGAGATTTTGAAGATTTACCTAAAGTTACCCAAAATAAATATGCTAAATCATCATTAAAAGATGCCTCAGAACTCTTTAATGAAATAGATGATTTAGTGAGAACAAAAAAGCTGTATTTGGATTTTGATTTAAAGCTAAATACAATTGCCGAAAGTTTAGACAAATCTGTTCATCATGTATCTCAAGCAATAAATCAGAGTTCTGGCATGGGATTCCCCGACTATATTAATAGTTTTAGAATAAAACTAGCAAAACAGAAGTTACTAGAACCCAAATCCCATACTATTTATGCAATTTCTTTAGATGTTGGATTTAATAGCAAAGCGGCTTTTTATACAGCATTTAAAAAATTCACTACTCAAACACCAACAGAGTTTAAAAAGGCTCATAAAAAAATATAGTGTTGCTTTTCAGTTTACTTTAAGATACTTTTTTGTACAGTATTATAGGGCAAGTCAATATTGATGCATTTGAAGATTACATTTGTTTCCTAATTTAAAAAGAATCAAAATGAAATCAATAGCAGTAACACTTATTGCTCTTTTAAGCCTTACATGTTCTAATGCTCAGAATGACGATGTATTATTAGGTAAATGGAAAGCAAATTATACAGAAGATAACGAAACTTTTTCTGTTATTTATGAGTTTAAAAGAGATAAAGGTGCGCTAAAATGTTACTCTATTTATATAGAAATAGCAAATGAAAGAAGTGATTATAAGTCACTTGCTATGAGCAAAATAGTTTTTAATGGTATAAAGGGTATAGCGAATTATACCTATAAAGAAAATAATGAAAATTTTGCTATGAGAACTAAACTTCACTTAAAAGATAAAAATACGTTAAAGCTCAATTACTCATATTGGGGATATACAGGTGAAGAGACTTGGGATCGATTACAAAAAGCATCCATAATTAAATAGGAATATACAAATACCATAAAATAAAAAACCTCAACTAGCTAATAATTAGGCTATTGAGGTTTCTATAAGCGGAGAAAGAGGGATTCGAACCCCCGGAGGTGTGACCCTCGCTGGTTTTCAAGACCAGTGCATTCGACCACTCTGCCATTTCTCCATGATTGCGTTGCTGCAATGCGGGTGCAAATATAACATCCTTTTTTTTATTAAACCAAGCTTTTTTGAAATTAATTTCATCTCATTTTCTTAGGAATTACGCTCTAAGCAATTACATTTGCATTATGCAGGAATGGTATCATTATTTATTGTTGATCGGAATAGGGTTTGTAGTTGGAATTATCAATACCATTTCAGGAGGTGGCTCTTTACTTACCTTGCCCATTTTAATATTTGTTGGTCTCGATAGTGCCACTGCAAATGGTACCAATAGGATTGCAATTTTTGTCCAATCCATCTTTTCGCTTTTGGGATTTCGAAGCAAGGGAGCTACCAACAAGTACATTCCTTTGGGATGGAAATTGGCAATTGTTGCTACTCTGGGTGCTATTTTAGGATCTACCATAGCAATAGATATTAATGATGGTTTATTTAAAAAAGTGCTGGCGATTGTTATGATTGTCATTGTTGTATTTATGGTATTCAAACCAAAAAAAAACTTATTGCTACTCCAAGAGCGTATTAGTGGAAAACACCAAGTTTACAGTATTATTGCTTTTTTCTTTATTGGGGTTTACGGTGGCTTTATACAGGCGGGTACGGGAATATTCATTTTACTTACCCTAAGTACAATCAATCAGCTGAGTCTCATTAATTCCAATATTCTCAAGGTCATGGTGATGTTGGTGTATACGCTTTTTAGTCTTTTGGTATTTTGGGTCAATGAAAAGTTGCATTGGGAAATAGGGCTTACCATGGCTATTGGGCAAGCAGCAGGTGGGTGGCTAATGGGACGTTGGTCGGTAAACAAAGGGGATGAAGTGGTCAAATTCTTTTTGATAACTATGGTGATATTGATGGCAATTAAACTCTGGTTTTTTAGTGATTAATTGAAGTGCGTTTTTTTGGAAGTGCAAAGCTTAGAACTGAAAGGTAATGTAAAAAAAACCTGTAAATGAAGTGCTTATGGTTGTTTTTTCTTCTAAAAATATAATTTTTATTGTTTTTGTTAGATTAAATTTAGTCTAAAAGGTATATTTGCACTAGATGATACAATCATCTAATGTCTAAGCTATATTTATGTTTCGTTTTTTTAAAAACCTCTTCAAGAAAAAAGAAGAGGAGTCAACTTTCGGTTATGAAATAGAAATCGAACTCACTCATTGGGATTTACTTTTTATTTGCCTTATTATTGTTTTACTATTTGTGTTGTTTTAACAATAGGGGTAATATTTTACTATATGTTCTGCAAAATAATGTTACTGCATTGAACAGCATATTTTTTCATTTCATTACTATATTAGCTGTGATTGAAAATGATCTGCTAGAATCAAAAAACCAAGTTTTGATTTGAGTAAACTAGGAAAGTATATTTAAAGATGGAAGGAGACAAAGTGGTTTATAGTATCTATTTAGATGTTTTTTGCAGAGCAATCAAATATATATACAAAATTAACAATTGCTCGTTACCGCTACAAAGGGCAACGCAGGTGTAAATCACTCTCTTCTTAAGATGCAGTTTTAAAAATAAATAAAGTGATTTTTCTATAGTTTTGATTTTTTAATTCGCATAAAACCTTAATTTAGCAGGCAGAATTACTAAAAATAATAGCATGCCTGGATTTGAATTATTTGGAGATATGGAACGCAAAGAAGTAAACGATGTATTAGAATCGGGAGTACTGATGCGTTATGGTTTTGATGGAAATAGAAACGGCCATTGGAAAGCCAAAGAATTAGAAGCTGCTTTGGAGGCACGTATGCAAGTCAATCACGCCCAATTGGTAAGTAGTGGAACGGCAGCGCTTACTGTGGCCTTGGCTAGTGCAGGAGTAGGGGCAGGAGATGAAGTCATCATGCCAACATTTACTTTTGTGGCGAGTTTTGAATCTATTATTGCAATTGGCGCTGTGCCTATACTTGTAGATGTAGACGATACGCTTACATTAGACCCTGTTGCCGTGGAGGCAGCCATTGGACCGAAAACCAAAGTAATCATGCCTGTGCATATGTGTGGTTCGATGGCTGATCTAAATGCCTTAAAATCTTTATGCGAAAAGCACGATTTGATTTTGTTGGAAGATGCATGTCAGGCCATAGGGGGAAGCTATGATGGAAAGCCGTTGGGCGCCATTGGAGATTTGGGTTGTTTTTCCTTTGATTATGTAAAAACAATTACCTGTGGGGAAGGTGGCGCTGTGATTACCAACAATGCTAAATATGCCAAGCATGCCGATCATTTTTCGGATCACGGTCATGACCATCATGGAAAGGATAGAGGAGCAGAAACACATCCATTTTTGGGGTATAACTATAGAATATCCGAATTACATGCGGCAGTGGGTTTGGCACAAGTCAAGCGTTTGGATGAATTTTTATCTATACAGAAAAAATATTATGGAATATTGCGCGAAGCCTTAAGTGGTGTCGAAGGTGTAAGTTTTAGACGTGTGCCAGCAGGTGGCGAAGAGAATTATTCTTTTCTAAATATATTTTTGCAAGACGAAAATAGCGCTAGAAAGGGTGCAAATGCACTGAAAGAGGCTGGTGTAGATGCATGTTTCTATTGGTATGACAATAACTGGCACTATTACAAAAAATGGGAGCATCTCACTCAAAAAATAGCCCTAGGAAAGTTGCCAAATGAAATTTTGAATCAAATGCAAAATTTTGATCAGCAAGATTTCTCTAAGAGTGACCAATGGGTTGGTCGTACAATTTCTTGTTTGGTGAAACTGAGTTGGACAGAAGAAGAAGTAAGAGATAGAGCAGCCAAAATGGTAGCTGCGCTAACCAAATAAAACAAGGTATTTATATTAAACACTAAAATGGCGCTTTGGTTTTTCTAGAGCGCCATTTTACTTAAAGTTAGATTAGGCAATAAATGAGCCTAAAATTTGTGTTCTTTATCTTCAAATTTACTTTTTCGTCCCAAGAAACTTATAAGTTAAACCAGCCAAAAATGCACCCAGCAAGGGGGCTACCCAAAACAACCATAGCTGGGCAAGAGCCCATCCGCCAACAAATAAAGCCTGACTTGTACTGCGGGCAGGGTTTACCGAGGTGTTTGTGACTGGTATACTGATGAGGTGGATCAGGGTGAGTGCCAACCCAATAGCGATACCTGCAAATTTTTTATTTGCATTTTTGTGAGTAGCACCCAAAATGATAATGAGAAAGAAATACGTCATTATGATTTCTGTAATCAATGCAGCATACATACTATACCCATGCGGGGAGTTATCTCCGTATCCATTTGCAGCAAAACCACCGATATCGGTTCCATTACCAGTTACTATAATATACAACAATGCAGCAGCAACTATAGCGCCCAAAAGTTGGGCAATAATATAAGGGAATATTTCTTTAGAAGAAAAGCGACCACCTGTCCAAAGGCCGATGGTAACAGCAGGATTAAAATGACCGCCCGAAATATGTCCCACGGCATAAGCCATAGTCAGTACAGTTAGTCCAAAGGCTAGCGAGACTCCGATATAGCCAATTCCCAAGTCGGGGACATTAGCTGCAAGGGCTGCACTTCCACAACCACCTAATACGAGCCATAAAGTTCCTAGAAACTCGGCTGTTAATTTTTTAATCATAATTTCATTTTTAGTTGATTTTACATATTAAAAAAGACAATAAAATCTTGTTTGTAAAGCAAAATTTACAAATTATGTACATAAAAACAAAATTACAATCTCTAGTATTGCTGATAATCTACAATTTCTAGACCGTAACCTAGCATACCTACTCGCTTGGATTGGGTATGGTTGGATAGTAATTTTAATTTGCTGATGTTGAGATCGTGAAGAATTTGAGCCCCTATTCCAAAATCGCGATTATCCATACTTATTTTTGGTGCTTTCATCACCCCCTCCGATTGTAGGGACCTTAACTCTTTTAACCTTTGCAATAAATTGCTGCTAGCATTTTTTTGATTGATAAAAATAATAGCGCCCTTTTCAGACTGATTGATGGTGGCAAACATCCGATCCAATTTTTCATTAGGATTATTGGTAAGAGTGCCCAATAAATCGTTGTTTACTTGGGTGCTATTTATTCTGGTCAATACCGTTTCATTGCTATTCCAAGCCCCTTTGGTAAGGGCGATATGCACCTGATCGTTGGTGGTTTGGTGGTAAGCTCTTAATCGAAATGTCCCAAAACGGGTTTGAATATCAAAATCTTGTTTTTTCTCTATCAAACTATCATGGCGCATGCGATACGCTACCAAATCTTCAATCGAAATGAGTTTGAGATCAAATTTCTTTGCTACTTCGGATAACTCTGGCAATCGCGCCATAGAACCATCTTCGTTTAGTATTTCTACCAAAATGCCAGCTGGTTTCAAGCCTGCCAATCTAGCCAAATCAACAGCGGCTTCGGTATGTCCTGTTCTTCTTAAAACACCGCCGTTTTTGGCGCGTAAAGGAAAAATATGGCCTGGTCGTCCCAGATCATGAGGCTTGGTATCTGCATCTACCAATGCTTTTATAGTTTTTGCCCTGTCGTGCACCGAGATGCCTGTAGTACATCCTTGTCCTATCAAATCTACAGAAACTGTAAATTGGGTTTGGTGCAATACGGTATTGTTTTCTACCATCATACGCAGATCGAGTTCTTTACAACGCGACTCTGTGAGAGGGGCACAAATCAATCCTCTACCATGCATGGCCATGAAATTGATCATTTCTTCGCTCACCATTTCTGCAGCAGCAATAAAATCTCCTTCGTTTTCTCTATTTTCATCATCTACGACTATAACAACTTTGCCCGCTCGGATATCCGAAATTGCTTCTTCTATGGTATTTAATTCAATATTAGCCACTTGTATTTGGTTTAAACTTTTTTGATTAGTATGCGAAATATATTTATAATTGTCTTTAATGGGCTAACCCTACCTTTAAATATTTGAACTACGAAACTTGGATCGATGAGCCCTTTATCCGAGGTTGCTCTTTTGGTTAGAATAATGCCCAATGGCAACATAATTAATGTAGATATCCACGATGCTATAATGGGATGGATGCTACCATCTTCCGCATAATTTTTAGTAAATAGACCAACAAAATAATAAGTAAGAAACAAACCAATTGCTACTACCATAGGCAATCCAAGACCTCCTTTGCGTATGATTGCACCCAATGGGGCTCCAACGAAAAATAGAATAACACAAGATAGTGCCAGAGTAAATTTGTCGTGTTTCCAAATCATATGTAAATTTAACAACTTATTTCTTCTAAAAAAATTGGGTTGTATACTTTTTACATTTGCGATAAGACTGCCGACATTGGTACTCGCATTTTCTAAGATTTGCAGTTGTTTTGCGGCAGGAAATTGCTCAAGGATATTCAATTCGGTGGTATATGGAGTCTTATTCTCTTTTACGATAGTATCCAATCTGGTGTTGAGAAAAACAAAGCCGCTTCTTCTCGATATGGTTTGTTCAAAACTCTTTACTTGTTCTACATTGTCTAAACTAATGGAATCTATGCTACGATCGAGTTTTTCTACACTTTGCATTTTATAGGTAATACGACCCTCTTCTGCGTCCATATCGACATTATTTAGACCAGAAAGATCGATATTCATTATGTGTTTTTCAAAATCAGCTTTGGTATGTGGAAACTGTAAACGATTTTTGGGTTGGGTAACGATGTCTTCATAATAATGTCCATCCTTTAGAACCAATTGCAGGATGTCACTATTTTCATCGGAAACAAATTCGCCTGTAGTTGCTTTTATCACGGTGCGATTTTTGCCGTAGCTTTCGGTTTTGTGGATGATAACATTCTTTAGAAAGCGTTCGTTCTCTCCGTATTTGTCTTGAACCTTTATATTGATATTAGCACCTTCGATCTGGTTGAATTGTCCTTTGGTGATGGCGAAAGAAGGTTTTAATTTGCCGATGTTTTTTCTTAGGTTCCAACTTTTTTGATTTGCTCTAGGAATGATGGTGTTGGAAAAATAAAACATGAGTGCTCCTAGTCCAATCATAAGAATTACTAGGGGTCGCATGGCACGCTGCAGTGAAAATCCAGACGATTTCATGGCGGCAAACTCGTATTTTTCGGAAAATGTGCCAAAGGTCATTATAGAAGCTAGCAATACCGTGAGAGGAACCACTTTGGTTGTAAGGTCTGGCATTAAATAAATGAGAAATTTGCCCACTATAGCTATATCCAATCCTTTCCCAGCCAGTTCATCTATAAACATCCAAACGGCTTGAATCACAAAAATGAACATTAGTATAATAAAGGAGCTAAAAAAATTGTATAAAAACCTAGAAAGGATGTATCGATCTAATATTTTCACGTTTTAGTTGGTTGTTATCAGGAAATCTGGATATTTTTTGGCATCAAAAATAAACAAGCTTTTTGATAATACCTTAGTCGTTTGAAAAGAATTAACAGTAATCGTAGTTTTTGTGTTATCTGAACCGGTTTCAATTAGCTTATAGATCCAATTGGTTTTGGTGTCTATACCCAGAAGTATCGATTTGATTTCGGTTTTGGAGTCCCTAGGCATGAGTTTTATGTACTGAATGTTTTTACCATTTACTTTTTGGGTAATATCCATTTTGTAGTTGTAGCCATCTTTGTAAAAATACAATAACTTTTCTGGACTTATAGTATTGTTTTCTTCGTCGTTTTTGTCTTCAATAACGACTTCTTCATTGTCTGGTACAATGGAATAAACCTTTTTGCCATCATATATTTGCGTCATACCAAGATAATCTAGACGATATTTGTTGCCTTGTAGTTTT
Source organism: Flavobacteriaceae bacterium (assembly GCA_025800395.1). Taxonomy (GTDB): domain Bacteria; phylum Bacteroidota; class Bacteroidia; order Flavobacteriales; family Flavobacteriaceae; genus JAOXRU01. The sequence goes on from JAOXRU010000618.1 coordinate 68,799, forward strand.
AGTTTTCCGCTATTTTTTTGGCGAATATTCTCTTCGGTATTGTGCAATTCATAGGAAAAATCTATGGCGATATCCTTTTTAGATTTAATGGTATTGGATACTTTATCTAAAAGTTTTTTGGCAGATCCGCTGTTTTGTCCATAGGCAGTACATGCAAATAGAAGAATCAGTACAAAGCTAAATTTTTTCATATTGTTTTTATTTGTAGCCGAGGGCTAATATATTATTTTATCATTCATTGTTCAAAAACTGTTCCAAAGCTGTAAGATCTGGTATGAGAACTTGTCTTGCTTTGCTTCCCTCGAAGGGTCCGACGATACCAGCAGCCTCTAACTGATCGATAATACGACCGGCTCTATTGTATCCCAATTTCAACTTGCGCTGTAGTAGGGAAGCAGAACCTTGTTGGGCGGTTACGATGACTTCTGCTGCTTGGGCAAACATGGCGTCTCTATCTTCTTTGCTGATATCGAGATTGTTGTTGGATTCCTCCCCTACATACTCTGGCAACATATGTGCAGTGGCATAGGCTCTTTGGGAGCCAATAAACTCAGTGATGCGTTCTACTTCTGGAGTATCCACAAAAGCACACTGCAAGCGTACCAAATCGCTACCTTGGGTGTATAACATGTCCCCGCGGCCGATGAGTTGGTCTGCTCCGGGACCGTCTAAGATGGTTCGAGAATCGATTTTGGAAGTTACCCTAAAAGCGATACGAGCAGGGAAATTGGCTTTAATAATACCAGTTATTACATTTACCGACGGCCTTTGCGTTGCTATAATAAGGTGTATTCCGATAGCTCGTGCCAATTGTGCCAGTCGCGATATAGGAGTTTCTACCTCTTTACCAGCGGTAATGATGAGATCTGCAAATTCGTCTATAACCAATACAATATACGGTAAGAATTTGTGTCCATCATTGGGATTTAGTTTTCGAGCTTTAAATTTAGTATTATATTCCGCTATATTTCGTACCAAGGCCTCTTTCAATAGATCGTAACGATGGTCCATTTCTATACAAAGCGAATTCAGGGTATTGATTACTTTGGTGTTGTCTGTGATAATAGCGTCTTCTGAATCTGGCAGTTTGGCTAAAAAATGACGTTCAATTTTATTGAACAAGGTCAATTCTACCTTTTTGGGATCTACCAATACAAATTTGACTTCCGCTGGGTGTTTTTTGTATAGTAAGGAGGTGAGTATGGCATTGAGACCTACTGATTTCCCTTGTCCTGTAGCACCCGCCATCAATAAGTGGGGCATTTTTGCCAAATCTACAACGAAGGTTTCGTTGCTGATGGTTTTACCAATAGCTACAGGTAATTGCATTTCCGCATTGATAAACTTTGGAGAGCTCACTACGGCGCGCATTGGTACTATGGCTGGTTTTTTGTTTGGAACTTCTATACCGATAGTACCCTTACCAGGTATGGGAGCGATAATGCGAATTCCCAAGGCAGACAAAGACAAGGCAATATCGTCTTCGAGGTTTTTTATTTTTGAAATTCGAATTCCCGCTTCTGGTATTATTTCGTATAAGGTTACAGTAGGGCCAATGGTTGCTTTTATTTGCGCAATACCTATTTTGTAATTGCGCAGGGTCTCCACAATTTTATTTTTGTTGTTTTCTAGCTCTTCTTGGTTGATAGTAATACTACCTGCACCTCCATGGTCTTCTAGCAAATCTATGGTAGGGAAGGCATAGTGACTCAAATCTAAGGTTGGATCAAATTCGCCAAAATCTGTTACCAATTTGGCAGCCAATTGACTGTTTTCGTCCAATTCTTCTTCTTTGGCTCTTTCTACTTGGAAAGATTCTTTGATTTCTTCTTTTGCTGAAATTTCGTTGGAGAGGGCAATTTCTTTGTTTATCAAAATAGGTTCTTCCTCTTTCTTTAGAGGAATTTCTGTTTCCAATTGCTTTTCTGTAGCAGGAGGCGTTTTTGCTTTTTGCTCTATATGGGGTTCTTTAGTTTGGTTTTCACTTATAAAAGGTTCTGGGGTTTTCGTTTTCTGTTTGCTCTGTTCGAATTCTTTTTTAAGCGCTTGTATCTTTGATTGAATTTGGGATATCACCTTGTCTGGTGTGAGTTTGAAACGAATGACCAATATCACGATCATACCAAAAATAAGTAATAAAATAATGCCTAGTAATCCAATATAGTCTTGCAAAAAATCGTTGATTTCGAATCCAACCATACCACCCAATAGCGATTGACTTTTGGTGATCATGCTCAAAAACAAGGAAATCCAAAGCATGTATAATAGCCCCCAAAAGGATTTTTTGAGTAATAGTTGATTTTTTAAATTCAAAAACAAAACCAACCCATAATAAGCAAATAGGCCTATGAGTATATAAGAAGCCAGTCCAAATCCGCGAAAAATAAAAAAGTGACTGATAGCCGCTCCAAATTTACTCATGATGTTTTTGACCTCCGAGTTTCGGACTGCAAATTCACTAAGAGCACTTTGGTCGTCTTTCCAGTTGATAAAATAGGAAGTAAATGCAAACAATAAAAAGATGCTCACAATAATTATAAAACTACCAAGAACAATTTTGTTTTGTTTAGAGAGACTTAGGGAGACTTTTTTTGGTTTAGTAGCCTTTGTTTGTTTCTTTTTCGCCATTCAGCAATATGGTTTTGTAGCTAATCTTAAGGGATAAAGGTACTATTTTTAAAGGAATTTTGGTATATAAATTATAGCCCCGCAAATAACCGCTATTATAGAAACTATAAAAACTGCTCCAGCGGCTATATCTTTAATAAATCCAATTTTTTCGTGAAATTCGGGATGTACAAAATCCGCAGTTTTCTCTAGGGCTGTATTGACACTTTCTATGCCAATTACCATGCCAATCGCAAGCACTTGGATAAGCCACTCGGTTGTATTTATCTGGAAGTAAAATCCAAGAAAAGTCATGAATATGGAAATGAAGATCTGAACTTGGATGCTGGCTTCTGTTTTGATCAAAAGAACAGCTCCTTTAAAGGCGTATTTCACACTTTTAAGTCGATTGATCAAAAAGGAATCTTTCTTGGGTGGCATCATAGATGTTAATGGTAATTTTACAATTTGCTCACAAAGTTACTATTCTTTTTAATCAATATCCAATTAGGGATTTTAAAATTTAAACTGTATACGTGCATTGTGATGCATTTTCTATTACAGAAATAATTTACAAAAAAAGCTGGATACAAAGTAACCAGCTTTTTCATAAGATTTTTATGATACAGTTTATTTATCGATGGCACCTAAAACTCTTTTCATAAAAGCATTTAGGGCTTCTTTTTTGGGTTGCCCATCTTTGATGTTTTTATGTACTTCTAATGCGCCATACATATTGGATATGATCTCTCCGATTACATCCAATTCCTCATCCTTTATACCTGGCGATTCGCATAGGTGTTCTAGCGTTTCCAGCGATTCCACTACATAATCTTCATCGTTTTCTTCGATAAAGCTTACCAAATGTTTAATTACTGGCAACTTCATCTACCAAAGATTTAAGGTTATCCATTTTGTTGGTTTGTACTTGGTTTACCAATTTTCCGTCTACAAAAGCAGCAAAGGTAGGGAGGTTGCTTACGTCTGCCATTTTGCGTGATTCTGGAAACTTTTCTGCGTCTACCAATACGAATGTCATTTCTTCGTGCTGGGTAGAGAGTTTTTTGAATTTTGGTTTCATTATTCTACAGTTACCACACCATGTGGCTGAGAATTGAACCATAACCTTATTGTTGCTGGCAATAATGTCCGAAAGATTATCGGTTTGAATTTCTTGTATCATAGTTATAGTTTTTAGTGAGATGCTAAATACGCTGCAGTACTTTTTGCATTTGGATTCATGGCATCTTTTCCTTCTTCCCAATTTGCTGGACAAACCTCACCATGAGATTGTACATGACTATAGGCATCGATAAGACGCATAAATTCGTTTACATTTCTACCTAAAGGCATATGGTTGATTCCTTCGTGGAATACGATGCCTTCCTCGTCTATAAGATAGGTAGCGCGATAGGTGACATTGTCTCCATCTACTTGTACGGTATCGGTTTCTTCGTCATATCGTTCGTTGGTTACATCTAATATGCCTAAAACGCTAGAAAGATTTCGATTGCTATCTGCCAATATAGGGTATGTTACTCCTTCTATACCACCGTTGTCTTTAGATGTATTGAGCCATGCAAAATGAACCTCAGGAGTGTCGCAAGAAGCACCTATAACTACAGTGTTTCTTTTCTCAAACGCTGCCATTGCTTCCTGAAAAGCATGCAGTTCTGTAGGGCAAACAAATGTAAAATCCTTAGGATACCAAAAAAGCAATACTTTCTTCTTGTTGTTTATTGCTTCTTCTAATACGTTTACCTTAAAAGTGTCGCCCATGTCGTTCATAGCGTCCACTGTGATAGAAGGGAATTTTTTACCTACAAATGCCATATTCTAATGTGTTAATTATTAATGTTTATTTTAATTATTTTACACAAAGATACAAGCATATGCTAGTAATTAGCAGGAAAAAGATTTTAATTCTTTATGAAACTATAGTTATTATTTATGAAAAAAGAATGTTAGTATCGATTTATCCAATTTTAGATTTTAATTGTTTGATTTTGATATTGAAAGTGGCAAACAATAAGGTCATGAAAGGACTCATCCAGTTGAATATGGCATAAAGGGCATAATCCACAACAGGCACTCCCAATACACCAGAGTGATAAGCCCCACAAGTATTCCAAGGAATGAGTACAGAAGTAACCGTACCCGAATCTTCAAGGGATCTACTCAAATTTTCTGGAGCCAATCCTTTGTTCTTAAAAGCCTTCGCATACATTTTTCCGGGTACAACTATGGCGAGATACTGATCGGATGCGGTAAAATTGAGACCTATACAAGTGGCGACAGTACTAGCAAAAAGTCCGAATACCGAGTCGAATAGGTTGAGTAAGGAACGGCTTATACGTGCCAGAGCACCTATGGCTTCCATAATCCCTCCAAAAACCATGGCACATAAAATAAGCCAGATGGTATTTAGCATTTTAGCCATCCCACCTGCTGTAAATAGATCTTGTAGAACTTCATTTTCTGTATGTACGACCGTATCTACTGTGATCGCTTTCATGACACCCTTATAAGCTGCTTCAAAATTGAGTTCTTTTACTTCTGCAATTTCTAAAACAACCTGTGGTTGGAATATTAATGCGAATATCCCGCCTAAAACGGTACCAGCCAATAGAGCAATTAATGGGGGCGTTTTTTTTATGATCATAATTACGACTAAAACTGGAACTAAAAATAACCATGGGCTAATATGAAAAGCTCTTTTAATATCCGCAAGCATGGTTCCTGTGTCTGCTTCGCCAATGGTATTCTGTGACAATCCTATAACAATAAATACAATTAAAGTGACTGTTATTGTTGGAACCGTAGTGTACACCATATAGCGAATATGGGTAAATAAATCAGTTCCAGCCATAGCGGGAGCCAGATTAGTGGTGTCTGACATTGGTGACATTTTGTCTCCAAAATATGCGCCAGATAGAATAGCACCTGCAGTCATGCCCACAGATATACCTAAAGCATCTCCAATTCCGATTAACGCAATACCTACAGTGGCAGAAGTTGTCCAAGAACTACCAGTGGCAATAGATATAATTGCGCAAATAACCAAACAAGCTGCTAAGAAAATAGTAGGATTAAGTGCTAATAATCCATAATAAATCATAGAAGGTATAATGCCACTAATAAGCCATGTGCCAGCTAAAGCACCTACCATGAGTAAAATAAGTATGGCACCTACTGTAGATTGAATATTATCGGCTACTTCAGCCATCATGGTTTTATAAGATACTTTATTATAAAAGCCAACTATAGCGGCAACCGCGCCTCCCATCAGTAATATAAACTGGTTGGTACCACTCAAAGCATCATCTCCGAAAACCAATACATTATAGGCAAGCATTACAACAAGTGCTATCACCGGGATTAAAGCTTCCCAAATGTTTAGCTCTTTATTTTCAATAATTTTTTCTTCTTGTGGTTTAGATGAAGTGGACATAGTTTCGTTTTTGTGTTGGTAATGTTACAAAGAAGCCTGCTTTTTTGCAAATCGTAAGGAAAATAAAAAAGGCCCGAAAAAGTAATATTCGAGCCAGTTTTACAATAGTATGTTATTTGAATTAGCGCTCTAATATAAAACTTTTAATTGAATTAAACAGTTTTTCATTTTTTCATAAGTTCTTGCTATATCATTGTCGAGTCCTATAGAAAATCGTATCAAACCGTTGGTGAGTCCCATTTTTTCTTGCTCTTCTTCTGGTATTTCCGAAGAGGTAGATGTGCCTGGTGCACTAAACAAAGTTTTATAAAACCCTAGACTCACAGCCAAATAACCTAAGTTTTCTTGTTGCATCATTTCCATTACGGCATTTGCCTTTTCCAAATTGCCAACATCTATGGTGAGCAAACCACCAAATCCATATTCTTTATTCATCATTTTTTTATAAATATGATGACTAGGATGTGAAGCTAGACCTGGATAAACGGTTTTGATTCCATCTGCTTGGAATTTTTGAGCGAGATATAAAGCGTTTTCACTGTGTTTCTTCATGCGAATATGTAAGGTGCGCATATTTTTTAATACAGATGCTGCTCGGAGGCTATCCATAGTACTCCCCAATAACATACATGCACCGTCATTCACATTTCTTAAATCGTTTACAAATTCTTGGGTAGCACATACGACGCCGCCCACAGTATCGCTACTTCCATTGATAAATTTGGTAAGGCTGTGTATAACCACATCCGCTCCCAATTTTGATGGGCTTATGGCCATAGGCGAAAAAGTATTGTCGACTACCAACTTCAGGCCATGTTTTTTTGCTAGTGCAGCTAGTGCAGCGATATCTGCTACTTCCAAAAGCGGGTTGCTTATGGCTTCACAGTAAATTACCTTGGTATTGGCGTTGATGCTTTTTTCCACTTGCTCCAAGTTGGTGATATCTACAAAGCTGGTTGCAATGCCAAATCTAGGTGTGAAGTTTTTCAAAAAAGCATAAGTACCTCCATAGATGGTACGACTAGAAACCATATGATCTCCTTGTTTGCAGAGTTGCATCAATACAGCTGTAATGGCTCCCATGCCAGACGCGGTTACCTGTGCCGCCTCAGTGTTTTCCATTGCAGCCAGTGCTTCTCCCAAATATAGATTGCTCGGAGAGGTATGTCGTGAGTACAAATAACAACCTTCTGTATTTCCTTCGAAGGTATCAAACATGGTTTTGGCAGATAAAAAGGTGTAGGTAGAAGAGTCTGATACGGAAGGGTTGACTCCTCCAAATTCCCCGAAATATTGCAGGTCTTGTATTTCTTCAGCTGGTCTATGTTTCATGATATTGCGGTTTAAAATTTTATTACAAAAATCGTAATAAGCGTGATAATTTTCAATAGTTATTTGAAAAAACGGTAAATTATTCTATATTGTGTTGGTTATAAAGAAAAAACAACTGTAGTTGTGTGAGCAATTACGAGTTATGAAGATATTTTTTCACTTATGTTTGATACTATTGATATACAATTATTGCAATTGTTGCAAGCCAATGCCAAATATACCAATAAAGAATTGGCTCTAAAGTTGGGATTATCCGTTACTGCAGTTTTTGAACGAATAAAAAAGCTCGAGCGGCAAGATGTAATCGACAAATATGTAGCTATCGTCAATAGAGAAAAGCTAAATAAGGGCTTTATGGCTTTTTGTCATGTGACGCTAGAGAAGCATATTAAATCCTATGTCATTGCTTTTGAAAAAGAGGTTGGCAAAATACCAGAAGTATTAGAATGTTATCATATAAGTGGGGACTACGATTATATCCTAAAGATAGTGGTAAAAGACATGGAGGCTTTTCGTAGTTTTTTGGTAGACAAGATTACCTCTTTACCACATATAGGAAGCACCCACACCATGTTTATGATAAATGAAGTGAAGCAAGATACTGCGATACCGTATTCTGATTAAAATTGTGGGGAATATGTTCGCACTATAAATAAACATTAGTATTTTTGTATTTAAATAACACAAAACTTTACATATGAGTTCTTTTGATGTAGCTGTAATTGGCTCAGGACCTGGAGGGTATGTTGCTGCTATTCGTTGTGCGCAACTTGGAATGAAAACTGCAATCATAGAGAAGTATAGTACTTTGGGAGGAACCTGCCTCAATGTAGGTTGTATACCATCAAAGGCGCTATTGGATTCTTCTCACCATTATGAAGACGCATTAAAGCATTTTGAAACCCATGGAATAGAAATAACCGGAGAGATTACGCCCAATTTGGAAAAGATGATATCTCGAAAGCAAGCGGTAGTTGATCAAACTACGCAAGGGATCAATTTTCTAATGGACAAAAATAAGATAACTGTCTTTGAAGGATTGGGAAGTTTTCAGGATGCTACGCATATAAAAATTTCTAAGGCAGATGGAACAGCGGAAGTAATAGAAGCAAAAAATACCATAGTAGCTACTGGTAGCAAGCCAGCTAATTTACCATTTATCAATTTAGATAAAGAAAGAATTATTACCTCTACCGAGGCCTTAAAACTAAAAGAAATTCCAAAGCACTTAATCGTAATTGGCGGTGGGGTTATTGGTTTAGAATTGGGGCAAGTGTATAAAAGACTTGGAGCAGAAGTTACTATAGTAGAATATATGGATCGGATTATTCCAACTATGGATGCAGGACTTTCTAAAGAATTGGGACGCGTTTTAAAGAAACAGAAATTTAAGTTAAATGTTTCTCATCAAGTAAACAGTGTAGAGCGTGTTGGAGATGAAGTAATTGTAAAAGCGACCGATAAGAAGGGTAGAGAGGTAGAAATAAAAGGAGATTATTGTTTAGTGGCTGTTGGGCGTACACCTTATACGGAAGGATTAAATGCCGAAGCTGCTGGTGTTAAATTAGACGATAGAGGCAGAATAGAAACCAATAATCATTTACAAACTGCCACTACCAATATTTATGCCATTGGTGATGTTGTTAAAGGTGCTATGCTAGCGCATAAAGCGGAAGAAGAAGGAGTGATGGTTGCTGAAATTCTAGCAGGTGAAAAGCCACATATCGACTATAATTTAATACCAGGTGTAGTCTATACTTGGCCCGAAGTTGCAGCTGTTGGAAAAACAGAGGAAGAGCTGAAAGAAGCAGGAGTGGCATACAAATCTGGACAGTTTGCCATGCGAGCATTGGGAAGAGCACGCGCAAGCATGAATATAGAAGGCTTTGTTAAAATTTTAGCAGACAAAAATACAGACGAAATATTAGGTGTTCATATGATAGGAGCTAGAGCTGCAGATATGATAGCCGAAGCAGTTACTGCAATGGAGTTTAGAGCATCTGCAGAAGATATTTCTCGTATATCGCATGCACATCCTACTTTTACAGAAGCAATAAAAGAAGCTGCTTTGGCTGCAACAGGAGATAGGGCATTACACGCCTAAACTCTCATGAAGATTTTATGCTTGGTTTGAGTGCTTTATAGGGCGCATAAGTTATAGAATATCAAAAAAAAAGAAACGGGTTTTTTTACAAAAAAACCCGTTTCTTTTTGGCATAAATTAAGATTATTTTCATAAATTGCTACTAATGTGAAGAATTTATGTTTCTCGTAGAAAACTGTTTGAAATTGAATTGATGTGAGTTTCTTATCGCTCTATCGTATTGTTTTAAGTATATGGATTGCTATGCAATGGAGTGCTTTTTATGCGCAATCTAATGTAGATTCTTTGCCTTTGGTAACAGTAAAACGTAAAGTGGAATTAGAACTAGAGGATTTAAGGGAACAAGAAATTCAATACTTGATTTTTTTCGATAAGAAACGAAATTTGAAATTGGCAGAAAAACTAAATCGTTTGTCCCAAAATCTCAATATACTTTCTGAAGAGTATAAACAGGTAAAACTTAAAGAATATTATTTTTGGACGGTTGGTTGGCGACATGACAAAGCCTTGGATGCTGGTAAACTGTTGCTTGCTTCTCCTTGTGGTGTTAGCGGCAAGGATAGTTTGTTGATTTACTCTAATATGTATAGAATATTTCATAGATATAGACAGCATGAACTTCTAATGGCAATTTTACCAACTCTCATAGAGTTGAAGAAAAAGTTTTATTTGATCACAAAAAGCCAAGTAAACGAATTGTATTCCTCCGCATATTTTAATTTAGAAAATTATATAGAAGCGAGAAGATATTATAGAAGGCAGATTAGATTAAATAATGGCAAAAAAGGGAAGAGGGCAAAGTACTCTTTGGGTATTATAAATAATATAGGATATAGTTTTTTTAAAGAGAAAAATTATGATTCGGCCATGTACTACTTTAAAAAGGGTTATGAGAAACTGAAGAAATACCGAGTCCATGATAATTTTAAATCCAATCTGACTACAGTATACTATGGTAATATTGCTGGTGTATACAACGCAAAAAAGCAATACGAAAAAGCCAAATACTATTATAGGAAACAATTTAAAACTTTAGGTGGAGAGGATTGCTTTAACAGTTCGTGGCAGGCATATTATGAACTGGCAAAAATCTATTTAAGCGAAAAGAAGTTTAAGGCTTTCAAGAATTACTTCAATTATGCCAAAAAGATTGTGGACAATTGCAAGAATCTCCAAAGAAATAAAGATGTTCAATTGGATTTTTTGGAGTTAGAGCTGGCCTACTGTAAAGCAGTAGAATCCTATAAGAAGGCTATCCAATTGACATCTGAAATCACAATCCTAAAAGAAGAAGCATATTTAATTAAAAGAAAATACAATTGGATATATGGTGCAGAATCTCAGGGGTCTGGCTATAGAGAAGCATTGCTGGATCTAGATCAGGCAAAACTAAAAATATTAAATCGAAAGACTACTAAACGCAAAATATTTCTTAGAAACACGATTATTTTAAGTCTATTTTTGAGCTTTATTTTGATTTGGCTGTACTTTCAATACAGGTACAAACAAAAATCGTTTAATACCCTAAATGACAAGAATGCGCTTATCTATAAAAGTATAAAAGACAATGAATTGCTTCTTAGAGAATTGCATCATCGCGTTAAAAACAATTTTCAAATAATTTCTGGAATATTAGAGTTGCAATCTCATGCTTCCAACAAAGACATCTTACATCAGCTTATAAAAGAAGATCAATTTCGAATATTTGCTTTATCCCATTTGCATCAGAATGTGTTTGGAAACGACGCCATAGTAGACTTTGATGCGGTTGTATTTTTTGAGGATATTTTTCGTCAATTGAAAGCGGAATTCGAATTGTCTCATTGTTTTATTGAAATTGAAAATTTCGAATCTATAGATATGGATATCGGGCTTATTAATCCTTTAATTATTATTGTAAGTGAGTGGTTTGTAATGGTTTCTAAGTTGGATTTTTCAAAGAAAGAAAAATTAACTATGAAGATTTGCTTAATAAATGAGAAAGACGATCAAAAAAGGATTCTATTGGAGTTACATCATCTTGGGGATCCTTTCTTTTCTAATTTGGCAGAACAACAGCAACGTACAGATAAAATTATACGCCAATTAGATGTGCATATCGATAAGCGATTGAGCTGTATACCAAAAAGCAAGGGTGGTTTTGAAATACGAATAGATCCAAATTTAGATTAATAACTATGCAACCTATCAAGTATTTATGTGCATTGGAAGAAAAACAAATCTTTTTTTGGGTGGGTAATTTTGGCTCCTATCTTCTTTTTGTATTACTTCTTCTCCCAAATTTTAATTTATTAGCACAAGACAGTTTAGCTACTGTTGAGAAGAAGCTTTTGAAGATAAGTGATACCGTTTTTGACCCTGTTTTGGTGAAGAAGTTCAATTACATTAAGTCCATGAACTTTGTAAAAAAAAACGAGAAGGCATTATATTCCATCAGAAATAAAAAAAATCAAAAGTACTGTATGCTAGCTGCAATTCAATTGGCCAAATACAGTCATGATTTTGATTTTGGGAAGAAAACTGCCTTATTTATGTTGGATGAATTTCCTAAAATGAATACCAGAGAACGAATAGAAGCATTCAATATTATAGAAAAGCACCACCAATATTCTCACGATTTTGAGAAATGGTATTCCTATTACAGACAGGTGTATAAATTGGAAAGTGCTATTGGAGTGTACAATCCCATAAGATATTATGAAATAGCGATTCGACATTATTTTTACGAAAAGAACTACGCCAAATCAATCTATTTTACCCGAAAAAAAATAGAAGAGATGAAAAAAGAATCGGTCGTAGACTATACACATATGATATCTTTATATAACAATATAGGGTTTTCGTATTATTTGAGTTCCAAAATGGATAGTGCCCTATTGGCATATAAAGAAGGATTAGATTTATTGAAGAATATTCGATTTGAAAAAGATGATATTACCTATTTAAGGATATTAATTAATGGCAATATAGGCAGTTCCTATATAAAATTAGAGGAATACGATAAAGCCAAAGAATTATTGTTAGAGTCAAAAAAATATCATGATCAAAATAACATTTTTCCAGACAATGTAAATACTTATGTGTATTTGGGAGTATTGGCAACGAGGATGAATGATATGAAAATGGCAAGTAGTTGTTTTGAAACCGCAAAACAGATATATAAAGATCATGGTAAGGAAGCTGATGCAACCTTGTTAAACATTACAAACCAAGAGATTGCATATTACGAGTGTTTAGGTGATAATAAAAAAATTTTAGAGTTAACCGAATTAAAGAGTAAACTTCGGCTAAGGATAGAGGCGCAAAAGGAGCAGAACAGCTTACTACAAAAGATTCAAGTGGAAGAATATGCTGCCAAGAACAAGAAAGTTCTCGAAAATGCCTATTTGTTTGCAAAGGAAGAAGAACGAAATAAAAACAATTCGAAGTTTATTTCCTTTGTTTTATTGGTCATTTTGCTTTTAGGGGTTTTGATTATGTTGCTATATAAGCTATACTTAGATAAAAAATCTTCAGAAAGAAGAATACGGCAAAAGCAGGTGATTATAGAGCAACATTTGGGAGAAAAACAAATATTACTTAGTGAGTTGCACCATAGGGTAAACAGGAATTTGGATGTGATATCTCAGATTTTGAAAAATCAGATTTCCGAATTGGGAGATCCCGAAATGGTTGCATTATTACAACAAGGTTTGAGTAGAATTAACTCGATTTCCATGGTGCATAGGCAATTGCATCACAAAGAATCCGACAAAGAAGTTGTATTTAGGGATTACGTTCTTTCCTTGGTGGAAAACGTAAAACGATCTTTTTCGGCTATTGCTGGAGAAGTGGACTTTAAAATCGACATAAAAAAAGATAGTCATTTTGAAATAGATATAGTTATCCCATTAGGATTGATTATTAATGAATTAATTACAAATTCTTTAAAACATGCTTTTAGCGGACTAAAAAATAGTATCATCCATATTCGAATGAAACAGCTTACTCTACAATCTTATACGCTTACAGTAGAGGACAATGGAGTAAACTCCAAGAAAGGAAATGAGGTTTTTACCAAAGGAACTGGATTGAAGTTAGTGGAGGCATTGGCCATGCAGATCAATGGGGATCTTAGTTATAATTTTGAGGATGGTACTAGAGTAAGTATACATTTTTTAATTAAAGATTAGTTATCCAAATGGAACACACAAGAACCAAAGTATTGATAGTAGAGGATGAAGCTATTATAGCCGTTTCCATTAAATCTTATTTGCAGTCCGAAGGTTTTGATGTAGTGGGTATGGTGTCCAATGCTCAAGCTGCATTAGAAATTTTAAATAAATGCAATATAGATTTGGCTATATTGGATATCAACATACAAGGAGACAAAAATGGTATATGGCTGGGAAATTATTTGTTCGAAAATTACGCCATTCCATATATATATTTAACAGCTTACAGCAATCCGGAAACACTCACAGAAGCCAAAATTACAGAACCCGCCGCTTATTTGGTAAAACCTTTCAATAAGTCCAATCTTTTTGCCAGTATACAAATGGCACTGTATAAGAATCAAAGCGAAGAGGAGAAACTCAAACAAAAAATGCTACAAGAGCAAGCAGATAATTTGAGTTTTGTAATAGAAAAAAACTATTTGTTTGCCAAAATAGAAGGCATGTATAGAAAAATATTTTTTCAAGAAATTTACTATTTAAGTGCAGAGAAAAATTATGTAGGTATTCATCTAGAAACAGAAAAGTTCATGATGAGAAGCACCATGAAAGATACCATGGAAAAGCTACCATCATCTTTTCTACAAACCCACAGATCTTTTGTTGTGAATACCCAAAAAATACATCATGTTTCTAGGGCCGAAATACATTTGGGTAGGCATATCGTACCCTTGGTAAAGGTATACAGAGATTCACTTATCAATAGCTTGGATGCGATTCAAAAAGGTTAAAACTTGTTTTGTTTTATCTTTTTGACAACAAGTTGTCTACGAAACAAATACCATTCTCTTTGTATTTGTAAATAAAGATATTTTAGTTGACGAAATACAAAAATCCGCTTTTCTTTAATTTTGGCATGTATAAGCAATTTGTACTTTTCGTACTTCAAAGAAAGCCATATGGTGATAGAAACAAACAATATAGCACCCAATATAACCTCCCAAGGGTAAAGGCTATGGTACAAATACTTGTATATTCCCAAACCAGTAAAGCTACCATACAGCAATATAAAATGTACAATATAAATAGTAAGTGTACTGCTGCCAATCTTTAAAAGCGTAGGATGTTGCATCCATTTGCGAAGTAATATGAAGACAGCAAAAACCAAAAAGACATCGCCCAAACGAATGAAAAGGTAATTGTTGTTGGCTACCATACCAAACAATTCCCAACCGCTACTGTAGGCCAACCATTTAAACATGGGAGTGGAATAAAACATTAGTCCCATACCTAGGAGTAAGAATAGGGGTATGGCTATGCCGTAGAACTCTTTTACAAAACGAAATCGATGAAAAACTATAGACAAAAAAGCACCAATACAGGTGTATCCAAACCATGGAAATATAGTAAAAACCGAACCATTGGCCTTACTAAAATAGTTTTCTAATAGAATCGGTAAGCCAGAAAAATTGAAATGTTCGTACCAAGGTTCAAACACAAATAGCACCACACCAATGCTCAAAAATAAAATGGGCATCAAAGAGAGCGCTTCCCAATGCTTTAACAACAAAAATACACCACTAATGAGTATCAGAGATAACCCGATACAATGCAATACATTTACTACATAAAAATAGCTGTATATTTCACCATGCAATAATCCCAAAAAGTTGGTTTGCAACAAATAACCGATGACTAATAATTCTAGTCCTCTTTTTATTCCCTTGCGAATTCGTTTAGAACGGTATTCCCATTGTGGCTTCCGAATCAATAAATAAGTGAAAATAAATCCGGATACGGTAAAGAAAGCAGGTGCTGTGATCCCTCTAAAATACTTCCAAATATCATAGGAAAACATCCCATCTACCCGGAAGGCATCGTGCAATAGACCGTCGATAAAATGACCTTCCAGCATCATTATGATGGCCCAAGCCCTCATTGCGTCTATAAAAAACAGTCTGTTGGTTTCTTTTTGCTTCATTTCTAAACTACTTTTATATACTCCAAATTTTGTTTTTTGGATGTTTGTAGCCCCTTTTTCTTTGCTTTAAATCCTGTTTTTTTATTTTTGCGAAATTAATAAACTTATTAACAAAACGAAGGAATTTTATAAAAATTATGATTATTTGAGAATAAAAAAGAGATATAAACTACACAATATAAAGGTTTTTCGAAAACAATTGCTGTATTGGGGAGCACAATTTCCTCATCAAATTTTATTGGAAGGCAACAACCACAAATCGAATAGCGGTTGGGATTTAGCTCTGGCAGTAGACGCAGCTAGTGTATTTGAAATGGAAGAAACAGCTGCATGGGAAGGTCTTCGTACGTATTTGAAAAAAGAAAAAGACTGGTTGTTTGGTTTTTTTACCTACGATTTAAAAAATGATATTGAGCAATTAGAGACGAGGCATTCCGATACCTTAGGTTTTCCTGCCATTTCTTTTTTTAGACCCAAACGTTTGATGTGGGTAGAACAAAATCATATTTACTTTTCATATTTACCTGAAGTAGCAACAGAAATTGAGAGAGATTTTCAAAGCATTAAAACCTTTCCTTGTCATCAAAAAAAGCAACGAAGAACTATTCGTATGCAAGCAAGATGGGATAAGGCTACATACCTCCAAGGCGTAGAAACCCTATTGTCGCATATTCAAAGAGGGGATATTTATGAGGCTAATTATTGTCAGGAATATTTTGCCAATGCCAAATTAGAAGATACGGTACATTTGTTTGAGCGTTTAAATAGTATATCCGCTGCCCCATTTGCTGCCTATATGAAGTGGCAATCCAAATTTGCAATATGTTCTTCTCCAGAACGCTATTTGGAAAAAAGAGGGGAGTTGTTGCGTAGCCAACCAATAAAAGGAACTGCAAAACGATTTGACGACCCTCAAGCGGATTATCGGTCGAAATTGGCATTGGAAACAGACCAAAAAGAACGTGCAGAGAATATTATGATCGTAGATCTGGTACGAAACGATTTATCCAGAGTTGCAAAAAAGGCGAGTGTAGAAGTAACCCAATTATGTGCTGTAGAAACTTATAAACAAGTACATCAGATGCTTTCCACCATTACTGCTAAAATGCAATCCGATCGTTTTGACATTGTAGATGTTTTAAAAGCTACCTTTCCGATGGGAAGTATGACTGGTGCACCAAAAATAGCTGCCATGGAGTTGATCGATCGTCTGGAAGCACACAAAAGGGGTTTGTATAGTGGTGCCATAGGGTATTTTTTGCCAAATGGAGATTTCGATTTTAATGTGGTGATTCGTACTATTTTGTATAATGAGGAGGCGCCGTACATCTCTTACAGTGTAGGAAGTGCAATTACGGCCAAATCTATTCCTGATGCGGAATATGAAGAATGTAGGATAAAAGCGGAAGCCATGCGTAGCGTACTAGAAGATTTGTAAATTTGTGAAGTGGAAAAAGAATTTAAAAAACATATAGAAGCAAATTTCCCAGAGTTATTGAACCAACCCTATGCCATAGCCTGTAGTGGCGGTTTAGATAGTGTGGTATTGAGTTATTTGATGCAGCAAATAAATCCGAAGGGGATACTATTACATTGTAATTTTCAATTGCGTGGATTGGAAAGCGATGCGGATGCCTTGTTTGTCCAGGATTTGGGTAAACAGTTGCATGTAGAAACCTATGATCGTGTTTTTGATACAGAGGCTTATAAAAAACAAACTGGAAAAAACACCCAATTGGCTGCAAGAGATTTGCGATACAATTGGTTTTCGACCCAACTAGAAGAGAAGAAGATAGCTTGTATACTTACCGCACACCATGCCGATGATAATTTAGAGACCTTCCTCATAGAATTATCTAGAGGAGGCGGACTAGAGGGCTTGTCTGGCATACCAGAACGAAATCAGAAGTTTTGGCGCCCCCTGTTACCATTTAGTAGAAAGCAGTTAGAAAACTACGCAAAGGAAAACAAGCTGCAATGGCGCGAAGACAGTAGCAACAAGGAATCTATATATATACGAAATCGGTTGAGGCATGACGTAGTACCGCATCTAAAAGAAATTCATCCTAATTTTTTAGAAAACTTTAAACAAACCCAAAGGTATATAAAGCAAGCCAAAGAAATGATACAGAATCACCTCCAAGAATTAGATTTAGTATCTAAGTTAGACGACCATACCTTACTCATAGACATAAAAAAAATGGAGGACTATACACCAAAATCGGGTTATTTGTATTATTTAATGGCGCCTTATGGCTTTACCAACACCAATAATCTCATACGTTTTTTAAAAGCCAAAACCGGTGCCGTTATTACCTCTGAAACACATAGATTATTGCAAGATAGAGGCCGTTGGATGCTTAGCAAGAAAGTCCAAGAAGCACAATTTGAGGAATATAAGATAGAGAGTTTAACCAATTTAGGGCATTTACCTATAGTTATTACCACAAGCAAAGATTTAGAAAAAGATGCCGTAGCCATAGATGCAAGTCGCTTAGAGTTTCCTTTGTTTTTGCGCAAACGGAAAGCAGGAGATGTGTTTTATCCTAGCGGGATGCAGGGCAAAAAGAAGTTAAGCAAATACTTTAAGGACGAAAAATATACCCAATTTGAAAAAGAAGCGCAATGGCTGCTTTGTACCAAAGATGCTGTTGTATGGGTGGTAGGAAAACGTTTAGATAAACGCTTCGAAGCGATCTCGAAAACCTCCGAAACCATATACCTAACTAAGCAATAGGCCAAGGCTTCTAATGTATTGCAAATTATAGGAAGAATACTGCTTTCTAGGAATGCTGCTTACTGCAATAATTTTAAACTGCCTATACAAGTACTGTCTATAGAAACTATGATAATTAGAACGATAAGGCTAGCACAGGTTTATTTTGGGAGACCCAAAGTTGGTAAAAACTCCCGCAAGCTCGTTTGGAGGTTTCCCAAAGTTGGGAAAGTCTCGGGTAAGCTTGTTTGAGGTTTCCCAAAGTTGGGAAAGTCTCGGGTAAGCTCGTTTGAAGGTTTCCCAAAGTTGGGAAAGTCTCAGGCAAGCTCGTTTGAAGGTTTCCCAAAGTTGGGAAAGTCTCGGGTAAGCTCGTTTCAGCCCAATTTTGTATTGGAACTTGGGAATGCGAGATGAAAGTACGATAAAAATAAGTGGTTTATGTGCTTTTCCCATAACATTGCTACGGTTAAAGTAAAAAGACAGCGTAGCCTATTTTTTTGAAGTAATGTAATAGGGAATAGATTTAAGCATAATAGGGTTATAGATTTTATAAGGTTTTATACCGCTATGGTTGGCCATTTTAAAAAGAGGTATGGCATTATCTTATAGGATGCCCTGCGGAGGCCATATCTATATAATATATGGCGTGGCGCTTGCAGGGTGGGAGGGGAATTGCTTGTTTTGAACTTTTCTGTGAGGGATTGTAGGGGTAGCTTTTTTGAAATAGATAGTAGGGCTACTAGAGCGAGGAAGTGACTGAAGGAAACTACCGCAGCCGTAGTGCCCTTTTCTATGATAAAAACTACAACCGTAAAGCCCGACCGCCGTGCTAGAGCACGGCGGTCACAGCCAAATCCTTTATATTTTTACATTAGTGTCCGATAAACTTTTTTAAAGCGGGATTTCCCTTTTAGGATTTCCCGCTTATTTATATCTTGAATTTTCCACAAAACGAGATATGAATAAAAGTACAAATTTTAGCGGACAGCCAATCATTAAACAACTATTA
>JAOXRU010000619.1 GCA_025800395.1 Flavobacteriaceae bacterium
AATGAATCTATAGAAAGCCTTATAAACAGCAATCTTTGTCCCAAAAAGCCTTGAATTAAGGGTTTAACCTGCGCCTTTTTAATCCAAATCTCACTATTTATAAGGCTTCTGTGAAGATAATTTATATCGAACTCACGTTAATATATGTAAACCCGATTGTCGGACCAATTCCTGAATACAGATTGTTTGAATTATCGGCTGTTATGTTTTTAGTACTCAAATATGGTATTATTAATTCAATTCCGAATTTTTCATTGAAAAAAAAATTTCCTCCAATTCAAATATTTAGGATTGAAATTCCTCCGCTTAAATTTTCGTGCTCTGAATTCCGCAATGAGCTGTTGTCAGCGTCATATTTGATTGTTCCTAAACCAAATCCAAATTCCGCGAAAACTCTTAATTTTTCTTTATTCACGAAATTATTTCTAAAAGTTGGGATAAAAGCATAAGAGTTGTAGTAAGAGTCAATGTTTCCAACTGTTAAATCGTTCAGCGTTGCATATGAAAAATTTAAATCAATAGACGTTTTTTCTGAAATGAAATAGCCAATTGATGGTTTAATCACAATTCCGTTTATTCCAGATTCAAATTCATCTGATGAGCCGAATATGGGTAAGGCAGAAACTGTTAATTTAAGGTCGTTTTATTTCGACTGTCCGAATCCGTTAGAAAAGGCTAATATCGATACGATTGAGAATAGGAAGATTTTTTTCATTTGGTTTTTCTTTAGAATTAAAAATCTAAATGGTATCAAAAACTGTTCCATATTGGCTGAAATTGGTTGCAACTGGGGACTGTGTGATAACCTGCATTTTTCTATTTTGTAAAAAAACAATATTTCTCTTTAAGGGCATTGCAAACAATAATACAGGTTATCGAGGGACTGGGGAAAATATTTTTAGTTACAATTGGCTAGTTTTTCATCTATTTGTGCCATTAAAGCCCATAAATATATATGATAATCTTTTGTATGATACCCCCAATTGGAATAGTTTGGATGGTTTTGTGCATCTGCCAAATCATTTGGTCTTTGGTCGTTTGGAAGCGGATTATATAACAGACTCATAGTTACTTTGTGTTGGCTATCTCTTCTATGTCTTACAGCATATAAGCTATCGAAAGCAATAAAATTACTATTTCCGCCAAGATTATAATTGGCATCTGGCGCAATATAGTTTTTTAAAGGGGTGCTGGTGGCGCTATAGTAGCTATAATCTTGAAAAAACCAATCTTCATTCTCATTAAAAGCCCTATAAACAAGCCCGTTATTTACAAAATATGGGTTAAATTGTGGTAATCCATAATGAATACTTGGAAGAGATTGCGACTCGTTAAAAGTTGTCCAATTACTAATACATCCGCACTGGTTGGTTGTGGTGCATAAAGGAATATTTTGCCACCAACCGCCTTTGTATGTGCCTTGTTTGGCGTACAAATAGCCTATACCACCTAATGCTGCAACTACCAATTTGTTGGTTAGATTGGGGGTGTTGTCAAATTCGTCTCTTAATAGCATGGCAAGCATAAAACTTCCTTGAGAATGGGCTGCTAAAATAATTTTGTTGCCATTATTAAAGTTGTTCAGATAGTGTAAAAACGAAGCTTTAATATCGCTATAGGACGTTGCTATAATTTTAGCCTGAAGTTCTTTATCTATATCACTGCCATAAGTTCTGCCCGAAGATTGTCTATAATGTGGTGCAAAAAATCGTCCGTATTTAGAGAGTAGCCCACCTTGCGCAAGTGTGGTTAATCCTATTCTAATTTTATCTTGCGCTTCTATGGCTATGTTTTCTGGTTGGGTTAAATTCTGCACTGCATTTAAAAGTGTAGGGTGTACCCAAAATACATCTATTCCAGTGTTTTTAGATGAATTATTGGTAATTGGAATAACTTCTTCTATTTGTAGATTTTTGTTTATTGCAGCAATATCTAAATTATAGGAAGGCAAAATGGTAGTTTTATTGGGATGAAAAGACCAGTTTTCCATAGCATTGTAATCTACTGTAGATGTAGGAATTTCTATAGTTTTTTCTCCAATATCGTTCGTACTATTTGGGCTGTTCCCTTTTCCACAAGATAGTAGTATAAGAAATATGCTAAGGATATGTATTGGCCTCATTTTTTAGTTTTCTAGTTTGACTTGTTTTTTCGTAAAAAGTTTAATAAACACGCCAGTACCTGCGGCCATCGTATGGAGGGCTTGTATTATGTACAACATTTTATAAAACTAGTAGGTACTGTATTCAAAGCTAGTAACGAGCTAATTTACACCAAGAAGTTAGCGCTTTTATATGCCGAGTTAGAAAGTCTTAGTCAAAACGTATCCGATGCTTTTAAACACACCCAAGCACGTAAAAAACGTACCAAATCGGCAAATCAGCTTATGCGTAGTGCAAGAAAGGTAGGCAAACTTGTTTATGCAACCTATGAGGAAGATTCCGCAGAACACGAATTGGTTAAAAATTTAAGTTTGCAGTAATATATAGCTATATATTTTAACCCAGATTATATAGGGTTATAGGGGGCTTGATTTGTAAAAAAAGGTTACTTTTTTGTTTTCTAGAATTTTCCGCAGGCGAAAGGCTTGGCAAAATTCTAGAAAACAAAAAATGCACACTCCCGTGTGCATTTTTCTGCTTGATGTGGAGAAGATCGGATTCGAACCGACGACCTCTTGACTGCCAGTCAAGCGCTCTAGCCAACTGAGCTACATCCCCAAAGCGAAGGCAAATGTAATAAAACTAAATTTGCCCCACAATAGTATACTACTTTAATCTTTTTTAACCGATAATACCAAAACAGGCACCGGAACATAAAATTCCTTTTTCAAAATATGGTTCTTCTCCCATAGCTTCTTAAAAAACCCTCGTTTTCTGCGAAATACACATAGCATTTCTGGATCTTTCTCTTTAAAATACTCCAATACCCCATGATACGTATTGGTATTTTCCGTTATACTTACATCCTGACTCAAATCCATTAAACCAGGATTAATTTGTAAATCGGCATCGGTATACCCAGGCGTTTTTACCAATAACAAACTCATGGCTGCATGAAAATGCTGACCCATGGCACGCAGTGGATCCAATATACTATTGCGCTTCAAAACACCCGATTTAAATGCCACCAATATCCGCTTAGCCGGCTTATACATAGCACCCATAGGAATTACCAAAGTAGGTGCATTGGTTTGTTTTATTATTTTTCCAGTCGTATTTCCCAAATAGTATTCCTCATGTACATCATTACTACGGGCGGCCATCATTACCAAGTCTAGTTGCAGTTCCTTATCAAAATTTTTAATAGCACTTACCACATCCCCTTTATAGGTAACAATTTTAATGTCTACCCCTTTGCTGTCTATACTTTTTACCACACTAGTCAAGTAAGCCTTCGCATTCTCTGTAACTTTCTGCTCTATATTGGCCAAACTACCAGTTTTGGCTTTTAAACTAAAAGAACGCATTACAAATAGGTTTGCACCAAAATCACTAGCAAAATCTGCCGCATATTGCAAGCTAGCTTTCGCATTGTCGGATGGGCCCAAAGGTACGAGTATGTTTTTCATGGTTTTTGTTTTTATATTGTCTGCTTATCGTTTTATAGCCCATATCCTTATGCGACCATACCCGATAAATTTACATATAATTTATAAATCAACAATCGGACTGCAAAAATAGCAGATTATTATAAAACCATACAACGCTATGGCCTGGATAAATATCCTTATGGCGCGAAACCTATCCATTTTCAATACCTTTCCCGTATTCAGTGGGATTGATACATTGCTACATTATTACATTGGTATATTCTATGGGCTACCCACGCTTCCGATTGTTATCGGAAGGCGTGGTCGGGCCATCCGTTATAGTTTTTACTCCTATATACAGCTTTACTAGGCGTGCGTGGGCTTCCTATCGGTCGCCTCCGCCACCAAGTACGCTAGCATATAGTAGCAAAAAGCTGCCACTACTACCCCTTAGCCGAAAAACCCCCAACCCAATATGCAATTAAGTAGTAAACCCCAATCATGTAGGGGCATATCGCAATACGCCCCCAAACCAAACCATAGACCCCCAACCCAATATGAAGATGACCATACTCCTTAAATGCAAGTATCCATGAATACCAAATTTAAAACCCCAATCATGTAGGGGCGTATAGCAATACGCCCCCAAACCAAACCATAAACCCCCAACCCAATATGAAGATGACCATACTCCTTAAATGCAAGTAACAATGAACACCAAATTTAAAACCCCAATCATGT
>JAOXRU010000623.1 GCA_025800395.1 Flavobacteriaceae bacterium
GTAGCCGTAGTGCTGTTGCTGTCTATTGTATTTTTAAACGTGCTAAAACTACCAAGAAAATGGTGGATTATAGGTACCTCTGCCATAGTGGTGCTTATTAGTATACCTATGCTACTAGAAAAATGGCCGTTCTAACAAACACACCTCTATTGGGGGCGTTGGTACGGCAAGGCATCGCTTGTATCAATTTTTCTATATCTTTAGAGAATGAATAAAAAACGCATACTTACTATAGTGCTCTTGTTTTTTAGTGGTTTACTGCTGGCAGGTTCTGGCTTGTTTGTTTATGCTTGGTATACCTATACGTACCGTTATCTGCCTTCGGAAGGGGCCATAACGCATAAGGCAAACCATATTGCTCCAGAAGATGCGGTGGCTCATGCCAACTTTAAGGTGTGTAAAGAGCATTTTATCTTAGAATACTATTATTTAGGAAAGTTTCCTTATAAGACCAACAAAAACGGATTCCGAAATACCATTTTATCGCAGTATCCGAAAAATAAATTTAGCAGTGATGGTTATGTGTTTATCCGTTTTGTAGTTAATTGCCAAGGCGCAGCCGGAAGGTATGTGGTAGAAACTTTCGACCTAGACCTACAGTCTAAATCTTTAGATACTGCCATGGTAAATACCCTGCTAACCCTTACCCAGCAAATGCAAGACTGGGAAATTGGAATTAATCAGTTCAACAAGCCTTACGATTATAGTATGTATATTGCCTATAGAATAGAAGATGGAAAAATTACTGCCATATTGCCTTAGTGTGCTTTTGCTGTGCATTGGCTGTTCTCCAGAGAAAGAAGCCAAAAGAGCTATGCATTTTGCAAAACACAAATCTCAAGGTAGCAACGATTATATAAATGCCTATGCACGTGCCATAGAACTAGATAGCACCCTAGATGCTGCTTATCGCGAAATGAGTGTGCCTTACCTAAAACTAGGCATGCCACAAAACTGGAAGCCGCTTATACAAAAAGCAGTAGCACTAAATCCTAAATTGCATATACCCGATAGGGGATACTTGTACTTGTGGTTTTACCGCGATTACAAAAAAGCCATAGCAGATTTTAATGCTTCCGATACCCTTACTCCCAATTTTACCGACCATCCGTTTGGGTCTAGTGTGCACTATTGGCGGGGCCTTTGCTACTTGGGGCTAGAAGACCCAAAGGAAGCCATACGCTGGTTAGATGCCTATATAGAGGAAGAAACCCAGGCTAACGGAGAAGAATGGGTAGAAATAGAAGCCTTCTTGTTTAGAGGAATTTCTTATTACGATCTGTCTAACTATTCCGAAGCAATGCGTAATTTTAACAAGGTCTTGGCTTATGGAAACAACCAATATGCCGATGCCAAATACTATAAAGCAGCCATACTCCTAAAACAAAGCAAGCTAAAAGAAGCCAAACAGTTTGCCCTAGAAGCCTTAGCAGATTTTAAAAAAGGACAGTACAACTATAGGCCCTATGTAGAGTCTATGCGACAATTGTACACAGAAGATTATAAAGGCTTGTTAAACACCATTAATGCACATGAACAGTAGAAAGGTATTTACCAGATTTCTCAAATGGCGGTATAAACATATCTCCCAAAAGAACTTCTTGTTTATACTTAGTATTTTGGTGGGCTTTATTGCCGGACTAGCCGCTGTAACCATAAAAAATATTACCCACTACATCCAATATATCCTAGATAAAGGAATAGTTTTTTCCCAGAACCAATTGTATTTTGTGCTGCCTACCATAGGTTTGTTTTTGGTGTATGCCTATATGAAGTTTATTCTTAAAAAACCCATGCGTAATGCCATTTCT
>JAOXRU010000625.1 GCA_025800395.1 Flavobacteriaceae bacterium
AATGAATCTATAGAAAGCCTTATAAACAGCAATCTTTGTCCCAAAAAGCCTTGAATTAAGGGTTTAACCTGCGCCTTTTTAATCCAAATCTCACTATTTATAAGGCTTCTGTGAAGATAATTTATATCGAACTCACGTTAACTATATAAGCGTAAACCAATTTGAAGATCCCGCTGAAGACGGGACAGAGGTTTTGAAAATGTGTTTTTCAATGTAGTACTTTGGAAACCAAGAGTCAAGACTCATAAAACAACCCAATTTTTTATATCTTTACAAAAAGTATCGATATGACTACAACTTGGGTATTTCTTATAGCAATCGTTTTATTCTTTGGGATCAATTTGACTTACTACTATTGTATGAAGACCTATGTGCAAACAACATTTGGCAGGAACTGGCTCCAATTTTGGAACAACAAACTCTATTTTTGGCAAAGCGCCATATTGGTGAGTAGCGGAGGAACCGTTTTATTGTTGATACTCTTAAAATGGTTTGGTATATTGACCTTTTAAAAAACCTAAGCCAAAGTTATTTTGGAATACTAACTCATGGGTGCAATACCACTAAAAAGGTTTCTCCCTCCAATAACACAAGCACTTTAAAATATATGAAGAATCAATAATAGTGCTATTGCTATATCGCAAAAGCCAAAGGATACTAGATTTCGATAGAACGATTAAATGCCTCTCTATACTTAGCTTTAGCAATTTCTTCTCTCCTCTTGGTAGATTTTTTGGTGAAGTGTTTTTTACTTCTCAATAGCGGAATTTGCTTGGTGTTTTTATGCTTTCGCTTGTAGCGTTTTAAAGCTCTTTCTATATTTTCCTCTGGTTTTACCTTTATTATTAGCATCTAAATATATTTTAAATAAGTAAATTAATTGGTTCTTTATTTGTAATTAAAGCAAACTTACAAGCTAGGCTTCATTTCTTTTACATAACACCCTAAGCACTATGCATTTCAAGATGAACATTTTAACTCCCCTTCGCATATCCCTAAATCAGAAACCAAAAAAATCAAATTATAAGGTGGCTAATTGAAAGCACAAAAACTTTGCTAAGTAAATCTTTTTGCGATGCCACAAAGAACCAAAATTAATATGGAATAATCTAATGAAATAGCATTTTATTCTAAAACAAAGCGAATAATCAATCTACTGTGCATTGCCACCCCATTAGCTTGCTACGCAAAGGGCGTTTATTGGTTTTGTAATACTGGTACAAAAACTCGGCTTTTAAAGAGGCAACATCTACATTACTTAGGCATTCGGCTGCACAAGCCTTGCTAGGCAGAAAAAAATCAAAAACATCTAATAACTCCTTATTATCAAACTTGTTTTCCTTTAGAGAAACAGTTAGAAACGCTCTGAACACATTGTCCCTAGCTCTGGTGCTGTCTTTTTCGTCTTTGGTAGCACGATAAGACGGACAAAGCGTCCCTCCTGCTCCTACCGACTTCCTACAATCTCCAGATCCGTTGCACTTCTCTGGAGCCCTAAGAATACCCAGACTACCCGAAAAGTCGCCCAACGTTTTTAATACAGGTTCTTCCCTATCCACCTCATAACGCAGGCCCTCAGTTCAAGACAAAAATTTGAAGCATAACCTTTGTTAGGTTGAAAATTTTTAACGATGAAATTTGTTTTTTTACGCAAAAGATACCTGGTATTTTATGCGGATATAGCTATATATAAAGAAGAAAAATCAAGCATAGCATTAGCTCGGTTTCTTTTATTTCTAAAATAGAAAGGAAAAAAGAGCTATTTATTGGGGTGGTTTTAAACTAGAAATGCTAATACTCTATTCATCATGAAATCGATGATGAATATTTGGGCATGGTGTATCGTGTTGCAAAGAGAAATGTCAGGCTTATAGTTAAACAAAAACACAAAATATTACACAGTCCCGCAACGAACCAATCCATTTATTGTTAAGGATAAAATTTATCCTAATAAATTAGACAATATGTTTCTGGCATTTAATTCCGCTATGTTGGTTATAGATATCCCTTCTGGACATTCTACTTCACATGCCCCAGTAAAGGTGCAGCTACCAAAACCTTCTTCTTTCATTTGCCAGGTCATTTCCCTTACACGTTGGTGCTGTTCTGCTTTGCCTTGTGGCAATCGGTTTAAATGATTAAGCTTTGCAGCTGTGAATAAGGCAGCAGACGAATTTTTGCAAGTGGCAACACAAGCACCACATCCTATACAAGCCGCAGCATCCATAGCTTTGTCTGAAACTTCTTTCGGAATTAGAATAGCATTGGCCTCTGGAGCAGTTCCAGTTTTCGCACTTATATAGCCACCATGTTCTATAATTCTATCGAATGCAGAACGATCTACAATTAGATCTTTTACTATGGGGAATGCTTTAGCACGCCAAGGTTCTATAATTATAGTATCGTTATCTTTAAAACTTCTCATATGCAATTGGCATGTTGTTATATTATCATGAGGACCATGTGCCCTCCCATTGATAAAAACGCCACATTGTCCGCAAATACCTTCTCTGCAATCGTAATCGTAGGCAATTACACTTTCGCCCTTTAGCACAAGCTTCTCGTTTAGGTGGTCTAAAGCTTCTAGTAACGACATGTCTTCGGTAATACCATCTACGAAATAGCTTTTTAACTCCCCTTTAGTTTTGGAGTTTTCCTGACGCCATATTTTAAAAGTTACTTTCATTTTTATTATTATTTGTAACTACGTACAGTAAGTTTTACATTTTCAAATTCTAATTGTTCTCTATGTAGTTTAAAGTTTCCTTTGTTATAATCCCAAGCCGAAACATAGGCGTAATCTTTATCTATGCGAAGTGCTTCACCATCCGCTGTTTGATACGCTTCTCTAAAATGTGCTCCACACGATTCTTCCCGCTGTAATGCATCTGCGCACATTAATGCAGCTAATTCGATAAAATCGGCTAAACGATATGCTTTTTCAAGCTCTGAATTTAATTCTTTATCGCTACCAGTAACGGTTACCTCTTCCCAAAAATTTTCTTTAAGCTGCGTTATTTGTTCTATAGCTTTTTCTAGCCCCTTTTTGTTTCTACTCATGGCACATTCTTGCCACATTATTTTTCCAAGTTCTCGGTGAAAATGATCTACTGTTTTTGTGCCGTTTATTTCGAGTAACTTACTAATGGTTGTTTCTACTTGCTTTTCAGCACTATCAAATTCGGGATGGTTGGTATTTATTTCTTTTCTTTCTTTTAGGGTTTCTGCGAGGTAATTATTAATAGTATTTGGTAAAATAAAATACCCATCTATACTTGCTTGCAATAATGAATTAGCACCTAAACGATTTGCACCATGGTCGGAAAAATTGCATTCCCCAACTGCGTACAGACCTGGAATGGTGGTCATTAATTCATAATCTACCCAAAGTCCGCCCATAGAAAAGTGCGCTGCTGGAGATATTTGCATAGGCTCTTTATAAGCATCTATACCAGTAATTTTTTTGTACATTCGAAACAAATTACCATATCTGTCTTTTATAGTTTCAATTCCTAATCTTTCAATGGCGTGTTTAAAATCTAGGTACACTCCGTTTTTTAATCGTCCTACGCCAAAGCCAGCATCTATACGTTCTTTAGCGGCTCTGGAAGCTATATCCCGTGGCGCTAAGTTTCCAAAGCTTGGATAGCGTCGCTCTAAGTAATAATCCCGTTCCTCCTCGGGTATATCATTAGCCTTTCTTAATTCATTTTTTGTATTAGGTACCCAAATTCTGCCATCGTTACGCAACGACTCCGACATGAGGGTGAGCTTAGATTGTGCTTCGCTAGATTGTGGCAAGGCCGTGGGGTGTATTTGCGTAAAACTAGGCGCAGCAAAATAGGCACCGCGTTTATGCGCCTTCCAGATTGCGCTACCATTACATCCTATTGCCAGTGTAGATAGTCTAAACACCCGTGAATACCCTCCAGTGGCTAAAACAACTGCATCTGCCACAAATCTTTTAAGTTTTCCGGTTACCAAATCTCTTGCGATAATCCCTTTAGCTTTACCGTCTATAACCACCAAATCCATCATCTCATGTCTGGTATACATGGTAACTTTTTTTGCTTTTACCATTTTGTGTAATTGCGAGTATGCCGCCAAGAGCAATTGTTGCCCTGTTTGTCCTCGTGCATAAAACGTACGTTGCACCTGCACACCACCAAAGCTCCTATTTACTAGAACACCACCATATTCTCTTGCAAAAGGAACACCTTGCTGCGCGAAATGATCGATTAAAGGTGCTGACAATTCTGCCAAGCGATATACATTTGCTTCACGCGATCTAAAATCACCTCCTTTTAAGGTATCGTAAAACATTCTATAAATACTATCGCCATCGTGTTGGTAGTTTTTTGCTGCATTAATACCACCCTGAGCCGCCACAGAATGCGCTCTACGAGCAGAATCCTGATAGCAAAAGCATTGTACATGATAGCCCAATTCTGCTAAAGTAGCAGCTGCACCTGCTCCTGAAAGTCCAGAGCCCACAACAATAATGTTTAGTTTTTTCTTGTTAGCAGGATTTATAAGTTGCGCGCGCATTTGATAGTTTCGCCATTTATCTTCTAACCTTCCATCTGGTATTTTAGCGTCTAATTTCATAGCTCAAACCGTATTATTTTAAGTAAACTATTAGTGGAATGATACCGAAACCAATTCCCATGATTAGCGCAAAAATTAAGGATACTTTTGCGATAACCTTTAATCCTTTTTGGTGATAAAACCCTAGGGTTTTAAAGCCACTTTTTAAACCATGATGTAAATGAAATGCCAACGGAATAGCCATAATGGTATAAAATAAAACAAAATAGATATTCTGAAATAGTGTATATGTTACCTCATATACATTTTTGTTTCCTTTAGTATCCAAGCCAACTTCTTCACCAATACCCAACTTAATTCTAGCCCAAAAATTAGCCAAATGAATAATAATAAAGATTAAAATAAGCGACCCTAGAATCCCCATGTTTTTGGAAGCCCAAGTACTATTCTCTTTAGCATTATTTATTACATACTTCTCTGGTTTTGCTTTGCGGTTTGCAACAGTTATTAGCAAAGCGTAAACTGCGTGCAGAATAATAGATACATACAATACATAAGCCACTACTTTAATTAAGAGATTTTCTCGCAGTGTTGTAGAATAGGAGTTATACATCTCCTTGGCTATATCTTCTGGCAACAGTAAAATACAATTGGCAGATAAATGTACAATTAGAAATACGCATAAAAACAATCCTGTTAAGGCAATAACTGTCTTTCTAAAAAAAAGAGGATTTTGGCCCATCTAAAAATATTAATAACGTGAGTTCGACATAGGATACCTGGCTTTTAAATAATAATAAAAGCAGAAATTATAATAAGTTAAAGTGCAGCATTTCAGCAATATAAAATATTTGTAATTTCTTATACTAAAATAATAGAAATTTTCTGTAATCTTAACGATTTTATGAAAGTATTTGAAACTGTTTTTACTTATAACTATATAATCCCATTTCTAGTTTAAAATGCCCTAAAAAGAAATAGATTATTTTTTTCTTTATACAAAATGAACTTAGAGCAAGGCCTCTCGCAAGATTTGCACGGGATGTAAGGCTGTTCGTTTGGTACCATCGTAAATCTGGTGCCTACAGCTGGTACCAGAGGCTGCTACTACTACCTCATCGGCAAGTTTACGTACTTTTGGAAATACACTATCCTCCCCTATTTTCATGCTAATAGCGTAGTGTTCTTTCTCATAACCAAAGCTACCTGCCATGCCACAACAACCAGTAGTTAATATGGTAGCGGTATAATTCTGTGGAATTTCCAATACTTGCTGTACCAAAGCCATATTCTCTAAAGACTTTTGGTGGCAATGGCCGTGAATTTTCACTGTTTTGTTTACGGTATGAAATTGTTCTGCACCAATATTCCCTTGCTGAAACGCTTTAGCCAAAAAGGCCTCTATGGTATAGGTATACTTAGCAAGGGTTTTAGCTGCTTCTTTATCGCTCGCCAGTCGTAAATACTCATCTTTAAAACTTAATATAGCAGATGGCTCTAAACCTACCAAAGGCATTTCTTCCTTTATTAAGGGGGCAAAATAGGCAATGTTATAATCTGCCAAGACTTTGGCTTCATCTAGCATACCTTTAGAAAGATAGCCTCTTCCGCTCTCTTTGTGTTTGCCTATATGTACCACATAACCCAAAGCCGTAAGCAACTCTATTGCTGCAATACCCATCTCGGCATCGTAATAGTTAGTGAATTCGTCTACAAACAATTGTAAGCTTCCTATTGGTTTTTTTACTTGAAACTTATCTTGCTGTTTCTTATACCATGCAAACACCGTGGTTTTTGCTAGCTTTGGAATGCTACGCTCTACCGCTATTCCAACAGCCTTTTTAGCTAAAGTAGTATTTAAAAGGGTATTGGTAATACCAGGTACTAAACTCCCCAAAGCATTATACTTAGCGTTAGCTCCCATTAGCTTGCTACGAAAAGGGCGTTTATTGGTTTTGTAATACTGGTATAAAAACTCGGCTTTTAAAGAGGCAACATCTACATTACTTGGACATTCCGCTGCACAAGCCTTGCAAGAGAGGCAAAGATCAAATACATCTAATAACTCCTTATTATCAAACTTGTTTTCCTTTGGAGAAACAGTAAGAAACTCTCTTAATGCATTAGCCCTAGCTCTAGTGCTATCTTTTTCGTCTTTGGTAGCACGATAAGACGGACAAAGCGTCCCTCCTGCTCCTACCGACTTCCTACAATCTCCAGATCCATTACATTTTTCGGTAGCCCTAAGGATGCCCAAACTATCCGAAAAGTCTAGGAGAGTTTCTACCTCAGGTTCTGTCCTATCTATCTCAAAACGCAAATTCTCATCCATAGGAAGGGCATCTACTATTTTCCCTGGATTGAAAATACCTTTTGGATCGAAACAGGCTTTAATTTCTCGAAACAACTCATAGTTTTTCTCCCCAACCATAAGTGGTATAAACTCGGCACGAACAATACCATCCCCATGTTCCCCACTAAAGCAGCCGTTGTACTTTTTAACCAATTTGGCAGTTTTGTGGGTAATCTCTCGGAACAGCTTTACATCTTGTTGCTTCTTTAAATTTAGTATAGGTCGCAAATGCAGTTCTCCTGCACCAGCATGGGCATAATAGACCGCTTCTTGTCCAAAATCTTTCATCATTTGGGTAAATTCGGCTATATAATTTGGCAAATCTTTTACCAATACTGCGGTGTCCTCTATACAAGCCACCGCTTTATCATCTCCAACAATGTTTCCTAATAAGCCCAATCCTGCTTTGCGCAAATCTAATGCCTTATTTATATCCTTGCGTTCTAACATCGGATAGGCATAACCCAAACCTTTTTCTTTTAAATCGGCTATTAATGCTGAGGCTTGTGCTCTGGCATCTTCCATATCGGATGCTGCCATTTCCAGCATGAGAATGGCCTCTGGGTCTCCTTCTAAAAAGAAACGGTTTTTGCGCTGCTCTCTATTATCTTTGGTACAATCGAGTATGGTTTTATCCATTAGCTCACAAGTGTATAAATCGTGCTTCATGGCAGTAACCACTGCTTCCATACTCTCCAGTACTGTATCAAAATGTGCAGCAACCATAATATTATATGCTGGTGACACCGCATCTAATTGTAAAGTAATAGAGGTTGTTATTGCCAAAGTTCCTTCACTACCACTAAGTAGTTGTGCTACATTTACAGTTTTGGAACTTCCGCCAAACCTTTCAAAATCGAGTAAGGCATCTACAGCATAGCCATTATTCCTACGGTGAATCTCTTCATGTGGGAACTGAGTTTTAATCTCCTCCCGAACTACTGCATCACTTAATTTGGCTTCTAAAAACCTATAAATCGCTCCTTCTAAATTATCTAAAGAAGCTTTGGTTTTCCAGCCTTTTGCATCAACTGTTTCAAAAGTTGCTTCACTCCCATCGCTAAGCAAAACATCCATAGCCACGATTTTATCTCGGGTAACCCCGTATTTAATCGAAGTCGTACCAGAAGAATTATTCCCTACCATACCCCCTATCATACAACGGTTAGAAGTAGAGGTATTGGGACCAAAAAACAGTCCCGTATCTTTTAAATATCTATTTAAATCGTCTCGTATTACTCCTGGTTGCACCACCACCGTTTTTGCCATTTTATCTACTGCACCTATGGCGGTAAAATGTTTAGACATATCTACTACCAAACCCTCTCCTACGCATTGTCCGGCCAAAGAAGTACCCGCCGTTCTGGGTATTAGGCTTATATTTCCTTCCTTGGCAAAGTCGATTAACACCTTCAAATCTGCTACGTCTTTCGGATAGCAAACACCCAAAGGTTTCTTCCTATATACCGATGCATCTGTGGCATACAACACCCTGTGTAAATTATCGGTTTGCAATGCGCCATTCAATCTCTTTCCTAATGCTTCTAACGCTGTTCCCATCTTCTCCTGTGGTATTTCCAATATGACTGCTTTTTCCTATAAAGTTTATTTGGGCGGCTAGCCTCTACCAATATACAACCTAATTGCTTTTTCTCAACAAAAAAATAAGTGCAATAGTAAAGATTTATTAGGCAAAGAGGCTACCGGGCTCTCACTAGTCGCTTTGTATGCGGATGCCATCAATCAACATGCTCCCAAAAACTTGCTGATCGTAAATAAAAAACATCCCGTAACCGCATACAAGAGCTTCAACATGCCGTTCCATCCCTGCCGCAAAGTATTCCAATTTTACGAATAAACGAATAGAGAATCTTTTAAAAAATAGAGAATTTAAAAGTACTCCACACCAGAACTATGGTTTTTCTTAGCTCCAGTTACAGAAGCCAAACAATTTACTTTTCCCTGTATGCGAAGTTTTCCTAGTAGGGCAAAAATCAATGCTTCTTTAAAGTCAATTACTTCTGGTCTTGGCAACACTACTTCTACCTCAGTATGGGCTGCAATGCGTTCTATTAAGAAATCGTTATACGCACCACCACCAGTTACCAACATTTTATTATTGACAGTACCGGTTACTACATTTCCTATCTGATATGCCATATGTTCTACCAAAGTGCGCAACATATCCTTAGTTGTCGCCTGATACTTTTTCAATATAGGCTGTACCTCCTGTACCACAAACTCATACCCCAAAGATTTACTACCTCTATTTTGGTAAAATGCCAAACTGTTTAATTCGGCATACAAATCTGGAATCAAGCTACCTGTTGCAGCCAAAGCCCCTTTATCATCATAAGGCTTTCCAAGTGCAGCTACCAAGGGGTTAAGTACAATATTGGCGGGAGAAATATCATAGGCAATTCGCTTTCCTCCTTGTTCAAATGATATATTGGCAAAACCGCCTAGATTTAAACAATAATCATAATCTCCAAACAACAATTGATCTCCTATAGGCACCAATGGAGCACCTTGCCCACCTAAAGCAACATCTTGAGGGCGAAAATCGCAGACTACTGGTATACCAAGTTTGGTGGCTATTTGCGGACCATTGCCGATTTGTAAAGTATATCCTTTTTCTGGTTGGTGGAAAATAGTGTGCCCATGGGAAGCTATTAAATCTACTTCCAACTGATGTTGTACTATAAAACCTTGTGCCGTTTCGGCCAGCAAATTACCATAGTCGGCATCGAGCTGGATAAGTGCTTCTCCCGAAAGATAAAACCCCTCTTGCAATCGTTTTTTCCAAAAATCGGTATAAGGAACAGTAACAGCCTGCTCTATCTGGAATTGATGTATCTTATTTACCTCCTTTAAATTAACCAAAGCCAAGTCGATACCGTCTAGGGAGGTACCACTCATTACCCCAAGTATTTTCATAGCATTTTTATTTACCTGCATGGTAGTTTTCTATTGCATTCTTTACACTATGGTATTTCTCTAGCAAGGATGCTGCTATTGTTGCGTCTATTTGCAATTCTTCCATAAGCATGCGAACCCCTCGGTTTACCAGCTTTTTGTTGGACAATTGCATATTTATCATTTTATTTCCTTTTACTCTTCCAAGTTTAATCATCACCGAAGTGGTAATCATATTAAGCACCAATTTTTGTGCAGTGCCCGCTTTCATTCTGGTACTTCCAGTTACAAATTCGGGCCCTACCACCACCTCTATGGGATATTTTACTGCTTGCGACAAGGGGCTATTGGCATTACAGGTTACACAGCCAGTTTGTATACCGTGTTTTGCTGCCTCTTGCACCCCACCTATCACATAAGGCGTTGTACCCGAAGCGGCAATACCAACCAATACATCCTTATTGCTAATATTGTAGGCACTCAGATCTTTCCAAGCTAAGGTAGTATCGTCTTCTGCATTTTCTACTGCTTTACGCAAAGCACCATCGCCACCCGCTATGAGTCCAATTACCCAATCGTGTGGCACACCATAAGTTGGCGGACATTCGGAAGCATCTAGCACTCCTAAACGTCCACTGGTACCTGCTCCTATATAAAATAAACGACCACCAGCTGCCATTTTCTCAAAAATCACATCTACCAACTCGGTAATACTAGGAATTTCTCGCTCCACCGCCTTGGAAATGGTACTATCTTCTCTATTGATGTTTACCAACAACTCATCGGTTGACATTTTTTCCAAATGGTCGTAATTGGAAGGGGATTCCGTAGTTTTATTACTATTCATTCTTTCTCAATTCTGTAAAATACAACAGCATACATATAGTATAGCATATCTGTAATGTTGATTATAGGCTGTAAATATAACTATCCTTATTCAAAATTCACGCATACTACATATAGTAATGTATAAGACCATTGCAAAACGTTTTTAACAAACTAGAATAATATCTATTGCCATTTGAAATAATTGGTTTAATAAAAATTTAAACCAAAGCAACATACTTAATGATTTAGTTTTTTATGAAAAGGAAATTAGAGATAGCTAAAACAATTATCCCAAATAGTCGCTCTTTTTACAACCACTTTACAAGGGTTTTCATCTGTACAATTAACCATAAAACGCATAAACACGGCAAATATAAGAGCGAGGATACACTCCTCGCTCTAAACTATTTTTTTAAATATTGGGATCGTTTGGTGTGTTTTTGTTATTCTCTCTTTCGTTGAAAGGATAGGGATAATAATTTCTGTTTCTCTCTATAAAATAATCGCCAGCAGTAGGGATACTTAAATCTGGATGAATTCTTCTAGAGTCTTCAAATCGCTGCCCAGTCATAAACAACTCTATTGCTCTATTGCGAAATATTTCGTTCATTACCGCTGTCTTACTTGTTTCATCTCCAGTCCATGCGCCCAAAGCTGCATTTACTCCAAATACATCGTCTGTTTTCTGACGAACTAAATTAAGCTGGATAACGGCATTTGGCAATTCGTCTTTCATGGCATATGCCTCAGCCTTTATTAATAACATCTCGCCTGGCAAATATACAGGGATAGACTTAGCTGGATCGTTGAAAAAACCAGCAAGATCTTCCACTTCGTGCTCTCCAAACTCCGATTCTTTATCTGTAGAAGGCGTAAGATAAAAAGCAATTCTACCATCGACTGCTTCGGGAACATAGTCACCAGTTAATCCAAAATTGTCTTGTGGTTTGGTATCTGGGTTGTTGAAAAAAGCAAAGTTCCAAACTGGATTTTTTGTAGTAGTTCCGTCATAAGGCCAAACCGATTTAACAGTTAAATCTACAGCATCTGCAGCCGCTATAGCATCATCCGGATTTCCAGCATAAAGGTTATATCTTGCCAACAAAGCGTTTATAACATTCTCTAGACTAATAGTGCTTAGAAGATTGTTTACCTCATCAGAAGCTGGTATAGAAGCTAAATCTGCTTTTGCATCGTTTAACAACTGAATACATTCGTTTAAAACCGCAGTTCTATCGCTAAAGATTGCCTGACCATCTGCATCATTGTTTATTGGTGCTTGTTCAAAATTCTGAATTAAGTTTCCAAGTGTTAATGCCTTAAACCATCTAGCATAAGATTTTAGTCCAGATTTAGTACCTGGTTCCATTTCTATGGCATCGATATTATCAATTATCGATTCTGCCATTCCTTTATCGCGTAGCAAACGATCCCATAGTCTGGTAATCCCAGCATTGTCGCTATTTAGAGCTTGGCCACCCAAGACCAATTCAGCAGGAGTAACAAAGGTTAACAAATTACCTAATTCTCTTGTAGACAAACCTGGTACTTCTACTACGGGAGCCAAGGTAGAGGTAGCATAATGCTCTGTCATCCCTACAGCAACGCCCATTAACCCTTCTTTGGTGGTTAGGACCTTATCTTCTGCTGCTTGATTGATATTGTCAAAATCGGTTTCGCAACTAGTAATACCAAATAAAATTCCACAAATTGCAAATATGTTTATTATTTTTTTCATCGTATTGGTTTAGAAGTTAAAGATTACACCTAATTTAAACACTTGAGGAATTGGCACATTAGCCATATCCTGCCCCCGTACACCATTGGATTGTCCTTCGGTATTTACCTCTGGATCGAATCCGAAGTAATCATCAATAGAAAACAAATTGGTTGCACTTAGGTTGAATTTTATACTGTTTAGATATGATTTTTTAACCATTAAGTCATAAGAAAAGGCAATTTCTCTAAGTTTGATATAAGATCCATCTTCTATAAAAGATTCAAATATTCCAAAATTTGGAGCCGAACTTCCTTTTGGCACATCGCCTCTTAGCTCATCTCCTATAAATTTACCCCCTGCAAATCGATAAGCCATACGTTTATCCCAGCTCATCACATCGTTTCCTTGCGAGATATCGAACTGAAAACGGAATCCAAAGTTTTTATACTTAAACGAATTGGTAACAGAAGCTATAAAATCAGGATTAGGATCTCCTATAATTTTTCTTAGTGTAGTACCAGTTGGCTGTCCATTACTGTCAAACTCTTGCACTGGTACCTGTACAACCTGCCCATTGGCCAATGTTTTGTCTTCGTAGCGACCCAATGCTTTTTGCACATTTCCATTGGCATCTAGCACCAAATTACCTTGGTTGTCTCTAGCAAAAAAAGTACCATAAAACACCCCTAATGCTTCTCCCGACTGCGCAACAGAGGTTCCAAACATTCCCAAGCTTGTACGCACTCCTTCGACATAAGGCGTAACATTTTCGTTTTTGCTAAAAGTTCCAGTAATATCCCAATCGAAATCTTCGGTTTTTATCGGTATTGCTTTAAGCATTATTTCAAAACCTTTGTTTTCCATAGTACCTATATTAGCAAATTGATTGCCAAAACCAGTAGAAGGAGACAAAGGTCTTTTAATAAGTAAATCTTCTATTTCTTGTTTATAGTAAGTAAATTCAAAACCTATTCTGTCATCTAAAATAGATGCATCTAATCCGATTTCAAATTCCGTTTGGCGTTCTGGTTTTAGGTTAGCATTACCCTGTGTAGTAGAAGGTGTAAATCCAATATTTCCGTTATATACCGAATTGTCGTAGTTGGTAAATATTTGGAAAGGATCCAATGCAGTTAGATTACCTGCTTGTCCCCAAGCTGCTCTAAGTTTAAAGGTGTTGAAAACACTTCCAAGGCTATTTTTAAAATAATCTTCATCGGAAATAGAGTAGGAAGCACTTACCTTTGGATAAAACTGGTTTCGTTCGTCTTCTCCAAATGTAGAAGCACCATCTAATCGGCCAGCAAAGGTTAAGAATAATTTATCTTTATAACTAAAGGACTGCTGCAAGAATCCACCCCAAAAAGAAGCTTTAGTTCTATAATCGGCACCTTTTACGGCAGCATCTGGTTGGGTAACAATTACACCCAGAATAGGACTAACCAAGTCGTTTTCCACTCTAAAGATATCGTATTTTTCGTATTGGTAACTATAGCCAGCACCTGTTGTAGAAGTAATATCTTCATTAATATCAAATCGATAACTTACATTAATATCGCTATTAATAAGATTAGAAACTAGTTTAGCTTTAATAGACAAGCCAGTATCCCTAGTATTAAAACCATTTGGAATATAGATTAAGCCTTCCGAATTAGAATGATCGTATCCCAAGGTATAGTTAACATTAAGTCCCTTTAAAGGAAAAAGTTTTAACTGAATATCGTTTATCGATCTAAAGTTGGTAGTTGTCGCATCTACTCGGTCTACCACTTCATACGGATTAGACATCCATCCCACACTAGGGTAATTTCCGAACTCATCTGGAGAAGCATCATTTAAATTGTCTGCAAAAATTAAACTAGTTATTGGTCCGTAATTTTTTCCATTAGGTATATCGTTACTTTTATTGGCAGACATAAATGAACCAACAGATAATTTTGCCCATTCCGCCACAGATTGATCTAAACGCAATTTGAGCGTTTTTCGATCAAAAGAGGTGTTTTTAACAATACCATCGTTTTTGTACTGCGAAGCTGAAAACAAATAAGTGGTTTTATCGGTTCCTCCACTAATATTTAAAGCGTTTTCATACCCCATTGCATCTTCAAAAATATAATCTTGGTAATCGTATCGTTTTGCAGCAACTGCATTGTCTCCATCCCATTTGAGTTGGGTATCGTTATATGGCAGTTCTTTGCGAAGTTTATTTAGATTAACACTAGTCGAATATACAATTTTCGGTTTTCCTTTTTTACCTCGTTTGGTAAATATTTGTACCACACCATTACTAGCTCTAGATCCATAAATTGCAGCAGCGGCAGCACCTTTTAAGACTTCTACACGTTCTATATCGTCGGTATTAATATCTACCAATCGATTCTGTTGGTAACCGCCCAAATCGATAAGAGAAGAAGAGCTATTGTTTACAATAACACCATCTATAATATACAAAGGATCAGAGCTCCCAACTAAGGTGCTAGCCCCACGTAATCTGATGGAAATACCACCTGAAGGATTTCCCGAGTTTCTAGAAATCTGAGCTCCAGCTATTTTTCCTTGAAGTGCTTCACCTATACTCACATTGGCCTTAGCAGTATTTAATGCTTCTTCTCCTACGGTAGATATAGAAGAACCCAACTGTTTTTTGGTTGAAAGTCCAGAAGTACCTGTAACAATTACTTCATCGAGTCCCAATAAATCTTCTTTCAATACAAAATCGTAAGTAGATGCAGCACCAATGGTTATTGTTTTGGTTTTCATCCCAATAAAAGAACATTGCAACTTTTGCCCCTCTTTTGCCTGAATGCTGTATTTTCCATCGAAATCTGTCTGTGTTCCTACAGTAGTACCAACTAAAAGTATATTGGCTCCCAATATAGGCACGCCACCTTCATCGGTAACTACACCAGTTATTTCAACTTGTTGTGAATAAGCATTAAAGCCACAAAGAAACACTGCAATACTAAAAATAAAGTGTTT
>JAOXRU010000628.1 GCA_025800395.1 Flavobacteriaceae bacterium
AACAGTTCTGGTTTTATCTGATGGATATTAAACAAGGGCTCGTTCCACGGTAGCCCATCTACAGGTGCAGCAAAATGCTTACGCAAGGTGTCGCCAACAGCACTATTCCAACTAGGCAAATCGATAACTAGATTTATAGAATTAATGGCTCCTACAGAATCTGAAAGCACTTTTTTGTTCGAGCTATTGCTATCGCAAGCAGCAAAAATACCACTTACAAAAAGAAAAACGAGTATGCTTTTTTGCATAATATTATATATAAAGGTTTAACAACTGGTGCAAATTTTTAGTTTAGTACCAGGTTTAAGGCTATTGCCCATTAACCCATTCCAAGCCTTTATTAAATCTACCGTAACGCCCCTAAACTTTTGCGCAATTATCCACAAAGAATCTCCTTCTTTAACCGTGTAAATTTCGGTTTTACCAGTAATAGGTATCTTTTTTACGGGCTTCTTCTTTTTTGCAGCAACAATTGTGCCAATGGG
This sequence comes from Flavobacteriaceae bacterium, assembly GCA_025800395.1. Taxonomy (GTDB): domain Bacteria; phylum Bacteroidota; class Bacteroidia; order Flavobacteriales; family Flavobacteriaceae; genus JAOXRU01. The sequence continues at coordinate 486 of JAOXRU010000628.1, forward strand.
CTTTCTTGGATAAATAGTTAAACGTTGCCCCACACGAAGGTTGTTGTTACGTAAGCCATTCCATCTTTTTACTTGACTTACTCGTACTCCATATCGTCTGGCTATACTTCCTAAATAATCTCCAGAACGCACGCGATATCGTATACGAGAATTAGATTTGAAGAATTTTGGCAATGGCTTCTCTCTTTTTGCCAACTCCTCTTTTACCGAAGCATATATAG
>JAOXRU010000632.1 GCA_025800395.1 Flavobacteriaceae bacterium
AATGAATCTATAGAAAGCCTTATAAACAGCAATCTTTGTCCCAAAAAGCCTTGAATTAAGGGTTTAACCTGCGCCTTTTTAATCCAAATCTCACTATTTATAAGGCTTCTGTGAAGATAATTTATATCGAACTCACGTTAAATAGCCTTTTTTCCTTTCTATTTCAACAAATCCCGAATTACGCATTAGAAAATCTATTACGTATTGAATTTGCTTCAAAAACAAGAAACTGCGCTGCTTTTTGCTTTCCCCATAACGGCCCTTGCGGAAAGCAATAAAGCACTTGTTTTTATTGCACTTCCAACCCTCATAACGAAGTTCTAATGCGTAATTTGGGATAAAAAGAAACCGTAGCGAAGGCTCTATGCTTGATTTTTGTTCTTTATATAGCTATAAAGAAAAATAGCATCTATTTCTTTTAAGGGCATTTTAAAATAGAAATGGTATAACATCTAAAAAAAAGTGGAAGCAATATAGAATTACCTCCACTTTTTTTCTTGGAATATTGCTTTTGACACCAGAGATATTTCTATGGAATACCTACATCCATGGAAATGGAGAATGCCAATTGCGATTCTAGATAAAAATTACCTGCGTATTTGCTTCATTGGCCTTTTCATAGAAATCACCAACAGTAATGATCTCATCCATATCTTCATACATATCTTCCTTTTTGTAGTGGAACATATCCATAGCCAACTGGCAAGCCCAAAGCTTCACTCCAGAAGCCGAAAGGATCTCCAAAAACTCATCTGCCTCTGGTATATCCATTTTCTCCAACTCCTTTTTCATCATATTAGAAGCCAGCGTCTCCATACCAGGAAGCCCTCCCACCAAGGTAGGCATTCCCATACTGGGATTCCCTACTGTAGCGATATGAAGCTTTTTCATCTTTTTGCTGTGCAAGGCATCTAATCCGAAGAATGTGAAGAAGATCTCACAATCAATACCTTCCATACGCGCTCCATTGGCCAATACGTAGGCAGCATACACACTATCCAATCCTGATTTGGATAAGATAATCATCATTTTATTTAAAGGTTGTTCGGTACTCATAGTTCTAATTGATTATTGATTAAACACAACTTTTTGGCTTGGGAATCCCAGCAATTTTAGTAGACTTTTTTAATGGCCCCTTTGGAAACAAGGCATAAAAGCTCTTGATGTCTATTACCCCGCTCTTTTTGATGCTGCGAATAGATAAGGCTACCTCTTTTTTAAACTGATCTTGAATATAATCTATTACTTCCCAGTGCTTATCCGTCATTTCTATTCCTTCTTCTACGGCTATGGCAGTGCCTACTTCTCGGTCCCACTGCCCAAGATCTTTCAAATATCCTTCTTCGTTTACATCGATGGTTTTTCCTGCTAATACTTTATCCATGATTCTTATTTTTTAGTTTTTATTATGTTATGACTCTATTTTCTTTCCTGCTTTCTGCATCGTTGGCGACACAAAAGGTATCGCAATACCTTTGATCAACATATTCCAATATATCCATCTAAAGGCCAATTTACCCCAATGATTCATACGGCTCTCTTTGAGCAAATTCAAAGGCCCAATACCTGCAAACGGAAAGGTACCCTCTACAGGCTCCTGATCGTAATTAAAGTCAATCAAAAGCGCCTTTCCATGACCGGTTTCTATAAAACAGTTGGCGTGTCCGTCAAATTCTTCTTTTAGAGGCTTTTTTTCTATATAAAGCAATATATTCTCTGTGAGGATTTCTGCCTCAAAATGCGCAACCGAACCTGCTTTGGACGCTGGCACATTGGTCGCATCGCCGATTACAAATATGTTTTCATGATCCAAACTCTGCAAAGTGTTTTTGTGGGTTGGCACAAAATTGAGATCATCTCCCAGACCAGAACGCTCGATAAGCGAGTCCCCCATATTGGTAGGAGTGGTAACCAACAAATCATAGTCTACAGATTCTTCTGCATAATCGTATATTTTGTTGTTTTCATAATCTACACGTTCAATATTGAAATCTGGCACCTCTTTGATCCCTTTCTCTTCCAATAAATAATGCAATTTCTCTGTAGCTTTCGGCTTGGTAAACGCTCCTCCTAAAGGCGTAACAAAGGTTATATCTACTTTGTCTCGCATGCCCTTTTCGACAAAATACGCATCCGCCAAAAAAGCAAATTCTAAAGGAGCAACCGGACATTTGATAGGCATTTCGGTAATATGTACTACCATTTTACCTCCTTGCCATTGTCGCAGATAATCCCGCAAGGCAACAGCACCCTCATAGGTATAAAAATCGAAAATGTTTTTTTGCCACATTGGACCATCCATTCCCTCAATCTCCTCTGGTGCAATCTTGGAACCAGTGGCAATAATCAATAAATCATACGCCAATTCCTTGCCGCCTTCTAACAACACTTTGTTTTCTTCTGGCCGAATTAAATCGATTTTACTCAATATATAATTCACCCCTTTGGGAATAAACTTCTCCCCTTCCTTCTTTACGTCTCTCTCTGTGTAGATATCGAATGGTATGAACAAAAATCCTGGTTGATAATAGTGGGTTTTATACTGATCGACTATAGTCATCTCCCACTCTGTTTTCTTTAGCTTGGAGCGCAGGTGATTGGCCATCATCGTGCCAGCAGTACCCGCTCCCAATATTAGTAGTCGTTTCATCTAGGTTATGTTTGTGATTTCTTAAGTGTAAAATTAGCACAGTTGCTAATAAAATTAGCTGATATTTATCAGACTTTTACTCAATAAAATATCCTCATACATTAAAAATAATTATCTTAAAGCAACAAAAGTTACATAACCCCAAAAAAAATCTGCCGGAAGATGAAATAGTTTCCTATAACATAATCCGGACAGACTTCGGTTTCCCCAAACCTACTCTTAAATACTTTTATATAAATAAAAAACTCTTCGAATTTTTGGTACTTAGAGTATAAATTAATTAATAGCGATACAAATCTACTGAATACAGAGAATATAAAATAGGGGGTTTTTCCCCTTATTACTACGTAAATGCGTTTTTATTACCCTGTTTTAATACTATATTGATTTTATCGAAGTATAAACTCTCTGTTTATTAGAAACAAACACTCCCTTTTTCATTTCCCCTACTCTATGCCAATCCGCTGCCAAAATACATTCCATTTCCTATAACCTGCCCTGGATTCTATTTTACAAATTTAGCCTTGCTCCTTGCATCTAGCATTTCTAGCGTTTTAGGCACTACTTTTCTATAATAAATCCTACCTTTGCGCTCTTTAAAAGAGAAATATCAGCAATTGTTTTTTTTAAATTTTATTAGATGAAACTACATAACGTAAAAGAACTGTTAGAAGCGACAGCCACCATGGATGTGGTAGAAGTAAAAGGATGGGTAAAAACCTTTAGAAGCAATCGTTTTATTGCTTTGAACGATGGATCAAGCCTGAATAACATCCAATGTGTAGTAGATTTTAATGAAATCGAAGAGAACCTACTCAAAAAAATAAACACCGGTTCTGCATTGCACATCAAAGGTGCTTTGGTAGAAAGCCAAGGTCGTGGACAGAAATACGAAATTGTCGTAAGCCAACTAGAAGTACTTGGAGAATCCGATCCGGAAAACTACCCAATACAACCCAAAAAGCACACTTTGGAGTTTTTGAGAGAAAAAGCACATTTGCGTGTTCGCACCAATACTTTTGGAGCAGTAATGCGTCTGCGTTCTGCACTAGCCTTTGCGGTACACCAATATTTCACCAAAGAAGGTTTTTATTATGTAAACACACCTATCATCACGGGATCAGATGCAGAAGGTGCTGGAGAAATGTTTCGTGTATCTACCCTCGACCCAAAGAATCCACCCTTGGGAGAAGATGGAGCCATCGATTACAAACAAGATTTCTTTGGAAAAGAAACCAATCTTACCGTATCCGGACAACTAGAAGCTGAGGCATATGCCATGGCACTGGGAAAGGTGTATACATTTGGTCCAACCTTTCGGGCAGAAAACTCAAACACCTCGCGCCATTTGGCAGAATTTTGGATGATCGAACCAGAGGTTGCTTTTAACGATTTGGATGCCAATATGGATCTTGCAGAAGACTTTATCAAATACGTCTTGGACTATGTCTTAGAAAACTGCCAAGAAGACCTGCAGTTCTTAGACCAACGCCTAGAGAAAGAAGAACAAAGCAAACCAAAGCAAGACAGAAGCCCGATGGGACTGATCGAAAAGTTGCGATTTGTAACCGACAACAACTTCAAAAGAGTAAGCTATTCAGAAGCCATAGACATCTTGTTGCAATCCAAACCCAACAAGAAAAAGAAATTTGACTACGTCATCGAAGCTTGGGGAGCAGACCTCCAAAGCGAACACGAACGCTTCTTGGTAGAAAAACACTTCAAATGCCCAGTGATCCTATTCGACTATCCAGCTTCGATAAAAGCATTCTATATGCGACTCAATGATGACGGAAAAACAGTGCGCGCCATGGATATCCTATTCCCTGGTATAGGCGAGATTGCAGGCGGATCACAGAGAGAAGAAAGACTAGAAGTCCTCCAAGACAAAATGGCGCAACTTGGTATCCCAGAAGAAGAACTTTGGTGGTATCTCGATTTGCGAAAATTTGGTAGCGCAGTACACAGCGGATTTGGACTTGGATTCGAAAGATTGGTGCAATTTGCAACTGGTATGGGCAATATCCGAGATGTAATTCCTTTTCCCAGAACGCCACTCAATGCCGAGTTTTAAAAAAACATAAGCTGTCTCACAAGGCAGCTTTTTTTGTACTTATATATAAAAGAAAGAACACCTCTTTCCAACTATCGCAATATATCTTTTTGCATACGTTTATACAATATGGCATCGTTTTTGACATTAGCTGGATTATATCGAATGCCAACTCAGATTATCCAATCAAAAATAAATATGGATGAGGAGTTTTTTGTATTTTTATAACCCATATTCAAACATATGCTCAAACAGTATTTACAATTCAAACTCTCACAAAAGCTATCTCCACAGCAGATTCAGTTGATGAAGCTCATACAGCTTCCTACCCAAGCTTTTGAGCAACGCATCAAGCAAGAGCTAGAAGAAAATCCCGCCCTAGAGCCAGGCAAAGAAACTAGCACCGAAAACGACCTAGACTTTGATGACAACTTCAATACCGAAAACGATAGCGAAACCATCAATGCGGAGGACATCAACATAGACGAGTATTTAAGCGATGATGAAATCCCCGATTACCGCACCAAAAGCAGCAACTATAGCAGCGATGAAGAAGAAAAATCCATTCCTTATGCTGCTGGAGTCTCGTTCCATCAACACCTGCTCAACCAACTCAATACACTCAACCTAAACGACAAGGATTGGCAAATAGCGGAGTTTTTGGTCGGAAGTATAGACGATACTGGTTACATACGCAGGAGCACCTCCGACATCATGGACGATCTTGCTTTTACGCAAAACGTATTTGCCGAAGAAAAAGAAATCCAAGAAGTACTCCAACAAATTCAAGAATTTGACCCTCCAGGAATTGGCGCCAAAAATCTGCAGCAATGCTTGCTCCTACAATTGCAACGTAAACCGCTAACAGATACCACAGAATTGGCTATAGATATCATCGAAAAACAATTCGAACAATTTAGCAAAAAACATTACAAAAAAATACTACAGCGCTTTCAATGCTCAGAAGAAGAGCTCAAAAATGCTGTGAACGAAATAGAGCGCCTCAATCCCAAACCAGGAGCTAGTTATTCGGGCGGCAGAAGCGTTGTGGAACATGTGGTACCAGATTTTGTAATTCGTATCGTAAACGACAATTTGGAACTCTCGCTAAATAGCCGAAACGCTCCCGAGTTGCATGTTTCTCGCACCTATAACGACATGCTACAAGGCTACAAAAAAGCTACTACCAAATCCAAATCACAAAAGGATGCCGTACTGTTTATCAAACAAAAACTCGATGCTGCCAAATGGTTTATTGATGCCATCAAACAAAGACAACAAACCCTATTGGTAACCATGAATGCCATCATGGAATACCAAGAGGCGTATTTTCTCACAGGGGACGAGCTCAAACTCAAACCAATGATACTGAAAGATATTGCAGAAACCATCGACATGGACATATCTACGGTATCTCGTGTAGCCAATAGCAAGTATGTAGACACACCATACGGCACCAAACTCATCAAAGAGTTCTTTTCGGAATCTATGAAAAACGAACAAGGCGAAGATGTGTCCACTAGAGAAATCAAAAAAATACTAGAACTAACCATAGGAGAAGAAAGCAAAAAAAAGCCATTGACCGACGACAAATTAGCGGCTATACTCAAAGAAAAAGGCTACCCTATAGCAAGAAGAACAGTGGCCAAATATAGAGAACAACTCAACATACCAGTTGCCCGATTAAGAAAAGAAATTTGATGCGATCTATACTAAAAGCCATACCTAACCTCTTACACCCACTACTGACGCCACTCATAGCCACTACCTTGTTTTTTAGAATTTCTAGCAAATACACACCAGAAGAATTTCAGCTGAAGGTTTTGTTTACCATCTTTATACTTACTATAGCTATTCCCCTGCTTAGCTACCTGCTTTTCAAAAACCTCCATTGGATGCCAGGATGGAAAGAAGCCATTATAAAAAGACCGCGATATGCGTTATTTGGCTACCTCCTCATTTTGTTGTTTTTGACCTACAAAATCATTTCTCCTTTTCAATTCCCAGAACTATACTACTATTTTATTGCGCTGATTATATCCGTGTTTACGGCGGTGGTGTTCCGTTTTTTTAAATTTTATGTACAATTGCATATGTTGGCCATGGGTAGTGTTTTACAATTTATTTTATTGTTGAGTGTTCATTTTCAAACCAACATCAATACTTTACTTATAATTGGCTTTATTCTAAGCGGACTACTTGCAACCGCCTGTCTCTACAGACCAAAAGTAAATTTTCTGCAAATAAGCTTCGGCTTTCTTTTAGGCTCTTTACCCCCTTATTTTTTTGTAGAATACTGGTTATAGAATATAAAATAACAAGCCGACCCGCAAAGGACGCATAGTCATATTCTCGCCATTTACGGTTTTAGTTCCCTTCTCAAACAAATCGTTGAGGCCGTAATAAGCATAAAAATTCCAATTGTTGTATCCCATACTCAGAGTCAGACCATATTTCCATGTATTCATCTCGGGCAACTTCAACACTTCTTTATTAGCATCGGTAATAAATTTGGCTCGATTGCGAATGGCATACCCAAGTCGAAATCCAGTATACACCCGCCAAAATTTATAGCTATCTGGTTTGGTTTGGTCCCATTCAATATTTTTTTTGCTTCGCCAACGAAATTCCAAAGGAATCTCGATAAGCTGGGATTCAAACTTATTGCGCTTAAACCTAATATCGGAAGCCACAACAGCAAACTGCATCTTACCATCGACTTCTTGGGCACGCAAATTGTGATAATAGTTGTTGTACGCATAACCTATACCCAAGCCTATTGCAAAATTGCGTTGGTAATTCACAGGGAAATCTTTGATAAAACCAATTTGCAGTCCATAAGAAAAGTTGTTCTGATTGATGTCCTTAGGTAGATTGAAAACAAAATTATAGGTGATACCAGCATAAAACTGATCTTCTACATAGCGTATATCCTCCAAATCCGCTGTGTTTTGGGACCAAGCAAAAGCACTGCTCAACCCCAATAATATACCTATCCATTTAATTTTCATAAAACAACTCCATCTATTTTAGATTACAAAAATAAAAAACGCTTCCGAAAAAGAAGCGTTTTTTATAAGTTTCAAAGAATCTGATACTTTCTATTTCATATTGTCGAAAGCGTTTCCTTTGTTAGTTGTATAATTGATCTTAAGCAAATTGACTTTACGCAATTCTATCTTAATATCGTTCAACAGACCCATATCGGTTTCGTTATCGACTTTTAGAGCGGTTGTCAATACGTTTTGCAACTCTTGACGTCTACCCTCTCTTTCCGCCAAAACATAAGCCCCTACCTCCGATACATCCGCAAACTTATCGTTGAGCTGTATCTTGGCAGAAGTACCAAACTTTGCCTGATAATTTGGATTTGGCGCTCCGGCATAGATATAGATAATCCTATCTTTCTTATCTAGCTTCACTACCTGATCCGCCTTAGGCAATTTGTTTTGTACGATCAGAGAACTATCTTTCATCACCGTTACGGTCATGAAGAAGAAGAGTAGCATAAATACAATATCCGGTAAGGATGCTGTAGAAACTGGTGGTAAATCACCTTTCTTTTTCTTTTTAAATCTAGACATAATAACGGTTTAATAATTCTTAGTTTCTGCTTCAGAAATCTTCAAAGGATAAAGCTCTTTAATCGCCTCGATCTTTGGTTTCAGTTTTTCCTTTGTACCCGAATCGGTTCTTGGATCGGTATATGCACCATACATTTCTGTAAAAGATACTTTATACTTCTTCATCGATTCTCTATCTCTCAAGAAGTTGTAAGCAGCTACCAATTCGTTTTGAACAGCTACAAACACTCCATATTTGGTCTTACGACTGTTTTTCACAGATATAATCGCTTTATCTGGATTATCCGAGGATAAAGGATCTTTCTTTCCCTGACAATAGGTACAGGCTTCGTCTGCTTTTCCACCACCATTATCAATGAAATCTATAGCTGCTTGACGCAAATTTTTGATGTCCATGATTTCCTCACGAACGAGCAGACGATTGTCCGCCCCTATTTGCACCGCAAACATATTTTTTTCCTTGATAATTACTTCCTGATCCTGTGGAGTTTCATCCCAAGCTGGCAACTTACGATCGATACCTGAGTCGGTTTCGATGGTTGTAGTTACCAAGAAGAAAATCAACAACAAGAAAGCAATATCGGCCATGGAACCTGCATTTACTTCAGGTATTCCTCTTTTTGCCATATTCTTTTCTAATTTTAAAAGTTATCTTAATATCTTCTTTACACCGAAGAATGCCATCACAGCAAAGGCAGCGATTACCATGAGATAGAACATATATAATCCTGTTCCTACCCACTTCGATCCTGACTCACTTATATTAATTTCTTCTCCTTTTATCGCCACTCCTTCTGCCATTGCATAAGACAGTATTCCAATCACGATAAATACTCCTAAGGAAAACAAGGTCTTTTTTAGTTTCTCTGGAGATTTTACTACGTTAATCAATCCAAACAAGATTGCCAACACTGCAGTCACTCCTACTAATATCATCCCGATGGTCATCATACCACCTATCGGTCCATTTTCTCCATCTTTCGCAATCAATATCCAGAAAATCGCTCCTACGATTCCGATAACTGCTACTACTATGGATAGTATTTTTTGTAAATTCATAATTTAACTAAGCTATTTGGTTTACTATTTTTTGTGGCTAGCCAACAAATCAATTAATGAGATTGAAGCATCTTCCATATCATTTACAATATTATCGATCTTAGCGATAATGTAGTTGTAAAAGATTTGAAGAATAATCGCTACGATCAAACCAAATACCGTTGTTAATAATGCTACCTGAATAGATCCTGCAATAAGGGATGCATCCATAGTACCTGCTGCTGCAATTTTTTGGAATGCCATAATCATACCGATTACAGTACCCATAAACCCAAGCATAGGCGCAATAGCAATAAACAAAGAAATCCAAGACACGTTTTTCTCTAGTTGTCCCATTTGAACACCACCGTAAGCTACTACAGCTTTCTCCGCATTCTCCAGACCTTCGTCTGCTCTATCCAATCCTTGATAGAAGATAGATGCTACAGGTCCTTTTGTGTTTCTACATACTTCTTTTGCAGCTTCTACACCTCCAGAAGACAATGCATCTTCTACGTTATTCAAAAGTTTCTTGGTGTTGGTAGTAGCCATATTCAAGAAAATAATTCTTTCGATACAAATTGCAAGTCCCAAAATCAAACACAACAATACAATTCCCATAAACTCAGGCCCACCATTGATGAAGTTGTCTTTCAATACTTGGTGGAAGGATTTTGAAGGCGCCGCTGCCTCCTCTTGCAATAGCAATGCAGTAGTAGTGATTCCAGCAACAGTTTTCGCATTTGCAGCTACTGTACTTAGTCCCATAACTGTTAGGACAGAGAATAATCTTTTCATTTCTTTCAAACTTAAATAATTAGTAATAGGGTTAAATATATAAAATCTATTTAAAAAACAAAACTAAAACAGCAGAGAGGAAGGGATTCGAACCCTCGATACGGTTTTGCCGTATACACACTTTCCAGGCGTGCGCCTTCGACCACTCGGCCACCTCTCTGAATAAAGGTTTGCGTGCCCAAATAACAAAAAAAAAACAAGTTTCTAAAATAATTTGGGTTATTTTATTGTATTTCTCCGCGCAACGGCACCTCAAACCATGCTTTAAATCGTTTGAAATCGAGATCCAACCCCAACAAATACATTGCTTTAGCCAAAGCGGCCTCGGTAGTAATGTCTTTTCCACTTATAAGTTGCATTTCTTGTAGTTGGGTGCTATTTTTATATCGGCCCATTACCACACTGCCTCCAGAGCACTGGGTTACATTCACAATATGTAGGCCTCTTTCTACAGCACTAGACAATGTTTTTAAAAACCAAGGGGTCGTTGGTGCATTTCCAGCTCCATAGGTTTCCAATACCACCACTCGCAATTTTGGATCAGACATCATATGTTGAAAACTACTCGCACACATGCCAGGAAACAACTTCACCAATCCTACTGCCTCCACCATATCGTAATGAACTACCAATGGCGCATTGGCTATCGGACGCAACAAACGTGACCGATCCACTTTTAGATGCACTCCCGATTCGGCTAAAGGGGGATAGTTAAAAGACTCGAATGCCTCAAAATGCTCCGCATTTATTTTGGTGGTGCGATTGGCTCGGTACAATTTATATTCAAAATACAAACACACTTCTTGCACTACTGCTTGTCCTTGTTCTTGCAAAGAGGCTATTTGTACTGCGGTAATAAGGTTTTCTTTGGCATCGGTGCGCAAGTCTCCTATCGGTAGTTGCGAACCAGTAAAAACCACAGGTTTCGATAAATTCTCCAACATAAAACTCAATGCCGAGGCGGTGTAACTCATGGTGTCACTTCCGTGCAATACCACAAAGCCGTCAAATTCCTCATATCTTGTTTCTATAATCTTGGCTATACGCTGCCAATGCAACACATTCATATCCGATGAATCCAAAGGCTCTTCAAATGCCTCATTGCACACCTCACAATCGAGCTGATACAATTCGGGTATACGCTCCAACAACTGATCGAAATCGAAAGCTCGCAATGCTCCCGTCTTATAATCTTTGACCATCCCTATGGTTCCCCCAGTGTAGATCAACAAAATTTTTGTTTTTTGCATAGATTTTAGATTTTAAATACTTGAACAGAATTGGCTGTGGTTATCTCTGCTATTTCTCCTGGAGTACAATCATATATACTGGCTAGTTTTTCCAATACCTGTATCAGATACATACTTTCGTTGCGCTTGCCCCTGTATGGTGTGGGTGATAAATAAGGCGCATCCGTTTCTACCACGATATGTTCGAGATCGATATCGGAAAGAAACCGGTCTATCTTGCCATTTTTAAAAGTCACCACCCCTCCTATTCCGAGTTTCAAATTATAGGAAATGGCACGCATCGCTTGGTCTTTATCCCCTGTAAAACAATGAAACACTCCATGCAAAGACTCCCCTTTATGGGCTTCCAAAACTTCAAACACTTCTTCAAAGGCATCTCTACAATGAATCGCAATGGGCAAGTTGTATTGTTTTGCCAATTCGATCTGCCTTCCAAATGCCTCTTGCTGCAATGCCAAGGTAGATTTATCCCAATAAAGATCTACACCTATTTCGCCTACCGCCCAGTATTTGCGAGCAGCCAATTGGGCTTCTACATGAGAAATTTCCTTGGCACAGGTCTCTGGCTTTACATGGGTGGGATGCAAGCCCATCATCAAAAACATATTCTCGGGATAGGCAGCCTCCAAATCGTGCATGGCTTGGGTATAATTGCTATCTATAGCTGGTATAAAAAACCGTTCTACGCCTGCTTGCATCGCTCTAGCCACCATAGCGTCTCTGTCTTCATCAAAAGCCTCACTATACAAATGGGCATGGGTATCTGTGATTATCATACGACAAAAATAGAATAAGTCTTCATTTTTACAAAAGTCGTGGCTTTACCTTCTATAGTCCTATTACTCCCAAGGAGTGCTTGCTTTTTGACCATATTTAATTGCGCATAAGGCTTCTTTAAAAATAAATTAACGTGAGTTCGATATAAATTATATCCCAATCACTTTATCTACTATATGAAGTAATTCTTAAATTTGCTCTAGACAAAAAAACAATATGAAAAAACTTGCAGGCCTACTCAAAGCAAAAAACTACAAAAAAATTCCTTTGGTATTTAGCAAAGCCAAACACCTAGAAGCAGAACTGCTTCTCAATGGTGTTCCGGCTACTTTTATTGTAGACACAGGGGCTTCAAACACTTGCATTGGAACAAACCAATTGGAGAAGTTTAAAATAACAGCCGAAAACAGCGACGTAAAAGCTGCTGGTGCTGGCGCCATAGACATGGACACCCAACTCTCTAAAAACAACAAAATACAAATTGGCAAACTAAAGATCAAAAGAGTCAATTTGGTGATTTTTGAGCTCGATAATGTCAATCAGGCTCTAGGTCAGCATGGTATCAAACCAGTAGACGGAATCTTGGGAGCGGACATATTGGAAAACTACCACGCTATTATAGACTACAAAAAAATGGTGTTATACCTCAAAAAATAACACTTCCCCAACGATAATTGCGTTTAGTCGATTTTTTTCCTGAACCTTACATGCATGTAAAAAAAATACAAGAATCTTGCAACCGAATTTCTTAACGGCAAAAATCAAGTGAATGAGATCAACTGTACTAAGCAGCCTAACTATATTACTCTTATTGAGTAGTTGTAGCACCGAATCCCCCGAGAATTATTTTAGCACAGAAGACATTGTACTGCAATTTCAACTCAAAACAGTTGGAGGAGACATCTCATACTTTAAACTACCAGACCCTACCGATTACCAAATGATTCCTCAGGACCCAAACAACCCGCTGACGGTGGATAAGGTGGCATTGGGAAAAATGTTGTTTCACGAAACCTTCATAGCCCAAAACCCAGAAGACGAAAGCAGCATGGAGACTTATAGCTGCGCTAGCTGCCATCATGCGGCTGCCGGTTTTCAAAGTGGATTGCGACAAGGTATAGGCGAAGGCGGCATTGGCTTTGGGACAGCAGGAGAAGGCAGAACCAAAAATCCAATTTACACGGTAGACATGTTGGATGTACAGCCTATCAAATCCCCTTCTACCCTAAACGTGGCTTTTCAAAAAGTCATGCTTTGGAACGGACAATTTGGCGCCACGGCCGAAAATATCGGAACCGAAGCACAATGGACAACTGGCACCCCCAAAGCCAAAAACCATTTAGGTTTTGAAGGACCAGAAACCCAAGCCATAGCCGGGTTAGAGGTGCATCGCCTACAAATAAGCAAAACCATATTGGAAGACGGAAAATGCCTAGAACTATTTGACAAAGCATTTGCCGATATCCCAGAAGCATCTCGATACACCAACATCAACGCGGGACTAGCCATAGCAGCCTACGAACGCACCCTATTACCTACCCAAGCGCCTTTTCAAAAATGGCTTCGAGGAGATACAAAAGCCATGACCGAACAACAAAAACAAGGCGCCATACTCTTTTTTGGGAAAGCAAAATGCTACGAATGCCATAGTGGCCCAGCACTAAACGACACCAAGTTCCACGCGATAGGCATGGACGATCTGGTAGGTGCAGACATACACGGCAGATTGGACGGAGCCATAGAAAAAGGTCGTGGTGGCTTTACCAAAAACCCAGAAGACAACTACAAATTCAAAACACCACAACTATACAATCTAAAAGAAGCGAGATTCTACGGACACGGTGCTAGCTTCACCGACCTAAGGGCGGTAATGGTATACAAAAATCAGGCCCAAGCAGAAAATTCCAAAGTACCAGCCAACCAATTATCTGAGATGTTTGACCCACTTGAACTTACCGAAGAAGAAATAGATCTGCTCACCATTTTTGTGAAAGACGGTCTCAACGATGGCAATTTGCAGCGATACACACCACAAGCATTGCCCTCGGGTAATTGTTTCCCTAATGCGGATCCGCTCTCCAAGTCCGATATGGGTTGTAACAACTAAAGGCCATATCTACAGCAATACAGAAAACAAAAAAATGCGAACCAAAAGCTTGTTCTTGGTTCGCATTTTTGTATACGAAAGCCTTCTCATTAACCAAAGTGCTTCTTGTTGGAACATCCCTGTTTTGTGAAGGAGAAGACAATGGATTTCCATACCTGGTACTGGATAGGAATTGGACTCTTTCTCCTGTATTTGATCCTGCGTTTATTTAAAAGAGGATCTGGCAAGTGCCTTTATTAAATGACTATAAGCAAACCAAACATAGCCATCGAGATGGATGTTTTGTTGCAATGCTTTAGATTGGGATTGGAAGCCCCCTCTTTTTTTTACATAATGGGCGTAAATACCATGCACTGCGGTAGCATCTTTTTGTACCCATGAGCCAGAAAACACAGGTTCTGCACTAAATATAGGAGCTATAACGGTTTTCTCTTTTCCCAAAAGTCGCAAACGCTCCTTGTTTACCGAATAGATGCTTTTTCGCCCAAGATAGTCCTTTCGTATATAATTGTGCACCAAAATGCGATCGCAATATTGGTTGAGCAGTTTTGCTTCTTCTTCATTTACCTTGCCTATGTACACCTCTAGAGGTATCCCTTCTTGTTTACCATATGCCGACAACAACTTCAATTGCTCTTTATAAAAAGTAAAAGCACCTTTTCTATTACATTCCAGCCCATTGGGTATCAAATAGCTTTTACAAAGTTCTCCTAAATGATCCCCTGCAAAACAATGTTCGTTCTTTAGTGCCACTTCCTTTGCAGAAACCACACAAGTATTCCAATATTCAAACTCTAGATTGAATATATCGAAACAGGCCTCTTTTTGTGTTTTAAACCTTTTTTGATATGCAATAATAGATCGAAAACCAGCATAAGATTCTCCTGTGGCTGCTATTTGTTTTATACCATAGTGTATTCTTGCTTTTTTTATAAAATCCGCCAATTGATCGGCCTTATTGTTGTTTGGAAAATTGGGTTGTTCCCTTTCTATTTTATACAAATCGTATAGCAACAGATAATTGAATTGCTGTTGCTGACTAAAGGCCAACAAACGGTTTTCCTTCTCTGCATTTCCCAAAATGGCATCAAAACCATCTACATACAAACCCCGCATCTGTTGCCCTATAGCAGTCTGTACAAGAAACCATATACAAATTGCAGTTACCCAATTATTCATTTCCTATTTTTTTGCTCATAAAATTAAACAAAAATGAAGACAAAAGCGAAGGAGGACAAGTTCCCATTGTGCTATAGTGGCTGTTTAAGAAACCTTATCATTCCTATGAAAAATGCGAGTTATGCGTGAGGGGGCGCAGTGGTAGCTTGTAGTCTAGCGTCCTTAGCGGCGCTTGCAGGCGGAGGCGACCTTGGAAGCCCCCGTACTGCAATAGCAAAGCTTGGGTGCTAGGCTACAACTACAAACGGAGCACCCGATCCTCCTACGCTAAAGCAACGGAGGACAGGCTCCTCCTACTTTGCTAAAGCCTCTTAGAACAGGCTCCTCATCTTGGGCTAAAGCGGAGGAGAGACACGCCCAAATAAAAAAGCCACCCAAAAAGGATGGCTTTATATACTAGGTTTGTTACTTTTTAAAGTTCTAAGGCTTTCTTTGGATCGTTATCCATCAGCAATTCTGTCGGGTTCTCTAGAGCTTCTTTTACTGCTACTAGGAATCCTACGGACTCTTTTCCGTCTATAATACGGTGATCGTAACTGAGGGCCACATACATGATAGGACGAATTTCCACTTTGCCATCTACAGCTACTGGGCGTTCTACGATATTGTGCATGCCGAGGATACCGGACTGCGGCGGGTTGATAATAGGTGTAGACAACATAGAGCCAAATACGCCACCGTTGGAAATGGTGAAGGTTCCTCCTGTCATTTCATCTACGGTGATTTGTCCATCGCGTGCACGGATAGCCAAACGCTTAATCTCGGATTCTACACCTCTAAAGCTTAGGTTTTCTGCATTGCGCATCACTGGAACCATGAGTCCTTTTGGGCCAGAAACTGCCACAGAGATATCGCAGAAATCGTAGCTCACCATCTCTTTTCCGTCTATCATAGAGTTTACTGCTGGATAGAGTTCTAATGCTCGGGTAACGGCCTTGGTGAAGAAGGACATAAACCCTAGACTTACGCCATGCTTGGCTTTGAAGTCTTCTTTGTATTGCTTGCGCAAAGCAAAAATTGGCGACATATCTACCTCGTTAAAAGTAGTAAGCATAGCCGTTTCGTTTTTGGCAGACACCAAACGCTCTGCTACTTTGCGACGCAACATAGAGAGTTTGCTACGCGAACTACCTCTACTGCCTGTACCTGGGGTTCCCATAGAAGGCATGGCCTTTACCGCATCTTCTTTGGTAACTCGTCCATCTTTGCCGGTACCTTGTATTGTTTTTGGATCGATATTTTTCTCTGCCAAAATCTTTTTAGCAGCCGGACTAGCAGTTCCTGTTGCGTAGGTAGCTGCAGCCTCTTGCTTTGGTGCTTCTTGTTTTGGTGCTTCTTGTTTCTTCTCTTCTTTAGCCACTGGAGCAGCATCTCCATCTGGCTTGGCTGCAGCGGTATCGATAAGACATACCACCTGACCCACTGCCACGGCATCTCCTTCTTCCGCTTTTAGCGTAATCACCCCACTGACTTCTGCTGGCAATTCCAAAGTAGCTTTATCCGAATCTACTTCGGCTATAGCCTGATCTTTTTCAACATAATCGCCATCTTCCACCAACCATTCTGCGATCTCTACTTCTGTTATAGACTCTCCCGGAGATGGGACTTTCATTTCTAAAATCATGGTCGTACTATTATTTATTTCTAAACTGGTTTTTTTATTTATTTCTAATCATATTGTCTTTTTTTGCATCAAAGACATATTCTATAATTTCCTGATGGCGTCTTGCCGAACGTACTGCACTACCAGCTGCTGGCGCAGCATAATATCTACGAGATGCCACTCTAAAGCTGCGCGCTTCTTCGAAATGCATCAACATATGGCTCCATGCCCCCATGTTGCGCGGTTCTTCTTGTGCCCATACGACATCTTTGGCATTGCTGTATTTGTCCATGGCGGCTGTCATGGCAGCTGTTGGCACTGGGAATAATTGTTCTACGCGCACCAAGGCCACATCGTCTCTAGCCTTTTCTTCTTTGGCTGCCAACAAATCGTAATAGAACTTACCGGTTACAAACACCAGGGTTTTTACCTTCTTGGCCTCTGCCGCAGCATCGTCTATGACGGTTTGGAATTCGCCGTTTGCAAATTCTTCTATACTAGACACCGCCTTTGGATGGCGCAACAAACTCTTGGGGGTAAACACCACCAATGGTTTGCGATAATTGGTTTTCATTTGTCTACGCAGCAAATGGAACATATTGGCTGGTGTGGTACAATCTGCTACAAACATATTGTCTTTGGCACAGAGCTGTAAGTAACGCTCCATACGTGCCGAGCTATGCTCTGCTCCCTGCCCTTCGTATCCGTGTGGCAGCAACATAACGATACCGTTTTGTAGTTTCCATTTGTCTTCTGCCGCAGAGATATATTGGTCTATCATGATCTGTGCCCCATTGCTGAAGTCTCCAAACTGTGCTTCCCAAATAGTAAGCGTATTGGGACTTGCCATGGCATAACCATAGTCGAAACCTAATACCCCATATTCTGAAAGGAAGGAATTGAATATATGGAATTGACCTTGTTCTTCTTGCAATTGGTTGAGCAATACCACTTCTTCTTCGCTTTCTTCTATTTTGAGCACCGCATGGCGGTGAGAAAA
The DNA here is from genome assembly GCA_025800395.1 of Flavobacteriaceae bacterium. Classification (GTDB taxonomy): domain Bacteria; phylum Bacteroidota; class Bacteroidia; order Flavobacteriales; family Flavobacteriaceae; genus JAOXRU01. Next base: position 18,040 of record JAOXRU010000632.1, read on the forward strand.
AGTACCTCTTTCTACATCTTGCCCAGACAAGCGCACATCGTATCCTTCTGCCAATAAGGAACCATAGGCTAGGAGTTCTCCCATAGCCCAATCCAATTGGTTTTTTTCGTAATACATTTTATTACGATCGCGTATGAGTTTGTCTATCTTGCGCAAAAATTTCTTATCTGCTGGCAGATTGGTAATCACCTCGGCTATCTTATCAAGTTTGTCTTTGGGATAGGTCGTATCTACGGATTGCATCATCACATCCTCCTGTACACGAGTAAAACCTTGCCATGCATCTTCCATAAATGGAGTAATGATGGTTTTGTCTACCTTGCGCGAATCTTCCAATTCGTTTTCCAGACCTTCTTTGTATTCTTTTTCCAACTGCTTTACAAAGCCAACTTCTATCACCCCTTCTTTTTCCAATCTCTCGGCGTAGATATCTCTAGGATTGCTATGTTTGGCAATTGCTTTGTATAGTTTTGGTTGGGTAAATCGCGGTTCGTCTCCTTCGTTGTGTCCGTACTTTCTATAGCCCAACAAGTCTATAAATACATCTCGTTTGTAACGCATGCGGTATTCTAGTGCAAATAAGGCTGCGTGTACTACGGCTTCTGCATCGTCGGCATTTACATGCAATACTGGGGAAAGGGTAACCTTTGCCACATCGGTACAATAGGTAGAGGAACGGGCATCTAGATAATTGGTCGTAAATCCGATCTGGTTGTTTACTACGATATGTATGGTACCATTGGTCTTATACCCATCTAGTCTAGACATTTGGGTAATTTCGTATGCGATTCCCTGTCCGGCTATGGCTGCATCTCCATGTACTACTATAGGCAACACCTTGGAAAAGTCCTCGGCATAATCTCTATCTTGTTTTGCTCTGGTAAGCCCCTCTACTACAGCCCCTACTGTTTCTAAGTGGGAAGGGTTTGGTGCGATATTCATTCGAATCTTATTGCCATTGTCTGTAGTGCGGTCGGAGGTCCATCCGAGGTGGTATTTCACATCTCCGTCGAAGATAACTTGCTCGTAATCTTTGCCGTCGAATTCGGAGAATATATCTTTTGGTTGTTTTCCAAATATATTGGTAAGTACATTTAAACGTCCGCGGTGTGCCATTCCCATTACAAACTGTTCTACACCCATACCAGCAGCACGCTCTACAACGGCATCTAATGCAGGAATAAGACTTTCTCCCCCTTCTAGAGAGAAGCGTTTTTGCCCTACATATTTGGTATGTAAGAAGTTTTCGAAAGACACGGCTTCGTTTAGCTTACCTAATATATGCTTCTTTTGTGCCTCGTTAAAATTGGGCTTGTTGTCGTTGACATTGATCCAATCTTGGATCCATTTCACCATTTCTGGATTTCGAATATACATATACTCTGCACCTATGGAATCGCAATAGATAGCATCCAGATGCTGGATGATTTCTCGCAATGGTGCGGGTCCTAGCCCAATGATTTCTCCTGCTCCAAATACCGTATCGAGATCGGCCTGGGTGAGTCCGAAGTTTTCGATTTCTAAAGTTGGTTTGTAGGTACGTCTTTCGCGAACGGGATTGGTACGGGTAAACAAATGTCCACGGCTACGGTAGCCATCAATGAGGCGGACTACTTTAAATTCGTTGTGTACGGATTCGGGTATTGCTATGTCCGAGTGATTTCCTTGGAGGGTTTCCCCATCTGCTGCGCTTTCCATTCCAAAGTCAAATCCTTGAAAAAACGCTCTCCAACTCGGCTCTACGCTATCAGGGCTTCTCAGATACTGATCGTACATCTGAGCTATCTGCTCTGTGTGTATTGCATTTAAAAAGGAATATTTATCCATTATTCTCCTGCACTTAAATATTTACAAAATTTAAGCAAAAGTACAATATTTCGCTTATTTAGTGCTAACTTGTCAGAATTATTAAGCATATTTTTACTTTATGAAAAATATAACGACTTTTTTTCGAAAATCGTTTTTTTTGGTCTTCTTTTCTTTTTTTCTTTCAGCAAATGCACAATTGGACGACATCCAAGCTCCTTCTTTTTGGGATAAGGTGCAGTTTGGCGGGGGAATTGGACTTAATTTCAGTAATGGGAATTTCTATGGCGCCCTAAGCCCGCAAATGCTGTATCGCGCCCACCCCAAAGTGGCTTTTGGTCCGGGAATCAATTTTTCTTATCAGTCCAACGACTTGCAGAAAACCACTATCTATGGTGGCAGCTTAACCGTACTGGCAGATCCTCTGGATTTCTTGCAATTATCTACGGAGTTTGAAGTGCTGCGTGTACACCAAAAGTTAAAAGAAAACAACCTAAAGGATAATTTTTGGAACAATGCTCTTTTTCTAGGCGCTGGTCTGCGTATGCAAAATGTAGTAGTAGGTGCTCGGTATAATGTATTGCACCACAATGGTAAGCAGATATATATCGATGCCTGGGCGCCTTTTGTGCGATTGTATTTTTAGTGGTAAATCGTAAAAGCATGCCTTTATTGTGTATAAAATGGTGAGGAACGGGGTGCCTTTATCAAAATAGGAAAGAATGGAGAATCTCGTTTGTTTTGCCTGTCGGCAAAGGAGACATTACTTTGAGGCTTGGGCTTATCAGTTGATTTCACCCTCTAGGCGTAACGCTCAGGCGTCAAGATTTATACAGCTTTAGCGGTAAGGTGCCTGTTCCAATGGCTCTTTTTTGTTTTTGGGGTTTGGTTTTTTTCTTTTGATTGTCCTATATAACTAATAACTATTTCTGGGTTTTGCCTTTCTATTACATTATCGTTATTAATCAATAAAGACGAAAAGCTCACGCTAAGGGGTGACAGGCTGTTTGTCTCTGCATTTGAACTTTATGTATAAATATCGTATAACAAGAACAGCACCCAAAGAACATAGGCTTATCCATATTGGGAGGTACAGCTATGGTTGGCGCTGAGGGCGTATTGCTATACGCCCCTACTATTGGGGTATTATTTGTGAATGCCGTATCAAAAGAACTGTTGTAGTTTTGAAAAAGTTATTTCCCAATCTTCAAAACTTGTCCCGTCTTTAGCGGAATTTTCAAATTGTTACATTCTTAAATTGTTAAATTGGTACATTTTCAAATCATCTTGCCTCTTGGAGCATGGCCGTCTTTTCATTAGATTTGTTCTACCAAAAACCATATTATGTCTGCATCTGCACATCCGGTATTTGAATCCAGCATGGCTGTATTAGACCACGCAACTACTCATTCGCTGTACAGCAAATTGCTCCTGCAATTGCAAAAAGACCTGCATCGGGCCAATTTGGATTTGGAAATCCAGACCGACATCGCTCCGGAAGGGCTTAAAGAAAAACTACAGGGTTTTATTCGCTCCCTATTAAACCAGCATTATGAGCAATTGTTTCATTTTCTGTATCTAGTAGATGTATCGGAAAAAGATATGCTGCGCATTACCGAAGAACCCACTGCCGATCTATCTGAATTGTGTGCTTTATTGGTGCTCAAACGCACTTGGCAAAAGGTATGGTATCGGAGTTTGTAAGTTGTTGTTTTTTGCCTTTCGCTACATCTTCTATCTCAGAACTAATTTATGTGAATTATAGCTATTGCTCTTGATTATTGTTTTCCTCCAATTTATTGTTTTCCTCTAATTTCTTCTTTTTCTTCTTTTTCTTCTTTTTCTTCTTTTTCTTCTTTTTCTTTTTCTTCTTTTTCTTCTTTTTCTTCTTTTTCTTCTTTTTGGGAGTAGACATCATCATGCCAATTACAGCTAATACCAAAACAATTACAAAAAACACCAAAAGGGCATTGGCGAATATAGATTCATTTGGTTTGTAGATGAGATAGTATGAAAACAAACTGATTAAAAACAACATGATATAAATAATGAAGCCTCTAATTACGTATTTGGACACAAATTTCAAATAGGCTCCCCAATACTTTATCGTGCAAAAAAATAGGACCCCAATACTGCATAGATATAAAATAATTCCAAAGAGGGTGCCAGTTGCTATTTTTATAAAAAGTGGAAAGCCCAAGTGAATCTGGCGGTCCATTTGATCGTTGTGGCTGATGCGAATCTCTTCATTCAGTCGGAGATCTGTGGTGGCATAAGCCAAGTCTTTGTTGTAGGTATACCCATATTTGTCTACAAACTCTACTATAGGTTGGTATAGCGTTTCCCCATCCTCCGAATAGTCATCAGGCACTAGTTCGATGATTTTGGCAGTATAGATTTCCCCGCCTATAAGGCTGTATAGGTCTTTGGAGATTTCGATCAGTAGACCAGTATTATTTATGGTAAAATAAAACAAACTCCATATGATCATATTTACAAACAAATATTCCAAGATTTTTGGCCTCCCGACTTTTACATAATACAGCACACAACAAATAATACTGAGCACCCCAGAAATGGCACCCGAGTACAAGGGTGTGTCGTAATAGAAACTAGTGGGAGAGAGTAGGATATTATTTAGAATCATATTCTATTGTTTTTAAGTGTAGTAGGTCCAACCTGGTTTAACTCTTATGTTTGGGCACCCTATCAATCTGCATAATACTGTATTTTTCTATATGTTTGGGAAGAATAAAAATAGCCTTTTTCTGTATCTGCTACTTGTTGTCCCAAAAAATAAATATATTTAGCTTGTACGAATTCTCGCTCAGCAATAAGGTTGCCCCTAGCATCTATATCATATTCGAATATGGTTGGCTTCGAATTTTTGGTTTTATATTTTTCCATCAAACCATTCTTAAAATAGAAATATTCGTTGTGACTATATTTTGAACCTTCATTATACCTTTCCTTGGTTTTCTTTCTTAGGATATCGTTGCGGTATTTATAGGTAGTTTTGACGAAAATCTTACCTCGATGGAACTCCCATTCTTTGATGAGTTTGCCTTCGTTATCATATTCGTAGCGGTATTTGAACATATCGTTTTCAATTTGCTTTATGATATTGCCTTGCTCATCATATTCTTTCTTAAAAAGCATATAGGGATCATTGACATAAGAAATCTCGATGATCTTATTCTTCACCAATGGGTTTTCTTCTTCCGAGACTATCAAATCATGTAGACTGGAGAAATAATCATCATGGATCTTGATGATAACACCTTTCTCATCATGAATATAGGTAGCAAGATATAAACTGTCTTTTACTGCTGTGTTGTTATCGATGTTTTCAGCATACATAAATTTCTTTTCTGGTAGCTTGTTTTTATAGGTATATTCCGAAACAATTCTATATTCATATCCATCCATATATTCCGTTTTCTTTAGTAAAAGGGAATCTGAATAACTGTATTTATCTTCTATATGTAATTTACCATTCTTTGTACTATCATCTACATAAAATTCTCGAAATTCTTCGAGTAGGCCTAAATCGTTATATTGATATTCTTCCTCCAATTGTCTTTTTCCTTCTTCTACATCCCAGTATTTTTTGTGCATTATCCTGTTTTTATCACTGTATTTACAGGTATAAAGCAAAATTGTATCTCCATCATAAACACTGGAATGAAAAATTTCGTTTCCGTTTTTATCCAACTCAGTATGATACACTCTTAGGCTATCTCGATCTATGGTTTCGAACGGAATGATTTTATCCGTTAGATACAAAGGGTCGGAGAATTCTGTAATGCTTTTGATCGGACCACAGAGTTCAGGACAGGCCTTTTCGTATTTTTTCTTTTCCGGGTTGGAACAAGACACAAGTACCATTATGGAACATACAATGGAAAGTTCCCTTAAAGCACAGAATGACTTTTTCATAATTTTACTGGATTTTAAAAATTCACTTTCTTATAATCACAAATTCATTACTGCCCTTGGGGAGGTAGAGTTTTATGTTGTACACTCTGGAATCTCCAGATGGTTCTTTGGTTCGCAATACCCCTTTTGTTCGGAAATTAGTTTCGTTGCGCTCAAGTGAAACCAATTGGTTGTTTTTCCCATATATTTTTAGGCTATAGTTTTCAATAGGAATCATATTGCCTTTGGCAAAATCTTCAATTTTCTTCTTGTTTTTATTTAATTTATCATTGAATTCAACATTAGTTTGGTATAAAAAAACACTCGTTTCTGTTGCTTTTATACTAGATATTTTCTGCCACCTACTTGAACTTCCTAGGTTCAAAACATTCCTTATCTCAGTGTAGTAATGTAATACTCTCTGGTGTAATATTTTATTATTTATTTTACTCAGATCCCGTCCATTTTGCCAGCCTTCGAGCGTATAGGGTAAATCGGTGATTTTGATCTGCCATTCTTGTTGGTACTCGCGAACGGGCGTTTTTGGATAATATATCGGCAAGTCAATGGTTTTCATGGTGCTTTTGTCCATATCGCCTTCTTCATTTTCCACAAACTGCAAAAACCGTAAATAACCCGGAAGATCAAATTCGAGATGATCGTTGTAGGGATGCTTAATAAATTTGAGTTTTACGGTATAGGTGCCGTTTTTGAGCAACCAAGGTCGTAGATCTACAAGATCACTAGCGCCGCTAGTATCTTCCCCTATAAGAATATCATTGAGGTAGATCTCATAGGGCTGAAAAGCGCTAAGATCTAAAAAATACATGCGCTGGTCTTTTTTTGGGATTTGATGATGGCTTGTTTCCATTCGTTTAGGATTAAATTTACAGCTAACTGCAAGTAAAAATATCAGTATTAAAAATGTTTTATAAAATTTTTGATTCATAGTCCATTCCTTTATGTATGAGAAATTTGTCTTCTGAGCTTTCTTCACTATCTTCATTTGGCTCTTTGTCATCATCGCTGGAGAAATCTATTCTAGCAGAGAACTTTGCATAAAGCCCTTCGTAATTAAAGCCTTTTTCATTCCAAACAGCCCGAGCTTCTGCTGCACCACTTATCATTGCTATTCCTTTTGCCTTACCTATTCTGTATTTTATACTGGCTTCAGCTTCGATACCAAATTTAAGTTCTCCTTCTATGCTCATATTTGTATTTCGTTGACCATCTATAGAATGGTATTTATAACCTTCGGTAGTTACTTTGAGTTTCCCTCTAGCCACCAAATCCAAATGATAGTCTGAATCTAATTCTATACCATTTACCATTTGAAATTACAGTAATAAATAGCCCTTTTTTCCTTTCTATTTTAGAATAAAAAGAAACCGTAGCGATGGCTATGCTTGATTTTTCTTCTTCAAATAAAGAAAAAAATCATCTATTTCTTTTACTGCAATTTCAAATAATAACTGGTATTATTTCATTTCCTCCTTACCTCCAAAAAAATCCACCAAGCTATTCCAAATATCATCCATGCCACCAACGGCATCTGCTGTCGCTGTCATTCCTTTTACAACTGGTCCGAGGTACGGAATCTTGGTTATTACAAACAATAAATCCAATCGTCCTTCTATCTCTATAAGCGGATCAGTTTTGAGATTGATAGTATATTCCGTGCCCAAGATATGCTCCCTACCTTTTTGGGTGGATGGGGAGAGTTTCCAAGATACAGATCCGGCAAAAGTAGGGGGAGAAATAGCAATGCTAAAGGGTGCGAACTTATCTGTTTTCTTAGCAAATTTTTTGGCTTTTTTCTCAATTTTTTTACGTAATGCTTTTCCATTTTTCGATACGGATTTTAGGTGTTTTTTACGCAATCCTACACGATCCTTCAACTTTGTAACCTGCCGTTTGCTGTGCTCTTCAAAAGCTTCCGCCATTTCCTTTTGAAAACACAGATCACGTATTTTATTCACCAAATACATAGCAGAATCTATGGCATCAAATACCGGATGCTCCCCAGAAAAGGAGATTTCTTTTTGCTTTTCTCCTGCCAAAGCATACTCCATGGCAATCTGATATTGGCTAAACTCCAAGGCTTTTGAAGTATCTTTCTCTTTCTGGCTTTTGTTGTATTGCCTGAGGGCTTTCTTGTTTTTGCGGTTTTGTTTTTTTTGTTTCTTCTTGCGCAGCAAGCCCAAACTGCCTTTGTAATCTCTGGTGACAAAATTATCGGTTTTAAAATCGTAGAGATTTTCTGCCCCCGAAGATTTAAAACTGATCTCATACTGCAAATCCGGATAAAAGCGCAAATCGAGCATACGGCTATAGTTGCAACTGTTGATATAGGCTTTTACCAGCACCGGCTCTATATTGGGCAAATAGGCGTATTGGATAGCGGTGGCAGGTTTTATCTCCACAGGAAAAACCTCTATATCCAAATTGCATGGCCCTATAGTGGCGAAATAACTATCTGGTGTCCCTTCTATTTTGCACCAGTTCTCATCGTGCACTATATTCTTGTTGGGCGTATAGACTTTTTTACACAACTTCAAGCCTTCTGGGCTGTTTTTGTTGTCGATTTCTATAGTAATGGTTTTGCTTTCTTTTTCTATTTCTTTTCCGTTTACAATTTCTTTTTCTTTTCCTATAAGAAAGTGCAAGGGGTCTATTGCCATGGGGATCATTTCCTTTTCTTCAAATAGGGGGTGTTTTTTTCCTTGGTCTATGAGATAGATATGGCTATAGGAGCAGGGTTTGTAGCCTCTTGCCTCCATAGGTTTGTCGTTTTGTATGATGGCGGCAAAGGCATTGTTGAGACTGATGTCCTTTATGTTTGGCATGGGGACCACCTTGGTTTTCATATTTACCTTTAGCTCGGGCTTGTAAAACAAGCCTGTGCGACTGCCATTATCGCTATCTATTTCGTCATACTTGGGCAAGCGGGGATGGTCTACTTTTACCACGAGTTCCAAATGACGAAAATCGCTGAAGGTATCCATATCTCCCGCCTCTCTCTTGGGGTCTATCCAATTGGGATTGAGCTGTATGAGCAGCTCTACATTGCCTTTTTTATCTATACGGCTGGAGCTAAGTCTAGGGCTTACCAAAAAACCAAAATCCATGTCCTTGCTGGTTCCTTCCCAGGTTTTCCCAGTCTCCGGGTGCTTGAGTTGATTGTCGTATATGGCATTAAAATTGTCTCCTGCCATATTGCCCGAGCGATATACCTTGATGCTCTCTTTGGAGAGATCCAATTCCCAGAGGGAAACCCCGATGGTTTCCTGTTCTAGGTGTTTGGTTTTTATTCTCAAGATTACCCATTGCCCCAAATGCATAGTGGGTGCTATTGTCCTGGCTTTGTCGGGCAGGTGCCAAGATATTTGTTCGATTACTGGCTCGGGTCTTTGGAATTCCAAAAAATAATCATAGCGCTCGATATTTTGCATATCGCGTGGGGCATCAGTAGCGGCTACGATTTTCTCATAGCGTATCCTGTATCTGGAGGACTTGGGCCCTGCTTTGGACCGGATGCGGTGTCGTAGGACTTGGATATTTTTGCTTATCTGTCGCTTGTCGTTGTCCAAATCCAATAGTTCGAACCGAAAACGAGGCACCACATAGTCCGCTGGGGGTTTGGCACCATGGCGTACCACGAGATTGAAAGAAATGACTGCTTCATCTTCCAATTTTAGGATTTTGGCAGCTCTATCTTCATGCAGCAAATGATCGCTGGTATATACAATTTCTAAATATCCCATATTAGTCTAGTTTTAGATTGTCCAATCCATTGGGTTTGTTTACGCTATTGGGAGCCACTATGGGGTTGAGTTGTCCACAGAGTTCGGTAGTACTTTCTTCAAATTGGGAACTGCTGGGTTCCAATTGTTGGCCATGCATCATTATTTCTATACAGGGGCTACCAGCGATGGCACAGATGGCCTTGCTCTTCTCCAGGAGGGGATAGCCGCTATCGGCTTGCAATTGTATGCTGTCATAGGGGTCTTGCCATTGGGTGATCTGTACCTGACAGGGCTTGCTGGGGTAGCTAAAATTGCAGCTGCCAAAGGTTTTTTTCTCCAATGGTTGTTGCAAGCATTGGTGCGTCATCAGCAGTTTTTTGCTGGCGGCATTGTCGTTGATATAATGCTCCTGATGCGAATTGACCATGAGCTTGTCTGGTGCGGTGCCGTATTGGCATTTGCACATTGCTCCTTGGCATACTAAATGTTGTTTGTTTCCCATAACCTAAGTGTCTAACCAGTTTAAAAATCGTTGTTTGAGAGAAAGCCCTTGTCGCTTTTCTTTGTTGATAGCCCGTTCCATTTTTAGGCTTTGCACCCGATGTGCTTCTTCGGATATATAGGTGGTAGGAAATTGTTTTTGATGGTAAATACCCAGTGCTACCCAAGTGCGATCTGGTAGCTGAAAGCGAGCATGCGCATTGGCCAGTATTTTGGATCGCTTTTCTAGGGCGTATTCGATCTCCAATGCCAAATCCTCCGTAGTCTTGCCATGGTATTGTACCCGCACACTCTGGTCTTCCTCTATATAAGGACTACAAGACAAATTGCCTGTATAATGCTGTGTAGGTGCAAAAGGCATGGGTCGAAAAGCCATCGGATAGGCTTTGCTTAGCTCTGGACCAAAATCGATGTATACATGCTGCATGCAAATGGCATACATCCATTGGTTGTACAACAAGTCTATAAAACTTGCATCGTGGGTGAGCCTTTGCTCAAATGTGTCTATATACTTCTTGGCAGCCTCCCCTTCGAATTCTTGCAAGAGTTTTGGCTTCTTCTCTTGCCAGCGTTTTTGTATGGCAGCCATATTGGGGATATCCAATATATGGGCATGCAAATCGGTGCGAATCTCCAAAGGATACAAGACGTCTACACATCCTACGGCTAATAGATATACCGGATTCTCCAAGGCCTCTCCCTGATAAAATGGCTGGTACATCTCAAAGCGATAGGCTATGCATTGCTGGGTATGATAATATACCCACTCCATCGAAAACTGATATTGCAATCGTTGTGTCTTCCCTTGGGATTTCCATTCCGCTTCCAGACCAAAAATACGGCTATAACCCTCACAACCAGGCAAAAGTCGGTAATAGCCAGTCATGAAACTCGCTTCCCGATCCGAAGAGGAAGAAGACCCAGCTCCTCCCGATATAATAGGTTTACTCTCGCTCACTATACTTCAATTAATAGTTATACCATTTCTAATTAGAAATGGTATTATTTGGCGAGGCAGATACTCATCAACAAATATATAAGAAAAATCGCTCAAAAGCAAGAGAAGGATTTCGTTATTCGTTATTGGTCAAATCTTCAAATTGAACAATTGTTATTGGTTTTTGGTTGTAGCAAAACACTTAAAATGTAGTATCCAAGATGATAATTTATGGAAAAGGGTGTAGATTTAATGCGTCATATATTCGTTTCCGTGTCCCGAATGGGCATAAGTATTACGCCCCTACATTGGGGCATTCTTCGGGAATGCTGTGTTAAGATAATAATTATCGTTGCTGCGTCACGAAAAGAACATAGGCTTATCCATATTGGGAAGTACAGCTATGGTTGGCGCTGAGGGCGTATTGCTATACGCCCCTACTATTGGACTTTTTTTTAAACATCGTATAACAAGAACAACACCCAAAGAACATAGGCTTATCCATATTGGGAGGTGCAGCTATGGTTGGCGCTGAGGGCGTATTGCTATACGCCCCTACAATTGGGGTAATATTTGTGAATAACGTATCACAACGATAATTATCGTTGCTGGGTCACGAAAAGGCTCATATTTTCATACTGGTTTCTCCATACTGATTTATCTGTCTTCTGTAAAAGGCGTCTTCTTGTTGCTGTATCAGGGTGGTGGCTTTCTCTTTTTTGTAAGCATACAATGCTTCGTCTTCTTTTAGGTCTTGGTAGACTTTATCGTTCAAACTTTGGTGGGTGGCGGCCAAATGGGCATTGGCGGTTTTGTGATGGATGCTTTGGGCTTTTTGGGTTGCTTCTCTGTCTTCCAAGCGCAGGTCGTAGATGCCAGGGGAAGCCAACAATTTTGCCAATATAGGAATGGTTTCTATGGTCAAAAACAATAGGAATATAAAGAAAGAGGGCAACCAAGGTAATTTTCCCAAGGCACCAATACGCGCCATGAGACCGTCGTAGCGATCTATAATTGGTTGTCCGCTAGATACCGCCTCCGACTGCTTGCTTTCTAATGCCGATATGGCTGCTTCTTTTTCTTGTATCTTGGTTGCAGTTTGCTTCTTTAAATCTTGCAGCTCCACCAAGGCAGCATCGTGCTTCTCCCGTTTTTCTTTATATACTGGTCCTTTTCCCAGTTTCTTGGTACCACTCGTACCTTCGGCCTCGCCTATATAGGTGTTATACAAGGCATTTACTTCTTGTTCCCTCGTGGTTAATTTGCTTTCCAATACATTAATATCCGCTAGTAATTGCTCTTTCTGTGGTACAAATTGCTCGGCTATCTGTTTCTGATTGTCTAGAGTGAGTTGGTTTTTTTCAGTAAGAAGCACTTGATCGATCTCTTTTTCAAAGATCTTGAGCTCCAATGGCTTGGAGATCACCACCGCAATAAGTACCGCCAATAGGATACGCGGTGCGGCTTGCATCCACTCATTGCGTTTGCTCTCGCGCTTGCGGATGGTAGATACGATAAACCTGTCGAGATTGAAGATCAACAAGCCCCATACCAAGCCAAATCCTATGGCTATATAGGCATTGTCAAATACGGTGTACAAGGCATAACTGGCCGCTATACAGGCCATCACCGCAGTGAAGAATACCGTGCCGCCTATACCGGCTTGTTTGATTTGTTCGGATTGTGGACAGTCTTCCAAAAGCGAGATATCCGCTCCGGAACACATCCAAAAGAATTTTTTTAACATGATGATTTTGATTGATGATGAAACTTCAATAACGCAATAAATCGCAAATTGTTGTGTGAAAGGGGTGTTAAAATTGGAAGAGGAAGCGCTGTGACCTATCGTATTGCCTTGTTTGTGATCATATAAACCTAGGTTGCTAAGCGCTATAGACCGCTTCCTTCTTAGTACTGGAAGATGGCATTAGCATCGCATGGGGTATCAAAATAATCCCCATCTCCCAACAACAAAATCACCTTTATTATTATAAGCACAATTCCTTAAATTGTATATTGGATTTTAGTTTATTTTGTTTGTTAGTATAGTATTAATTCTTAATTTTACTGCATTTAACACCAAAACTTCTGGTTTTGTAAACTATAAACTACACGATAATGTCGTATCTAATTTTATAACTATATAATGAACAATCAAACAACAACTACAAAAACGGGGGGGGTGTAGGAAATTTCTTTCGTAATAGCCTGCAAATTTTATCATTCTTAATTCTTGGCTTACTGCTTGTGCAGTGTGAGAAGGAGCCTCCAATGGCCGAACCTCCAGCCCAATCTCCTAATTACGAGGGCAAGATTGCTACGGTAAAACTACAGGACATTGGCAGCTTGATAAAACGGCTTAATTATCAGGTACAACATGATGCTTTAAAACTTGGGAATACCGCCAAAAATGCGGAGGCGGGCTTTCTACTGGACGAGGACAATATTCATCGCATCGAAAGTACCTCGGGGCACGTAAACTACTCTATCTATATGCAGCTAGAGGCAGGCAACCCCAAAAGCTTTTACAACCTTATTATTCCTGTGGACAGTATAGGCCAACAAGGTAGGGCCTATGTGAATGAATATCGTTGTAACGACGATAGCTGGGAAGCCTACAAAGCAAGCAATTTTGATATTCTTTCCTTCAAAGGAAAAATATACCGCTCTTGGTACGATGGCGCAGCGCTAAACAGCAAAGGGAAAGCCACTTTGGCCAAAGATCCATGCCCAGACCCAGATCCAGATGATTTTGACCCTACAGGACCAGGTGATGGTGGTGGAGATAGTTCCAATACCGGAGGTGGTGGTTCTGGCGGAAATACTTTTGATGGAGGAGGCTATGGACTTGGCAATGGAGTTAGTGGTGGTAGCATCCCTGTAGTATGTAACAATAGGTTTTATTGGCATAACTGTGGAGGAACAAATGGCAACATCATGCACGGAGGAGGTGATGACTGTGGAGGTAAAAACACGACTGGTTCTGGTTGGGTAATGGTAACCACATGTTCTGATGGTTCGGTGAAAAAAACACAATTATTCAAAAACGAAGGTTGCCCAGAAGACAAAGAAGACATCGTGATACTTCCAGCATATAACCTTTATGCCAAATACATAAAGGCAAATAGTATAGGATTGTCCGATGCAGACAAAGAAAAAATAGACCATTATAGTATCCCATTTTTAAAGAAACTATATAAAACGCTCACCGATGATGATGCTACAGAAGCCACCAAAAAGCATGTTTCCACAGCCATAAAAATCGTGAATGCCACGGCATCGGTAAATGATATTACATCCGAAGTAGAGGCCAATGTGGTATTGGATCTTTTTGTGCAGTTGTCTGGTGATTTAAACACCAATATTTTTCAGCCTTTTCAATCTACGCTATCTTCCATAGATTTTGGCGTGCTCCATATGGGAGAGAAGCTAGGGAGTATACAATGTATGGCAACCATCTACAGTATTGCCAATAAGGAAAAGTATGCTAAGCAAGGTACTACATCGTATAAAGATTTTGATTTAGCAGATCAGAAGATCATTGCAAAAAATGCTGTTGCGGTTACCACCATTGTGCAAATAAAAACAACATTGGGCAGTATTTGGCCCCAAACAGAGCAAGAATGGGCTGTAATAGCCGATCTTTTTGTGCAATTCCTACCAGAATTGGCAATAGGCTTTATTCCCGGAAGCGCGATCATAGATGTATTTAAAGGCGCAGAACAAGGCGATATATTGGCAGTTACCTTGGGCATAGCTGCGGTAATTGTAGATTTTGCGGGAGGCAAAATACTAAACATATTAGCAGATACTGCCAAAACGGTGTACAAAGTCTTTAAAATTTTTAAATTAGCAGAGAAGTTCCTTGCACCACTGCAAAAAATACTCCAAAAAGGCTTTAAAATAGACCTAGATGGGGTACTAAAGCTGAAGAACAAGAGTGGGGATGTTATTGCTAGTGGGGATGTGGTTCAAGACATGGCTAAGGCGCTTAGTAAAGTAGAGAATTTACCTTACGCCAAAAAACTATTGGAAAATGGTGCGGATGCAGATTTTATTAAAAGAATAAATAATTTATCTGCAAATCAATTGTCTCAATTAGATAATTTAATAAAAAACCAAAAAAAGCCAGCTGGTTTTAATGGAAAAGCAAATTTTACAGCTACAAAAATGATAAATGGGAAACAAGTAAGTGTAAAGTATGATAAAAATGGATTTCCTGATTTTACACCTCATGCATCTAGTCCAAATCATGTGTTTAAATCGGATAACTTGAAAGGAGCAAGCGTAGATATGACGGCTGCTAATAAATGGGCAAAAGAGAATTTGTCAGGGAATATTCAAACTAATGGAACTAGAATAACTATTGATGGTGTACCACATACTTGGCATCATCATCAAGATGGTAAATCCATGTTTCCAGTTCCAAGTAAAATTCATAATGCGAATGATGGAGGCTTTAATCATTCTGGAGGTGCAGCTATTATCAACAGGGGTTTAAAAGGTTTATTCGGAAGTCCCAAATTTTAGAGTAATGACAATTCAAAAAATCTTAGAACAAGGTAAATATCATGATCAAACCGAACTTGGAATATCAGAATTCACAGTCGATTTAGAAATTCCAATTTTCAGTAAAAAAGTAAGAATAAAGGCTTTTAATTTAAACCATTTATCTCCAGAAAATGATCAAGTTAAATTATTAGAAAAAAGCATTTCTACAATTATAAATTATGATCTATCCAATTTAAATTGGATAAAAGATGAAATATGGAAGCATTTTAACAGCTATATGAATAGTACTAGTTATGAAATGATTGATTATTCCTCATTTGACAATGAAGAAGAAGCCAACAGGGCATATTTTAAAATATCAAATCAAAATGATGCTTATAATAAGTGCGAATTAAAATTTATACATTTTGATCTAGATCAAACAAATTATGAACACTTTATTTTATACTTTAAATGCCCGTGGGAAGAAGAACATGGAATATCTATATGTATACATAATGGAAAATTAGATTATATCGACTAATGAGGTTAAAATAAAAAGCCGGGGCTCAAAGGGCTTCGGTTTTTTTGTAGTTTTGAAATAGCTCCCCCCTACTCCAAAAAGGCTTTAAAATAGACCTAGATGGGGTACTGAAGCTCAAGAACAAGAGTGGGGAGGTAATTGCTAGTGGGGAGGATGTAGCCAAGGTTAGTGCCAATATAGCCGATGCAATTAATGATGCGCAAAAAAATGTCATTAACCAATGGAAAAACAAAATTGCAAATGCCACTAACAAACAAAAAGGTAATTTTGGGGAAATGGCAACGGATTTAGATTTAGCAGAAAAAGGCTATATTCCCTTACACCAAAGAATCGATAACATTGATGCGCCAGGGCACAACGGTATAGATGCGGTAATGGAGAAAAATGGGCAGTATTTTATTGTAGAAAGTAAGTTTTCATCTACAACTACGCCATCATTGAACCCTGCAACGTCCACGCTACCAAAACAAATGAGTGATGCATGGATAAAAAGACAAGGAGAACTAGCTAATGCTATTGGTAATGCTGATTTAGCAGATGATATTATAGATGCAGGGTATACTAGAGTTTTAGCAACTCATGGGCCAAATGGTAATAAAATTTATAAATTAGTTGATTCTTTGGGTAATATTGGTAATGTGTGGACTCCTTAAAATTGTTAAATATGAGAGATACCTTCAAGAATGAAGAATACTTCAGAGATTTTATAGATAATCGATATAAGTCATTAGAAAAAAGAGTTACTAAGCTTGAACGTGGTCAAATCAATCCTGATAGGATTGTTCCTGTACAGCAAGCAATGGCATCTTCTTATCTACAAATTTCAAGCGCTAAATATTCTTTGGGAATAGATTCTATTCAAAAAATTAAGGCTGATGTTTTTAGAGGTATTACACTATTAGACAGATCTTTAATTAAAAACAATGGTAAAGTACATGTTGCGGATAATAAATATTCAAATAAATATTATATCCATACTTATCAGGAAATATTGCAGTATTTATCTCTAGCATATCTCTTAGAAATATCGGATCAATATTTTCAAATATTGGTAGATATTATAGATAGAGATAATATTAGTGATAATTTGTATGAGTTTATCATAAAAGCTCGTTTTCCAGAGAGAAAACAAGATAAGCCCGAAATATACGAAAAGGACTCTGCTACTGTTAAAGCATATGATAAGCTACGCAAAGCTACCGACACAGAAGATAAAGTTGAAGCTTCAAAATTGGTAAAACAATTTTTGGAAAAGGACTTTTACCATAAGCATATGAACTTATATAATAGCCATAAGAGTAAAGCAAATATTTATTGTGGTTATTGGAGCTTTGAAGCTGCTGCTGTAGTTAAAATTATGGACTTGGATGATAGTAGCTTTATAGATAACCAGTATTATCCAAAAGATTTAGTACATCGGCAGGAAGAAAAACCTAATAAGAAAGGTTTTCTGGGTAAACTAGGATTTTGAGTGGATAAACGCAAGAAGGTTTTTTTTAGTAAAATTGAAAGGGTAGTGTTTATAAATGCTCCCCTTTCATATCTTAATCGATTCTTAAATTTTTTTGCTTGTAATTTCACCATAATATAATTCCGCCACAGTGATAAGGTTAACCACTACTAGAAGAAGCTCCTTTCCGATCGGATAAATACCAAAAAATATAGAAGAGTGGTTATGCTGTAGAAATCACTTTTTTAAGACTTTAGCAAAAGTGGCAAATCGTTTTACAAAGTCTTTAAAATTTTTAAATTAGCAAAGAAGTTCCTTGCACCGCTGAGCAAAATACTCCAAAAAGGCTTTAAAATAGACCTAGATGGGGTACTGAAGCTAAAGAACAAGAGTGGAGAGGTAATTGCTAGTGGGGATGATGTAGTAAAAGAGCTTACCAAGCTTTTAAATAACATCCTAGATGCAGTTTATGATGCCTAATCAAAGGTAATAAGCAAGTATAAGGGTACAAAAAAACCACCATGGTAGAATCTTCGACTATATCCTATGAGTCTATCCAGAATTTTGTGTTTTTAGAAAACTAATTTCAAAATTCACAGGTTATAATTTTTGGTTGTTATAATCTGTCTGGAAAACAAATATACAATTGATTGTAGATTTGGCTCCAATTAGATCGGGATTTCTGCCA
>JAOXRU010000641.1 GCA_025800395.1 Flavobacteriaceae bacterium
ATGGCTATTTGTACGATTGCGACTTTAATCAAATGTTGGGTTTAAAAGTAGCTTCTAAGGTGCAACATATTAGTCAGTATCAGGAAGAAATTTTAGAAAAAAGAAATATTTTAATCTCACAACATTGCTACGGCTGTACGGCTGGGTCAGGAAGTAGTTGTCAAGGAACGGTAGCCTAATGAGAAATTGGATATGCACCATAGCAATTTTTGGTTTTGGCGTATTGTATGCCCAAAAGGATGGTATAGCTGTTTACTTAGAAAAGTATAATAAGAATACGGTTCCTTATATGTATGCAAATACACTTCAGAAAAAAATAATGCACTATGTGCTGCTAGACGCTAGGGAAGAGAAAGAATATCTGGTTTCTAAAATAGGAAATGCAAGCTTTGTAGGACACCGCAAATTTCGTTTTAAAAATGTTGTAGAGGTATTGCCAACCAATAAAAAAGATACCATAGTAGTGTATTGTTCAATAGGTGTAAGATCCGAACAAGTAGCAGAGAAATTGCTCAAGAAAGGATATACCAATGTGTTTAATCTTTATGGGGGCATTTTTCATTGGAAGAACCAAGGCAAAACGGTGTTAGATACCGCCAATATGCCTACCAATAAGGTACATGCCTACGATAAGGTCTGGGGGAAATTATTGCGTAAAGGAGAAAAAATATATGAGTAAAGAGGTCTTGTTGGTGTTTACCCGCAATCCCGAATTGGGTAAAGTAAAAAGCCGTTTGGCAAAAAGTGTAGGAGAACAAACTGCTTTAGATATTTATGTGTTTCTGCTAAAACACACCAAAAAAATAGTCGCACAAACTAGTGCAGAAAAATGGATTTATTTTTCGGAAAACCTAGAAAAAGATACCATCTGGCTGGAACCAGAATTTACCAAAAAATTACAACAGGGGAACGACTTAGGCGCGCGTATGCGCAATGCTTTCGAAGAGGCGTTTTTACAGGCGAGTAAAGTAGTGGTTATTGGAAGCGATTTGTACGATTTACAACCAGCAGATATAGCGTCGGCTTTTGCCGCCTTAGACACGGCAGATGTTGTAATTGGGCCAGCGCAAGATGGTGGGTATTACCTTTTAGGAACCACGCAACTGCTTCCAGAGTTGTTCGAAAATAAGTCGTGGGGAACCCATACTGTTTTAGCAGATACACTAGCGCAAATTACCCATAAAAAAATCGTACTTTTACAAGAGAAAAACGATGTGGATTATGTAGAAGATATTAAAGATAATCCGGCTTTTTCAACCTTTTTAGAAAATTAATACCATTTCTAGTATGAAATACCTTTAAAAGAAATAGACTTTTTTCTTTATACAAAACAGAAGTGTTTAGCATTGCCATAGCTGCGGTTTCTTTTTATGTTG
>JAOXRU010000647.1 GCA_025800395.1 Flavobacteriaceae bacterium
GGAAATGAACTCTATTTTGATGCAAATTTAGCAGAAAAATTTCTTTTGTATTGACCACCCACCCTTGTCACGTTGTTGCAAACCAAGAATAGAGGAATGGCGCGAGGAGATAGAGAGCGAAAAAAGGCGCCCCTTCCCCCCTTCTTTTTCGTTCGCTAGTCTTTTGCGCTGTTCCACTGTTTGTGTGCCTTATCGTTTTATCCCTCCAATACGTTTTATGAATTTTTAAACTGCAAAAAAAGAATAAATAAAAAAATACGGCTAATAAATGTTAAAAATTCAAAAAAAATAATAGAACCAAAACAAAGGGCTCAGCCGGGCCGTCGAGGATGGATGCCGAGTTATATCGAAGAATCCTTTGCACCAAGAATTTCAAGGCTGAGGGCAAGGTTTTGAGAGAGGAGATAGCTGTTTTCACAAGAAATCTGTTAAAGATCGCTTACCATCCATCTTTGCTGGAAGGCTATACCTCTTGCAGACTCATTCCCTTGGACAAAAACCCTGGAATACGACCTATTGGCGTTGGTGAGGTCCTGAGGCGTATAGTTGGAAAAACTATTGCTGGATTTTTGAAGGAAGAGATCAAAGAGGCAGCGGGCCCCCTCCAGGTTTGTGCAGGCCATAGCGCAGGCTCAGAGGCCACGAAACATGCTATGAGTCAAGTGTTTGAAGAGTAAGGAACAGATGGTGTTTTATTGATAGATGCAAGCAACGCCTTTAACCTAATGAACAGA
>JAOXRU010000655.1 GCA_025800395.1 Flavobacteriaceae bacterium
GGCATGAATCCATGGAGACTTGGCATGGCTTTGCATTTTTTTAAAATCTAATGGGGTCAATACGGTCAATATGTCAAAACTCTTCGTCGGCATGGTACACCTCACACTTCAAACATGGTGTTTGAATGTGTTGAATTCTTACACCCTAAACTTCAAAAGACCTATTCGGGATAGGTCCCGAGTTTGGGACCTATTAGGATTTGAAGGGACCTATTCGGGCATGTTTGGGACCTATTCGGGAAATGGCCATTTTTGCCCTAAAAATGCATGATTTATGATATTAAATGATATCCACCAATTGAATAGATCCATGCAATTCTAATACAAATCCATACCATTATATTGAATGGAACATGGACCAAATTCACCACCCAGGCTCTAGCAACAAATGCTGGATCCAAGAGAAATGGCGACAGCCGTGTTTCTTGAACAGACCTATTGCGGCTGTGGACACCCCCCAAAAGATCCACAATTTAAACTTAGATTGGTTGAAAATAGAAATTGTGATTGTTAGGGGGGGGTGTCCACGGCCCCAATAGGTCTTTCCACGATCCTAATAGGTCTTTCCACGATCTTAATAGGTCTTTCCACGGTTTGTCCATGGTTTGTCCACGGTTTTGGTTTTTATTTTTTTCTTTTATTTTTTATTTTTTGACGTGTCTAAACCGGAGCTTCACAGTCCCCCAAACCTCTCTCAAACCTTTTTGTCAGACATGTAGTTGGAATCTGAATTGGTTGGTGCCATGGCCATCACACGAAAACAAGAGGCAGCCTAAAGTGTCATATATAAATTTAATTAGATGAGATTTTAGATCACATCTTGGCATCTACTGGAACGCACCACCTGCAGGAGAGTGACTCCCCAATAGGTCCTGAAAATCCCCAATAGGCTCTTGGCGTGGAAACTACCCAAAGACCTATTCTGGATAGGTCCCTGACGCACAGGGTATATGTATTTTTAAATATACATACGAATCTATGCCTCTCATTGGTTGCCTGGATAAAGAGGAAATCTTCACACAATACCAGCAACTACCATTGGGTAAAAAAGCCTAGACTGAGTGCAAATGGTGGACCAGTGACCAGTGGACTAAAGCCATACATGATTGGAACGATTGGAGGAACATGTCACTTTCC
>JAOXRU010000665.1 GCA_025800395.1 Flavobacteriaceae bacterium
GATCTCAAACCGGAAGTTGAATTTAGCAACTTCCAGTTAAGAAAATATGTCATTGTCATCCCTTTTTGACCATTCTCTGGTCACTTTAAGGTTCAAATCTTTACTACATATTATAATAAGGATGATACTGTTAATGGATAAAAATAAAATGGATTGTCTGTCTTTTGCATATGTATTTCAAAATTTTTAGGTGGGTTTCTGCTTGTAAGGCAACTAATTAGCATTAAATGACCCAAATAAGCATAATTTTAGACATTTGTATATGTTTCAAACATTAGCACACTTTTAGGTAGCTTATTGGACAGAAATAACTAGTTTTAGCAATGTTTAATTGGGAAAATATCAAAACCTCTGCAGGAAAGGAATGCCAAGTGGTATTTTGGCGCAAAGGAGCGTGGGTAGTTTAGGCCAGGTTACCAAGGCCTTCGGACACTTTTTCCGCGTGGCAACAAGCAGATTCGAAATCAGTACTCTCTAAGCTTTAAAATGATACCAAGAACAGCTTGCCACCCGGGGGGTGCAGCCAACTTGTCAAAAACCGGGTTTGGCCACTAGACTATTGGAGGGCAAACTCAAGCCCTCCAACA
>JAOXRU010000019.1 GCA_025800395.1 Flavobacteriaceae bacterium
ATGGGGAGCACCACGAGCAAGCCCATGGCGAAATGCGAAAAAAGAGCCAAAAAAGATTTAATGGTAACGGAGGCGAAGGCACTGCCTTGCACTAAAAAAGAGAGATTATGGCAAGATTGCGATATGTAAAAGGAAATTACATCAAAATCATAGGAGGCGACTACGATGTATGGGCCACAGGCAACATCAACCTATATAGCGCCAAAAAGCTTTATATAGAAGCAGAAGAAGGCATCGTACTCGGAACCGAATGGACGGAGCCGCCGGAGGCAAATATTCAATTACCAAAGCCTGATTTGAAAGGTCATATTATATTCTGCAATGGGTATTTAAGCAATCCCAGAAAAAACTTTGAATCTTACATCAATGTTTTTCAAGGTAGAAACCCAGACAACCTGCATGATAAACCATGGCGTGGTTGGAATATGAACGAAAAAACCATTACCGACGAAGATGATATATATACCAATACGGAACTTTCCTTGGATCAACGACAAGGGGCTGAGGCATTTAACACGGAAAGCAGAAAAGATAAGTACAAATTTGTTCAAGAAGCTTTTCCGGATGTTCAAAAGTTCTATTATTATTGGCATAACCAATTTAATATTAGTGGAAAGTCAGTTGCAAAAGTGCTGACCGAGTATTTTCATGCAGAAGGCAGAGATTTCTACGTCAATGGATCTCATGGTCTAGAGTCTTCGGGTGAACATCGGGTGTTACACGGTGTAGCCCAAGGTTATGCTTGGGCAAAAAGGCATTGGGGAATCTGCTCAGGACACATTACCGACTCTAGAGCTAAAAGCAAAACAGGTGCACCAGTCTATGGGCCAAAATCATTCGAACAGCGAGCAGAAGAAAACCCCTATCTGAAAACAAAATCTCCCGCTTTTAGACCAGTGACATTGGTGGGACATAGCCAAGGTGCTGCGGTGGCGGCAGGCTTCGTTGTTGGCATCATGCGATACGCACAGGAAATGGGATGGAAAGAAATACCAATTAATTTAATTTTCTTAGGAACCCACCAGCCACAAGGCCTAACTGCGGAAGAATACACAGAATTTTTAAAATTGCACAACCAAGATGTGCTCAACGATTGGTTTTTGGAATGGGGTATCGGTTTGTTTTCCAAGAATATTTTTCATCACGAAAAAGGAATCGATGAGACCATGCAAGATTTGTTGGGTTCTAAAGATTGGGGAGGCTTAAAAAAACGTGCCGTACAATTTACTTTTCCAAACGATCGCGCCTTATTTGTAATGCGAATGGGGGATATCGAAGGCGTAAAAAATGCGTGTTCCCCTAAGAGTGATACTTCCTTACTCGGATGGCAGTATTCTAAATCTGGTATCGAAAATAACGATCAAATAGAAGAAGATGGTTTTGCGTTTCCCAAAAGGATATTGGATAAAGCCTTTGGACCAGATGGCAACTATATCCCAGGCAAACCTACATACAAAGAAACCGTTAGAGCATATTGGAAAGCGTATAAAGCCTATAAAGTCTACCGCAAAAAAGTAGAGAACGACCCAAAAATGCGGTACTATCCTAGTAAAGAATTAATACCACCATTGGATGTGTTGCCAGATTTTGTGCAAAAAATCCTCCAAGAAGGTATTCGAAGATTAGAAGGAGCAAAATACCAATTGTATATGCAAAGCGAGTTGTTTCGCCTGCGACTAGAAGCTTTTATAGCTTTTACTCATAAACATGAAATGGAATTGCAAGCACATTTCGCACCAGTTGGTCTCATGATGAACAAAGGCACGCTTTCGGACTGGGACAAATATAAAGACCAAACGATATGGGAACGCATACAAGAAACGGCCAAAGATATCTTCTTTCATGTAGACCTTCCCCCAAAAGTTTCACCTATAGAAAAAATGGATATACTGACTTCGTATGCAGAAGAAGAAGGGAAAAACAAAATAGTAAAAACCGCAAGCACCAACAATAGTCTTGTGGATGAATGGGTGGGTATCGCCAAAAAAGAGTTATTTGTAAAAGATACCTGGGCCAATGATCTGATGCAGTGGGCCAAAGGCAACAAGTATTACAAAGGTTCGGGCTG
>JAOXRU010000026.1 GCA_025800395.1 Flavobacteriaceae bacterium
CCAAAAAAAAGACCGCCAACAAAAGGCGGTCTTTTTTTTGTACTTAACTAAGAGTTAAAACTTAAATCCTAATAGAATTTCGAAGGTTCCAGAAGCATACTCATTAATATCTGTAGTTGCCGTTTCGTATCCTAACCCAAAGGACAGAAAATCTAGATTATCTAGGTATACAAAACCTGTAAAACTTTCGTTTACTCGGTAGTTGGCTCCAAAATCTATTTTCTTATAGTGCAAAGTAGTGGTAATATCTACAGAAGTACTCACCCCACTTACCGATTTAATTAATGTGGAAGGTGTAAGCCCCCAATTATCGTTTAAGGCAAATCGATAACCTGTTCCTAAAAAAACAGCGACATCTTCTACACCCTCTATAGGCTCTGCATTTTGCTTCTCGTAACGTTTGTTCTTAAAGAATGCTGGCACAGATACACTTAAATACCAGTTCTTATACTGATACCAAGCACCTACTCCCATATTAAAATTAGAAGTACTCATGCTTTCCGAGAACAATGGATCGTTGTCTATGAGCTCTACGCTATTAAGGTCTACTTTTAGGTTAGATAAACCAGCTTTTAATCCTAACACCAAATTAGAATCATCATTTAGCTTTAGTTTGTACCCAAAGTTGGCATAAAAATGATTTTCCTTAAGTACATATACCTCGTCCAAAACTGCATTAAGCCCAAGGGTCATTTCTCCATTTAATGGCGTAATAAAACTAGCTGCAAAGGTTCTTGGCGACCCAGAGATACCAGACCATTGGTTGCGATAAAA
>JAOXRU010000031.1 GCA_025800395.1 Flavobacteriaceae bacterium
GATAGTATAGAAACCATTCGCCAAAAGGTATTAGAAGAGGTAAATAACAAACTTAAGCTTGCCCAAATACAAAGCGATCTTGCCAAGAAAAATGCGCAAACTCTACAACTGGAGCAAAAAGCTGCTAAAGCCCGAAGCCAACGTAATAACCTTATTTTTGGATCTATAGCCGCTATTTTACTCTTAATTGCCACTGCATTTTTTATATTCAACCGTCGCAACCGAAAACAAAATAAGTTGTTGGCTGAAAAGGTAACGGAGATTAATCGAAAACACGAAATGCTGGAAGAGTCTAAAAATATTTTAGACCGAAAAAATGCCCAATTGAGCCAGCAACGTCACGAGCTAGAAAGGCAGCACACCAAGATAACAGATAGTATTCGCTATGCTTTGACTATCCAAGAGTCAATATTACCCGCCAAATCGCTCATTAGCGATGCCTTTGCCGATCATTTTATTTTGTATAAACCTAAAGACATTGTAGCAGGTGATTTTTATTGGTTTGCCCAAAAAGGCGACAATTATATTATCTCGGCAATTGACTGTA
>JAOXRU010000034.1 GCA_025800395.1 Flavobacteriaceae bacterium
CTCTTAATTAAACTCGAACTACATACCTTACCTATCTTAGTACATTTTCCCTTAAGGTTACCATGATGAAGGCAATTGAGCCCGTCTCTCCATATCAAACGCCCGAAGGGAGTGGTGGCGTTGTAGAGATGCCTGACTGCAGATTTTGCACCCTTAACCCTATTCCCAATCGTGAATTGTGTACAGAGGAGCAAAACAGTAATAATAATTATTGAGTCTAAAAGAAAAAATAGGCATTGACTGCATGCAAGAGAGGATGCCTCTCTTGCTGCAGATTTTGCACGCCGTGAGCAATCCCGATTCCCCGGCCAGCTTTGGGCAACTTTAGGATACTTCCTACCTTCGCCGATGCCCTTCGGAAAAAAATTCGTACGCGCGCAAGCTTTGAGAAACCTCTACCAAACTATATATCAGTAGAAAGCTTAATAAATGTAGTTTTTGATAAAAATATAATTTTAGCGACTTTTTCTTTTGCGAAGCGCCAGAAGTCGGTACAAACCGAAACGACCGAGGGTTGTTTGATTGAATTTATCGGGTATCGAATGCCGCGATAGGAATGAAATAGCTGCACAGTGTTAATCAGAAGGCATTAATCAACAAAACAGGGTAAGGGATTTTCGATATTCTGATTGGTTATCTAAATATCCACGTCCAAAGCTGGAGTAGGTAAAAATATTCGAGACGTGTTGCGTAAATGGTCACTACGGGAAAAATATTTTAAATATCAAAATTTCCCGACACCGTTTTCTTCGTCATTAACCTCCGAATGTGTTTGCCAAATTTTACGTCAATCCGTCAAATCAACATACCCTCTTAAT
>JAOXRU010000046.1 GCA_025800395.1 Flavobacteriaceae bacterium
CTTAAGACTCGGACTTGATTTTGGGCAGAATATGTCAACTATGAACGAATTAAATGGCCCTCCGCCTAACAGCGGTCCACTCGATGTCGCGACCAAAAATAGTTTTCCTTTATTTTTTGTTGGTCGAAAGGGTTTGGTACACATATATCAAAACCACTTTAATTAGTTTCCATTTCTTTATTTTCGCTTTGCTACAAGCCAAAAACCAATTCATCCCGCTTCGGGGTTGTAGCCGATGATCCAGAGACTAAAATTTATAGATTTTGAGAGGCGTCCTACGTCCAAACGCATGCAGTCCACAAAATATTTCTTGGTTGCTGTTTCTAAGCTAGACCAAGTGCTTTCACAGACAAAAAGTGAAAACTGTTGATACTTTTTTGAGCAAGCTAGGACGACTCAACGACAACCCACTCTGAAGCCTATATTCAGATACTAAAACTAGGCAAACTTCGAGCGACAATTTCTCAAAAGTGCGGTCTAAATTGGGCTTAAAAATCATATCACAGTAAAGTTCTTACCTTATTTAACCGAATGTGTGGGTATCTCTCTGCATCGCACGCGAAAACAGATTAGAATCTGCCATTGACAGCCTGTTTACTTAATTAACGCTCGTGCCAAAGTCTTTTGCATAATCCCTCACCTCCGCGAAAATACTTTCTTTCTCCCTCGAATTCGATTGTTGCC
>JAOXRU010000087.1 GCA_025800395.1 Flavobacteriaceae bacterium
TGTTGCTTGCGTAAGGATTTTATCTCTGATGCGCTTTCTTTTATTGTAAATTCTCTTGGTTTTGCCATCCTTAAAGATAATCAAAAAAAACGACTTTACCAACTTAAATTGGTATTAGACGTGGTTTACGTTACTTTAGATATTTAAATACGGTAAAAAACTTGAATATCAAAGGTCGCATTTTTATAAGTTCTATCATAACGGAAGATATCATGAAGGTTTCGTAGATGCTTTTGGTGAAGATATTGTTTATGATTTTAATCAAAAATCTATCCTAGGATAATATCGATTGGATATGGATACCTTAAGAATGGAATATTTTTTTGTAAAAGAAAAAGAAGGTGGAGATATGCGTATGGAAACTGCATTTATGAAAATGGATACCTTATGTTTTTCTGTACGTAAGAAAACCGAGGCAGGATTATATTATCTGAGATACGTTCCAAGAAAAATAGAAGGACTAGACCAAAACACCCATTGGTAGCAGGTCATGGTTGTAAAATGGCAATTTTACGCAAGTAGATATAGAGGATGCGGCATGGTATAATACAACATTCACGAGTAATGTTCCTATGTAGGGGCGTATAGCAATACGCCTTTTCGTGCCACCGAAACGAATATATGACACATAAAACATACGCCCATTGGTGCCACGGTGACACGGTGATATGGGATTAGATTTTTCAAAAAACGATAACCGTAGTTGTAATACGTTATTTACGAATAAAGCCGCAAAGTAGGGGCGTATTGCATACGCCCATTGGTGACACGGTGACACGGTGATATGGGATTAGATTTTTCAAAAAACGATAACCGTAGTCGTAATACGTTATTTACGAATAAAGCCGCAAAGTAGGGGCGTATAGCAATACGCCTTTTCGTGCCACCGAAACGAATATATGACACATAAAACATACGCCCATTGGTGCCACGGTGATATGGTGACACGGGATAAGATTTTTCAAAAAACGATAACCGTAGTTGTAATACGTTATTTACGAATAAAGCCGCAAAGTAGGGGCGTATTGTATACGCCTTTAACGCAAACCAAAGTACCCCAGCCCGATATGGATAGCGCCATTTTCTTTAGGTATATAATATGACGTGCGTTCGATATACCTTGTTCTTTACATACAGGATGAAATTTGTTTTTTTACGCAAAAGATGTCTGTTATTTTTTGAACTTAAATAGAAAGGAAAAATGGGCTGTTTATTGGGGTGATTTTAAACTAGAAATGGTATAATATCAAATCCAACCTAATTTGGTATAGGTCTGTACATAGCCAATATGCGATATCCTCCGATGGTATCATCGTATAAACGGTTACAATATTCTACAAAAACAATGTTTTCACAACAAAATATAGACCATACGCAACATTTATGCTTATGCGTACGTGTTTATTCTATACTTTGGCGGAAGTAATCGAAAGAAAGATTATTTAAACTATACTAAACATGACTATTTCCCCTAACCTATCTACCACCTTTGGTAGCGCTTCATCGAAGTATTGCTTGGCTTGGATTGCATCCTCAAGCAGCAGACTAAAACATTTTACAA
>JAOXRU010000109.1 GCA_025800395.1 Flavobacteriaceae bacterium
GTACAACCATGAGGATGTGCTGTTTGAAGCATACAAGGATGTTGTCCTTGCTGGCATTGGTGTTGGAACCTACACTAAGTTTGCAAGCAAAAGGAGAGATTCAGAGAGAGTGACACAGGCTAAAAAGAGAATTCTGGAACAGCATAAAACATACTGTATTCAGACAAAAAACATAAGACTTCAGAAAGAGTGCTCTACACACGAGGCAGGAGCCTTTAAATTTTGGCTCCCATTGGTCTTAAAATGAGTCCACAGCAGTAGTTTTTCTTTCTTTAAGTATAAAAACAGTTAAAAGCTAACATTTTGGTGGATATCGATACCATAAGCACTTCCAAGAGGTATGACATTGTTTTAAGGATGAAGTTTCCTTTGTGCCAACTTTAACAGCATTTTTCTCAAAACTGCCTTTTCGTGGTAGTAGGAGTCTGCCCCTACCCATAATTTTCTTTAATATTTGACCAATTGTTGTGAAATTTGGCACAGAGTGTCTTTGGGATGAATACTATGATCCTATGGAGCAAAATTTGATTCAGTTAAATACTCGAGGAGATATTTGCTCTACATCCATATAAGGAAGTATTTGGTTGCCATGGGAACACTAATAGCTTAATCCCGAAACCGCTCCATAGGATCATAGTGCAATCCATGTTAGTTATTCCTTGAAAGTACAAACCATTTTCATTGAATTCTGTACAAGAAAAGTGTGGGGGGCACACAGCAACC
>JAOXRU010000115.1 GCA_025800395.1 Flavobacteriaceae bacterium
GGAGTTATCCCAAAAAACTTCTTCTCTAGTAGATGAAGCCTGCATAGAGGTAAGACGTATATCGCATAATATGATGCCACATGCCTTGGTTCTTTCTGGTCTAAAAGGGGTTCTAGTAGACATGGAAGAAAACCTACAAAACCAAGGGTTTCAAACCCAGTTCGAACTCGACAGCATCCCCCAACTGGAAGACACTAAAAAAGTAATGCTTTACCGACTCATACAAGAATTGATTTCTAATATTAAAAAACATGCAGAAGCAAAGCAGATCTTATTACAATTTTTCACACACAACAATCGGTTACATCTTACTGTAGAGGACAACGGCAAAGGATTCGACTTTAGTACCATAAAAATTAAAAAAGGTATTGGTATATCCAATATCGAGAGCCGTGTTGCTTTTATGGATGGAACCATTGTTTGGGATAGCCAAAAAAACAAAGGAACCACAGTGCATATAGAAATTCCCGCTTAAACCCAAATCCTATGTATTATTTCGACCTGTT
>JAOXRU010000621.1 GCA_025800395.1 Flavobacteriaceae bacterium
AAATTTGGAAAACTACAATACCGATTAGCCATAAATGATGCTCTTACCAACACATTAGAAACAAATTCTGTAAACAGTCTAGATGATTTATCTATTGGACAAACAGCCTATGTAGGAAAAAAATTATTGGGCTCAAAGGAAGCAGGATTTGCCTATGCAGGATATTTTGAATATCAATTATGGGATCAAGAATCCAATTTTGTACCTTTTAAAGTAGGTACTTATTTAGGAAAAAAGAAAATTCTAAATATTGGTGCAGGATTCTTTTTGCACCCCAATGGAAGTGTAAATCGTGTAGACAGCAACACCTTTGAAGGTCAAAATGTGAGCCTTTTAGCTGCCGATATTTTCATGGAAACGCCTGTGGGAGAAAACGGTGCGGCACTTACTGCTTATGCGGTACTTCAGGCCAATAATTATGGTAAAAATTATATGCTAGGAACTACCTACGGAACTGGAACAATGATTTACACACATGTGGGTTATTTACTTCCTGGTGATATGAACAAAGGTAGATGGCAACCTTATATTTCTTTTCAAAATCATTCTTATGATGCTCATGGAGATAATCAAAATAGATTGGGTATAGGAACCAACTATTATATCTCTGGAAATAATGCCAAACTTTCTATAGAATATACTAACAGTAGTGGAATCAGTGAAGGCAATATGCTTACGCTTCAAGCCATGATTTACCTCTAAAAAACTAACATTATGACAAATGCTCAAAAATACTGGAAAGAAAACCTAAAATACCTTTTTATTTTATTAGTTATTTGGTTTTTAAGCTCCTATGTAGCTGGAATTCTCTTTGTGGATCAGCTCGACAAAATCAAAATAGGTGGGTTTAAGCTCGGATTTTGGTTTGCCCAACAAGGCTCTATGTATGTGTTCGTTATCCTCATTTTTGTTTATGTAAGAATTATGAACAAACTGGATAAAAAATACGGATTCGACGAATAGCCATCATTCATTAACTACTAAAATATAACATTATGTCTGTACAAACTTGGACTTATATACTCGTAGGAATCACTTTTGCCGTTTATTTCGGGATTGCTATTTGGGCAAGAGCGGGATCTACAAAAGAATTCTACGTAGCTGGTGGAGGCGTTTCTCCTTTGGCAAACGGTATGGCAACTGCCGCCGATTGGATGTCTGCCGCATCTTTTATTTCTCTGGCAGGAATTATCTCTTTTGTAGGGTATGACGGATCCGTTTACCTTATGGGATGGACAGGAGGTTACGTCCTCCTAGCTTTGATGCTTGCACCCTATTTAAGAAAATTCGGAAAATTCACCGTACCCGATTTTATTGGGGATCGTTATTACTCTAATATTGCTAGAACTGTTGCCGTTATCTGTGCGCTTATTGTTTCTTTTACCTACGTAGCAGGACAAATGCGTGGAGTTGGAATTGTGTTCTCTCAATTCCTTCAGGTGGATATCAATCTAGGTGTTGGAATTGGTATGGCGGTAGTACTTATTTTTGCCTTTTTAGGTGGAATGAAGGGAATAACTTATACACAAGTAGCACAATATTGTATTCTAATTTTTGCCTTTATGGTTCCTGCCATTTTTATTTCTATCGAAATGACAGGAAACCCAATTCCACAATTCGGAATGGGTGATACCCTTACA
>JAOXRU010000144.1 GCA_025800395.1 Flavobacteriaceae bacterium
GTAGTGGTAGCTAGGTAGTCTGTGCCAAGTAGCTGCACTTGCCCGCGGAGGCGACCAAAGGAAGCCCACGCAGGGCTAGTAAAGCTTTGGCAAAGGCTACCTACTACAAACGAATAGCCCGACCCACTGTAGCCTAATACCTTTTTTGGTATAGGCGGAAGTGGGGCACGCCCAAAAAACATTCAAGGACATTTTTATTGCATTTCTTTTGAAACTAGAATATTGCTCTTTAACAGTGCCTTAAACAATTTATACCAAAGCAGGCATGATAATTATCACATGCCATACCAGGCACTACTTTTAATTTTGTAATAGGATATGGACTAAAAACTTTTCGCAAGGACTAATTTTTAAATTTTAAGTATCGTATTATGAAGATTACAATGCGTGTAGGCTTGCTGGTGATGGCAAGTTTGCTCTTTGCTTGTGGTGGTAAAGAGCAGAAGAAGAAAGGTGGCTTTTCTTATGAGAAAAAAGCCAAGAAAGAAGTTCCCCAAGAAGCCAAGCCTAAGGTAGAGGCTATTTCTACCAAGGCAGATTTTAGCTCTAAGGGTATAGGTCCTGTAAAGGATTTAAAACTGCCAGATGCCATAGATAAAGACTTGGCTGCTAAGGGAGAAGAGACTTACAAGAAACTTTGTGCAGCCTGCCATAAGGCCGAACAAAAATTTATTGGCCCTGCTCCAAAGGGTATTCTAGAACGTAGAACCCCAGAATGGGTTATGAACATGATTATGAATCCGGAGGTGATGATAAAGGAGGATCCTATTGGGAAGAAATTGTTGGCGGAATTTAACAATATTCCGATGACCAACCAAAATGTGAGCGAGGAAGATGCTAGGGCGGTGCTAGAATATTTCCGCACCCTCTAGTGTGTACAAAAATGCCTTGGTAAGTTGGCAGTGTAAAAGTCCAGTTGTAATGTCCTAACCATGCGCCGCTGGACTTTTTTATTTTTTATCTTTATTGTTAAATGAGGAACATACCCAATTCCAGTTTGTAAAAACCTAGTAAGCAAAACGTTTGAAAGCCCTGTCATATATACTATTTCTAATTTAAAATTACCCCAAGAAAGAAAAACAACGATTCTTATATAAACACAGTAAACTGTTATTTACCATATAACGCCTATAGGACTTCTACTAACATGCAAGCAACTACGGCTACAAAATGCTATAAAACAGTTTGAAACAACAAGCAAAAACATGAGACACCAACACAGCTTCCATATACCTGTAATGGGTATAGGATTTACTCTAGACACCCCATTAAAAGTATCTCCCT
This sequence comes from Flavobacteriaceae bacterium, assembly GCA_025800395.1. GTDB lineage: Bacteria > Bacteroidota > Bacteroidia > Flavobacteriales > Flavobacteriaceae > JAOXRU01. The sequence continues at coordinate 1,285 of JAOXRU010000144.1, forward strand.
ATGGCATAGATTCTGTAATATCTTTGGTAGATGATATACTCATAGAAAAACTACGCAAGGTCTATTGCCTCAAAAACCACCTACCGTATGAGGAAATAAGCAATACCATAGAAGACTTTAGAGCCAAACGCATTACCTCTTACTTAAATCTCATGCACGAATTGGCCAATAAAAAGTTTGAGGCTTTAAAGACAAGTGCATTGGATGCCAGTAAGGAGTTTAGCAACTATTTGAACATGCTACCATCTGGTAGCCAGCTACAACAAAGCTTTCAGAAACTTATGAAAGAAGCCCCTACAACGGCAGCTATACAGCAGTGGATGCAGCAATATCTCCACTTGGGCAGTATAGACGTAAATATTATGACCAAGATAGATAAAACCAATACTTTTAATAAAAAAACACTCTCTGTAGAATACAACGATGCGCATGCTGCACTTCGCGGCTTTGCCAATAGCGAACTCTCTTCTACCTTAGTACTATCTGCTGGTATGAATCCGAGGTTGTATAGTTATATAGAATCTTTTTCTGATTTTTATCCAGATAACCGTGGTTATATAAAAAAGAAAATTGCGTTAAAGGTAAGCGATTTTCGTTCTGCCCTTATACAAGGTAAGTTTTTGGCAAAGAAAGGCATCTGGGTATCGGAGTTTCGCATTGAATCTGGTTTAAACTGTGGTGGACACGCCTTTGCCACAGATGGCTATTTGATGGGGCCCATACTTGCCCAGTTTAGAGACCAAAGAGAGACACTTACCCAAGACCTTTTTGACATTCTAAAAAAGGCATTGGCCACCAAAGAAAAAACCATTCCTACCACTGCGCCTCCATTGAAGATAAGTGCACAAGGCGGTGTGGGTACCGCAGAAGAGCACGAGTTTCTCATGGCACATTACAAAGTAGATTCTGTAGGCTGGGGTTCCCCATTTCTATTGGTACCAGAAACGACTACTGTAGATAAAAACACCTTGGAGCAGCTTACCAATGCTAAAGAAGAAGACATATACTTGAGCAATATATCGCCCTTGGGTGTACCGTTTAACAACCTAAAAAACAATAGTAAAGACTTAGAAAAACAACAAAATATAGATAAAAATAGACCTGGAAGTTCGTGCCCCAAAAAGTATGTAGCCCTCAATAATGAATTTGCAGACAAAGTTCTATGCACCGCTTCTAGGCAGTACCAACATTTAAAAATAAAGGCATTGGATGCCGCCAATCTCAGCAAAGAAGCCTACCAAAAAGCATATAACAAAATAGTAGAGAAATCTTGTATATGCGTAGGCTTAGGTACGGCTACTTTGTTGGAACACGATCTGGACACCAAAAAGGAAGGCACGGGCGTATCGGTTTGTCCTGGACCCAATTTGGCTTATTTCTCGAAGACTATGAGTTTGAAAGAAATTACCGATCATATTTATGGTAGAGATAATATGATAGGCACCACAGAACGGCCGCATATGTTTTTGAAAGAACTCCAAATATATTTAGATTATTTGTCCAATACATTTAAGGAGCGTAAGCACGACTGGTCTAAAAAGCAAGAAAAGTATTTTCGGCGTTTTATCACCAATTTAGATAGCGGCATTGGCTACTATCAGCAGGTGTTTGCAGAAACCAAAAACAATTCTGGCAAAACCCTAAATACTTATAAGAAAAAATTGAACAGCATCCAAACGGCGATTACCGATTTTTGCAATAGCAAGAGCTAATGGCTTGTATAGGCATATAGCGGTTTGTGTAATCATCTCTAGATAGGGCGCACTGTATTTTTCCCACAAGCAAATGCGCCTATCTTGCGCAAGCTGGCTAGCATACTGTATCGGTTCTTAAACATTTGTATACCTAGCTTGCGACCTTTTTGGGCATTTTTATAATAAGCCAAAACCCATACTATATTGGCATATCTGCGTATTTGTTGGCTAGGAGAGGTTGCCGATGCATCGCTATGCTTCTTTGTTTAAAGTATTTGCTCTCGGTTGTAAGGGTGTTGGCTAGGTATGAGAGGACCAAGGTATACGAGAATTGGCCTGCTTATTTCTTTGTCTTGAATCCTCTATCTGGGGGAATAGCCCCTATCTGTTCGCCCATCCCCTGCGGATTGTAAAAGCTGTAAATCTTCACCAGTTTATGGCTAGAAACAACTTATTTTAATTCCTTAAATCGTTTGTATACCTCGCTATTCTTACCATACTTAAACAATAAGAAATCATCCGCAATAGAAATAGCTGTTGCTATTTGATCCATGGCAAGATTTCTCTTGTATATCTGATCATTTATTTGACTATCCAAATCATCTATATACTTGTTGTCCTCCTCCAGATTATTTAGAAAAGTAGTAATTCCGGCAATAGAAACTTCATCCACAGAAGGCTTATAACTAGGGCCCAAACTTTTTAAATGCTTTAAACATTCGCCCAACTCCAACCAATAATAATAAAATAGAGCACCTTTGGCTTTTCTAGGTTTTTTTCCATTGTTGTTGTCTATAGCCAAAGAAGCCGTTAATTCTCCTTTCGAGCTATCTTTTCTTTGCCTCTTACCTCTAAGTGTTTCCTTTATTGTTTTAACAGATTCTTTTACTGCAGACAAAGATCGATTGGATTTCATGGTATTCAGATAAGCCAATATCTTATCTACTCGAACCAGCAGAGAATCCTCACTTTTATAATAATTGTATTGCCGCTTGCTTCCTTTCTCTGTACGTTCATCGCGCAGATCTTCTACCATTTTATTGGCAGTTCTAGCTGTTTTAATAAATTTTTCAAAGTGCTTTATACTACCAGCACTATTGCTTGGAGCATAATCTGTGAGTGTTGCAATATGCTTGTATACCTCCGAAGCACGCAAGATTTTATTGATAATAGATTGTGATTTGGCCATGATTTTAATTTTTAAGGTTAAGTCACTTATTTCTATAACCAAATTCTTTTCAATTTATTATAATTCTTGTGGTTTTTTTCTTTCTTTTTTAGTATTTCTATGATTACAAAACTCGTGCTAAATGCTAGATGCACGGGTTGTGTAGCATCCATTACATATGCCATGCTATATGCAATAACTCTGAATAATACTAAATAACGTGAGTTCGATATAAACTATCTTCACAGAAGCCTTATAAATAGTGAGATTTGGATTAAAAAGGTGCAGCTTAAACCACAATCCCATTTCTAGCTCAAAATTACCCCAATAAATAGCCCTTCAAAGCCACGCCTAGCCCAAGAAAATCGAAATAAACTGTGTGCGTAAGTTATATCGAACTTAGGTAAATAGTTGTTTCGAAAATATGTATATAGGTATCGCATTTTTAGATAGATACATGCATAATGTACTTTATGCTTTGTAAAATATCCATAGTTGGTGCAGTATTGAACACTATCTGCTTGTATATTACTATAAATCAGATTTAATTGGCTATAATTTACCATAATTTACCTATGATATGGTACGAATTGGGTATAGTTAACCAAAATTTCCCCATATAAGCATAACTATTGGATATAGTAAACTAAAAATTCCCTAAGTACCCACAAGAATTTGTCTTCGTTGCATAAAAATGATTTATAACAAACCAAGATTGGGCGTATACAATTTCCATTGCAACATCATACCACTTCCATTTACTTCCTTAGGTTTGTATTTCTTCAAAAAAACCATTGCACAAAGCATAGTATGCCAATTTATCGCAACGTTTTTTTTCGTTGTTGCCCTCCATCAATACCAATTTATTATAGTTATAGAAACCAAATTGTGCAGTATATCGCACTTGTCCAAATGTATTAAAATCCATACCACAACGAGGGCTGCTAAAATGCTTCACCCAACTTGCATGATTGGTATGCCATTGAAGTCCTCCATATTGTATAAAAGGCACATAATACATTCGAAACCTAAAAAAGAAAAAAAATAGATGTTCTAAAAAAATCGGCAGCTATACTATCCAATAGCAACATACCGCAAAAAGCAATACGAATACTACTTTGCGGTAGGCATTACACTATTTTACTTTTCCTAGTACAAATACCCCATTTTCCCCATCTGATAATCGCGCATGGCTTCCATGATCTCCGTTTGGGAATTCATTACATAGGGGCCAAATTGTGCCACCTTTTCGTTTAAAGGTTCAGCAGTTCCAATAAGCAAAATGCTGTTTTCTTTGGTATCTACTTCCAAGCTGTTGCCATTTGTTGCAAAAGCCAACATTTGGTTGAGCCCCTTGCGCAGGGTTTTATCTTGGTTGATACTCGCCTCTCCCTGCACCAAATAAACAAAACCCGCCTGATCTTCTGGAATGGAGTACGTTTCTGTGCCTTTGCCGGATACCAAAAATAATTGAACGGGTGTTTGGGTAACTATAGGTCCTTTTACGCCTTTATGCCTACCTGCTATGATCTTGGTGGCAAGCAACTCTTTAGCTACCACTGGGATGTCCGCTGCCTTTATATGCTGATAATTGGCTGGTATCATTTTTTTGGCAGCTGGTAGGTTGAGCCACAACTGTATGCCTTCCAAATCGCCGCCCTCTTCTATGAGTCTTTTGGTAGGTCCCTCGCTATGTACTATACCACGCCCTGCTGTGGTCCATTGTACATCTCCTGCTTCTACGACTAGCTCGTTGCCCATAGAGTCTTTGTGCAATTGCTCGCCTTGCAATAGTATGGTAATGGGCTCGAAACCTCTGTGTGGATGTGCGCCTACATCAAAGGCATTGTTGTACATACTGATGGCATATGGGCCATAATGATGTAACAACAAAAACGGATCTGCATTTTGCAGTTCTGGTGCTGGCAGGGGTTGTTTCAATCGAACGTCGCCCATATTTACCCATGGGCTTTCCCCTATATAGTTTATTTTTTTAAGCATACTTTGCGGGTTTGTTATTGGTTTGTTCTCTGCAACACGCACTAGATACTAGCTAGCTTAAAGATCGAACAAAACCACTTTAGTTATCTTTATATTTCTATTGTGCTCGTCTAAAATAATGTCTGAATTTGTCTAATAATTCATTCAATTGCTGGGCTTCTTCTTCTGTAAAACCTGGCACGGGATCTTTGGGCATTAAGGGGTCTATAGCTGCCAACAAATCGAGGCCTTTTTGGGTAATGGTAATGTGTACAATACGCCCATCGTGTACACAATTTACCCGATCTATGAGTTCTTTTGCCTTTAGCTTATCCATCAAACGCGTGGTATTGGGTGCTTTTTCTAGCATGCGCTCCTTTATGGTCTGCGCTGGTAAAGCTTTTTTGGCGCCTCTTAGTATGCGTAGTATATTGTATTGCTGTGGACTAAGATCATGATCTTTAAAAAACTGTGTTTTGTGCTTTTGTACCAAGGCGGCAGTAAATTTGAGGTTTAACAGCGCTTCTATCTTCTCATTATCAAAACTACTCTGAATTTCTTCTGCAAAGGTTTTCATTACAATTAGTTGTTTGTTTTTGGTTGTTGACCTTCTATCCTATAAAACAATGCCTTTTAAGCATGTAGAGCTGTAGCAAATTGTTGTATTTGTACCTCTAGTTCTTTGGCCAACTCGCCTTGGGGTGTGCCATCTTTGAAATTGTCGTAGAATTTTGGCAAGGAATAAGATGCTACTATGTCTGCTCCCAAATAAGGGAAAGCGGCTTTGGCTGCCTTAAAAACAGACCCTGCACCATTAGCTCCCGGACTGGTTGCAAGCAATAGCATTGGTTTTTCTGCCCAAAATTTCATCTCTATTCGAGAGAGCCAATCTATGGCATTCTTAAATACCGCTGCATAGCTGCCGTTGTGCTCTGCAAGCGATACTACTACACCATCTGCTTGCCGAACTTTCTTCAAAAGCTCCTGGGCTTGTGCCGGAAAACCTTGTTCTACCTCTATATCTATACTATATATAGGAAGGTCTACGGTTTTAAAATCTACTACCTCTACCAAGGCATTGGATACTTCATTTGCTGCATATATAGCAAGTTGTTGGTTGATACTGGTGCTGCTATTGCTGGCACCCATGGCTAAAATTTTTTTCATATTGTTTTTTTTTTTGCCCTAAAGGACAATGATTTTTATGAATTTTTGACAAAGATACACTATTTTATTTTCCTAGGTAAGTAGTTTGTAATGTCAGTGTTTATCAATGTAGCAATAGTGGCAATGTAGCTATTTGAAAATTTGATGATATGAGAATTAATCAAAATTCATCTTCCATTCCTGACCTTAGTAAAAATAATCTATCGAACTTTGAGAACCCTAAAAAAGGGGAGGCTGCAGTAATCTTTACCATTTCTTTTGTGCATGTTGCCATATTGCAACTACATAGTCTTTGATTAAACTTGTTATCTAACAAGATTCCATTACTCGATCATTGTATTAAAAATCATAGGATAATTTAAGCAGGAAAGTTCTTGGCATCACATACTCTTGTTGCGTAGTGAAACTTAATCTAGTTTCTGAGGTTGATTCTCTAAAGGAACTATTAAACATGTTTTTACCAATTAACTCTATTCCTAATGGCCTACTAGCTTTCTTATAAAATATGGAAAAATCACCTTCTATAAATTCACTTTTAGAAGTAGCTGTACTCAAAATTTGTTTTGAAATATGAAGTTTTGAAACAAAATGTTTCCAAAACGCCAATTCTTTATTTATATAAAAACTAAACAAAGTCGTTCTAAGGCTAGAAGAACTTCTTACAGTATTAGAAAAACTAATTTTACCTCCCAAATCCAACTCCATTGGTTTCCAAACTCTTGGAGTTACAGCTGTTCTGATGCTAGCACGAAATATTTGCTGTTTAAACAAAGATTCATTGATCTCCGTATAGAAATCTTCAAAACTGCTATTTAATCTAAAAGAATATTTTATTTTTTTCTTGCGTTTTCTCCAATGGAAACGCAAGAAAAAATTGTTGACTGGCTGGTTGTTAACCGTAACTGATTGTATTTGCCGTATTCCTTCTAATGTATTATTTGTCTGAAAATGAGTAGATTTTCTGGCATACCCTAAAGAAGTTATAATAGATATTCCTTTAAAAATATTGTAAGAATTATAGTGTAAGGAAAACAGGTTTTGTTTTTGATATTGCAAATTAGGATTGCCAATAAATGCCACATTTAAGTTTTCTAGCCTTGGATATAACAGTAATTGATTTATAAGTGGTAATTCGATGGTTGCTTTATATTTGAAACGAAGTTTTTGCATGGAATTGATCTCATAGCTAATTTCTGAACTAGGTAAAAATACACCTAATTTATTTTTCACATCTTGTTCCTGTGCGTTTTGCCAGCTATAAATCCCCCAATGTGCTCCAGTTTGTACTATAAAATCTCCCAATAACAACTTATAATCAGCCCCAAATACTATTTTTTTAGTGCTGTATTCTATATCATTCTTAAAAACACCAAATTGTTCTCTCCAATTTATTCCTTCTGAATATGTTTTAAGGTTCTCATTTCTCCATTGCGCCTCAAAACCAACATATATATGGTTTTTATTGTTTAACTCCCAATAGTCTATTGCATTTAGCGCAAAGCCCCTATCACTATACTGATTATCATGCTGTTGCGTCAGTGTAGTCAAACTGCTACTACTATTGTCATACTTAGCATTCCATCCGTTTTCATTAGTTTCTAATGCCGTTTGTATACTGATGGTATGATCGGTGTTTACTTCTCTATTATAATCTAATGAGAATTTACTTTTTTGGGTATTGGATTTGTTTCTTAATTCCAAACTATTTGCCTTAGCAAAACTTAAAATATCCGCATCGTTTTTGTCACTCGTATTGGTATTTGTAAGGGAACCTGTCAAAAGTATATCTGTATTAGTGTCTGTATAAAAATTCCATTTTAGATTTGCTAAAAAAACTTCTCCATTGGTTTCTTCACGCTGCAAACGTTTTTCTTCATTATTACCAAGCTTTGTAAAATAAAGATGCTGAAAATTATTTTTTTTGTTAATGGTTTCCTTATTATACAAAACATAACTAGAGATAGACGATTTTGGGGAAATTTCTTGTCTAACATTCCCTGAATAGAATTGTTTTTCAAGATTAATAAATGAATTTGGGTTTATAAATTTCAAAAGTTCGTTATGTAAAGAGAAATCCTCAAATTTGTTCATGAATTGTGCAGCATTCTCAAATCGCATAATATCTTCAAAACTGAGCACTTCCTCTCTGTTATTATCTATAGCGACTATGGTTTGATATTCTGTTCTAGGGGATTTGTAAAACAAACTTGGTTTTAAGGTATACCTATTATTTACTCCGACACCTGCTTCTGAAGTACCAAAATAAAACCGTTTTTTATCTTCTTTAAGTTTTATGTTTAAGGCCGTGGAGTTACTATTATTCAGGCCTTTTAAGAATGATACACGATTATAATCTTCATAAACATCAATTTCCTCTATAACCTCTGCTGGAATATTTTGGATTCCTAGTTTTACATTGCCATTAAAAAAAGGTTTGTTATCTACCAGAAGATCGGTGACTTGTTGCCCTTTCACTGTAACACTACCATCGTCTTCCATTTCTATTCCAGGAAGTTTTTTTAATACATCTTTAAGTTTTCTTTCTTTACCGTTGGTAAAAGCTTTTGGATTGTAAATGAGCGTGTCTTTTTTTACAACAATAGGAATTTTGTAGGTTAAAACAACCTCATCCAATTGCGTAACTGTTGCTTTCAAAAATATGGTTTTAGATAGATCTTTTGCTAAACTAATGTTTTCGCTATATGCTGTATAACCCAAACAGCTAACTTGTAGTGTATATTGTTTTTCTTTTAATAATCTCAATTTAAATTGCCCCATTTTATTGGTTATGGCAAATTGTATTTCATCTGTTTTAATGGTAGGTAATGCCAATACATTTACATTGGAAATAGGGTTCTGCAGACTATCTACAACTCGCCCTGAGAACAGCACTGTTTGTGCTGTAATATCAAGTAAACAACAATTAATAACAATAAATAAAACTATGAATCTAGCTCTTCCCACATTTTAGTTCAGTTTCCTCTAATCCCTTCGTATGCTAGCTTGGATATTTTATCATATTCCTCCTTAGATATTGCTCCCTCATCATTAATTGCTTTTATTTTCTTCTCTTGTTTATACAACTCCACAACTTTCGCTGTTAGTTTTATAGAAGGCGTATCTAATTCTAAAATCAAGCCAGGCAAATAACCAGAATAGTTTTTAGGACCAAAGGAAAATGGAATACTAGGTGCATACCAAGCATAAACTTTGTGCTTTTTGTTTGGCAATTGTATAAAGCAATAGGCTTTTAAACACTCAAAGTCACCTATTATCTTTTTCTCTTGAGTAAGATGCCATTTTGTGTTTTTTAAATTATGGGAAATTTTCATGCTTTCTCCACCTTGTTCTAGTTTTAGTAAAGTATGGGCTTCGTTAAGATTGGTATAATAAACTCCTTTTGAAATTAATGACGATACTAAATAATGTGTCATCCTATCCTTTGGTTTACTTAAGCTTTTCTTAATTTTAAATTGAGAAAACACCCTATTAAAAATTAATTCAGATTCTATACTCTTAGCTAACCTTTCTTCTTTTTGAAAAGTAAACTTGGACATAGGATTTGATTTTATATGATCTGGTGCTGCATGATGAAACCTAGCCATAGAAGCATTATAAATAACTTTACCACTTACTATTTGGGAGTAACCCTTATAAACAGTTAGAGATATCAAAATAAAAATAAAATTTCTCATTTTTATTAGGTTTTATAAAACCAGGTAATCACTTATTAATCGAGCAGTTAATTACCTAGTTTTAATAAGTTTTACTCGACCTTACCTCCTAAACTCTCAACACAATCTCTAAATGCTTTATCAAAAGCGGCCCCAGATATAAAACCGTCTCCGGTATGTGCATACCAAAAATCAGCAATATAAAAAGCATAATCCTCACAAAAGGGATTCTCTTCTAGGTTTGCGCTAGTTTTCGCAAAACCATTTAATGAACATAAGGTAGACACTAAAGCTAAAAATATTTTTTCATGACATATAGAGTAATATTACCTTTTCAAGCTACTGTTGAATTGTTTTCCTTTTTTTTTTTTTAGACGATTTACCTGTTTGATAAGACCAATAAACTAATACGCTAGTTAAGCGGGAAATCACTTCACCAAATACAATTACCATTTCAATCTATAATAAAACAAAATTATCCTAAACTAAGTAGAATATATATTGCCTTTTATTTATTGCTTAGTGCTATCCTTCTTCTTTTTATTGCCGCCAAATAGACCGCCTAAGATGTTTTTGGCGGCATCCTCTACTTTCTTATTGGTATCGGTATTGGTTTTGGTAGAATCTTTCTTTTTGTCTTTTCCGCCTAGCAAACCGCCTAGTGCATCGGTAACGGCATCGGTTCCTTTGCCGAGTAGTTTTTCTTTCTGCTTGGCAACTATTTGCTGGGTAAGATTTTTGGTTGCACTAGCCAAATCTGTTTTTACTTTTGGCTTTAAAAAGCTTCCTCCTATATTGGCGGTTACTGGTACTTTTACGTCTTTCAAATCGGCATCGCTCAATTGCGCCACGGCATTGCCCAATTCTTTTCCTAAATATTTGGCGGGCACCTGAAAGGTAGCATTGTAATCCATACTCTGGTCTAAGCCATGGGCACCTGCAACGGTAATGGTCACATCTTCGTATTGGACATCAAAGGGTTTAAATTTTACCTTGCCATTCTCTAGCTGGATAAAGGTTTTGATGTCGTTTAAATTTAGTTTTTTTAAATCGATAAATTTCAGGTTGCTATCCAAGGATTGTAGCAAGGGTGATTTTTCTGCATTTATATTCGTAGACAACAACTGAGCAAGCACATCTCCTGTTAAACTCCCTAGATCTGGTGTGAGGTCTTCTTTTAAATTTCCACTTAGACGGATATTGGAATTTAGTTTTCCTTGTATGCTATTGGTTATTGGTGCCAACATTTTTAACAAATCCATTACCTGAAAGGACTCTCCTATATTAAATTTGCTCATGTCTAACTTCATGTCAAAAGTAGGGGTTTCCTCTTTGGTAGATACCTTGCCAGAAAAACCTAAGTCGCCACCAAATACTTTGGCTCGCATCTGATTTAAATTAGCCGCTTCGTCTTTTACTTGTAACGCACCAGACAAATTGCTCAAGGTCATATTATCATACACCACCGTATTGGCGTTGGCCTGAATATTGCAGTCTAAGAAAGCAGGAATTTTAATGCTTTCTTCCCCTGTATTGCTCGAATTATCATTGGTACTTTCTTTGTTATTGCTGTTTTCTTCCTCCGAAGTCATAAAGTCCGCTACCACAAACTTATTTGCTCTTACTTGAAAGTTTCCTTCAATTTTCTCGTCGTTAAAAACAAAACCCAATAGGTTGTCCACGGTACCACGCGCAGACATATCGGTCTCCCCCAGGACAGCATCAAACTTTTGTAAAGAAACCCTATTGGGTTGAAAATTTACTTGCGATTGCTGAATTTGCAAAGGATGTTTTAGAGAACTATGTTGGTATTCGAAGTTTGCTAGGCCCAATTGCCCTGTAGTTTGGGTACGCTCATATTGTTGTTTTTCTACTGCCTCCATATCAAATTTGGTAGTAGCATCCATATTTAAAATTCCCTTCAGACCTTTTAGTGCATCCGCAGGATATATTTGTTCCAAATTAGCCAGATTTACTACCCCTTTAAGCCCAGCGTTTACTTTTACAGCACCTAACAATTCTCTAAGTTTTGCATTGGCTTTAAACCGTTCCTGATCTATTTGAAAAGCAAAATTATTTAAATCTATTTGGGTGTCTTTGGTGAGACCTGTTTCGTTCTTTACTAATAAATCAATATCTATATGTTCTAAAGATTTTGGTAGGTCGGGATATTTAAACGAGGCATTTTTAGATTGCAGATGTATATCGAATTGCGGTATATGCTCCTCGTCTATCTTCCCTTTCAAATGTCCGTTTACATCAAAGCTTCCCGCAGTTTGCACACCGTCTAAGGAGGTAGCATAAGCTTCTGGAATAAGTGCCAATAGGTTTTTAAAGTCAGATGTTGGGGTTTTTAGTTTCATGTCTACCTCTTGATGGGTATCAAAAAGTTGCACAAAACCATCAAAATGCAATGGAAGCTGGTTGATTTTTAATTCGTTTTCTAGGAAGCTGTATTTGTTTTGCTTCAAATCCATATCCAAATCTGCCTTCAGCTCTAGCTTTTGGTTATTGATATAGGTATTTCCCTCTTTTTCAAAAGCCAAAATGGTTTCTGTAAAAGTTTCTAAAGTAGAACGATCTGCAGAAAAATCTCCTTTACCTCGGTGATTAAAATCTTTTAATTGCAAAGCCATTTTACTAGATAAGTCGGTATAGCGTATGCTACTATTCTCTATTTTATAGGATTGTATTCCGAGCTTTACACTACTGCCATCTCCAGTTTCATCTGTAGTAGTAGTATTGGTTTCTTCTTCTTCGGACTTTGCAATATCATAATTGGCATTTCCTTTTTCGTCTACCAATATATTTATATGGGCACCATCTACTTCGAAACTACTAATCTGTATACCCGAACTAGAGGCTTTAAACACACTAAAAAGCGGCACCGAAACAGCAATGTTCTTAGCAGAAAACAAAGTGTCTCCCTCAAATGGCGCATGGTTGATTAAATGTGCATCTTGCATAGATACAGCAGCTTTAGGGAAATTTCTCCAGAGACTCAAATCGGCATCTTTAAAATCGAGGGTGGCGTTTACATTTTCGTTTACCGACTGCTTTACCATTTGAATGATTTTGTCTTCAAATAATACCGGAATCCATACCACGAGCAATACGACAAATAGCAGACTAAATGCAATGATTTTTAGGAATTTCTTTTTACGCATAACAAATAAAATTTTGGGAACTCAAGTTTATACCATTTCTAATTTAAAATAAGCCTAATAAACATTCCTTTTTTCCTTTCTATTTCAGAACAAAAAGAAACCGTAGCCAAGGCTATGCTTAATTTTTCTTCTTTATATAAAGAAAAAAATCTTCTATTTCTTTTAAGGGCATTTCAAAATAGAATTGGTATTAGAAAATGCATTGTACTTTGAGACTACAAAGTCTGCATTATGGATGTCAAATATACTAATATCTTCTAGAAATCAGAGAATATACATTTAATTTAACAACAGATTAATCTTACAGTTCGATTTCTTCTCCTACTTTGAGCTGGAAGGTTTTTCGAAATATCCACACAAACAGATAGAGCAATGGGGTATCCAAAAAGGCAACGAAAATTTTGAAAAGCACCCCACTAAGTAGCAGTCCCCAAAACTGTTCCCATTGTAAGATTTCAAAAACACACAATAGACCGATTACCGAAACCGTATCGATGATCTGGGAACTAAAAGTAGAAAAGTTGTTGCGCAGCCACAGATGCCTTCCCTTGGTAAGATTTTTCCAAAAATGATAGATGTGTATGTCTACAAATTGGGCAGAAAGATAAGCTAACATCGATGCCAAGACTGCCAGAGGCGCATTGCCAAAAGCCAGCACAAACATATCGTTATCTAATACCGACCAAGAAGTAGCTGGCACTATTTTAGACACATATACAATTCCTAAAGAAAAGAAAGAAGCAAAAATACCGGCAACC
>JAOXRU010000152.1 GCA_025800395.1 Flavobacteriaceae bacterium
AAACAGCAGACCAACAAAGAATATTCTTTTTTTTAATGAACTAGATTTTCTAGGCATAGTTTTCAAATCAAAACGTAGTCTAGAAAGTCGTTTAGTTTATATTCAAACGATAGATATCGTTTTTTGTTGTAGGAATAAACTCAACAAAGCTGTAGATGCAAAAAAACCCCATCTTTCGATGGGGTTTTTGGTATTTAAATTATCATAACTTACTCCCAAGTATTCTCTGCAACATCTCCTCCCCAAATAAGGGTTGCTAAATAGGGATTGTCTATAAAAGGATTTCGATTTCCTTGGGCACCCATAATTACGGTTTGTCTTTGTTTTTCAAAATCCGAAACTGGGTCTTCTTTGTTCCACTTCAAAAAGAGATTCACATCGCCTACTTTGGAAATCACTTCTCCATAGCGGATATGCAAATAGAATACCATACGAGCTACATCTCCTTTCCATTCGTCTCCGGGATACCAGCCATTGCTTCCAACCAGACTATAGCTACCGCTGCCTTCTACAAAACTGTAGTTGCTACGCTGCGAATTGATGTCCGCATCGCAAGTACGTAGATGGTGCAAATCGGTAACTGCACCATCACTTTGCAATCTGCTTTGTGGAAATACGTGCTCAGTATTAAAAGTCTGTGGGCTATGGCTATTGCTGCCAGAGGCATACTCTCGTTCGTCTCTGCTCTCACTGGTATACATCAGTATTACATTGGCTGCATTGGCAAGGTCGGCATCGGCATCATAAAGATATTGGTGTCTTTGCCCATAGCTAAGTATCGTAGTATGTTTGCCACTACAATGATCTGTAAGTTGTTCTTTTACAAAACTGGGCACTTCGGCAAATGCAAGTCCGCTATAATAGCTTTTCAGCTCGGCAGGTATATTAAAGGCAATAGCTTCCTTTACCGTAACGGTAACTGTGGCTGTAGCACAATTTTTTTCTGGGCTATCATCGTCGCAGAGCGTATACTCAAAACTATCGCTACCTACAAATCCGTCGGCTGGTGTATACCAGACCGATCCATCGTTGCGCAGTTCTACCTGCCCACCTTGTGAAGATGCAGATGTAACACTTGCTAGGCTAGAGTCATCTACCAAGTTATCATTTTCCGTAAGATTTTTTACTTGTATCGCACTATTTTGTACTGCCAATATGCTGTCATCATTGGCAATAGGCGTGCCTTCATCTGCAATATTCAAGGTAATTGTGGCCGTAGCGCATGCTTTCGGACTGGCATAGTCGCAGATGGTATAAGTAAATGTATCTGTACCTACAAATGCTTTTGGCGGTGTATAAGTAAAGGTGCCATTTCTATTGTCTAGGACACTTCCTCCTTTAGTTGTGGTCGTATCAAAAGAATTTAATCTGGCATTGTTTTCCAATGTATCATTATCCAAAAATGCTGTGATGATGTATTCCTCGTCTTCTGTAAGGGTATATTCATCATCTTTGGCCACTGGCTTGGCTTCGGTAGGCACATTGGGTTCACTAGGGCTAGGGGAATCTTTGCTACAGGAAAGAATAAATAAGATCCCTAAAATTACTATAATTTGCTTCATCGTATAAAAAGGTAAAACCTCTTGCCGAAATCGGCAAGAGGTTAATTTTATAAAAATCTCTAAAAGAGAAGCTTAGTCTTGTAAAATGTAATCGCTTCCGCTTAGGATAACTTTCATTTCCCAAACACCAGCAGAACCGTTATAAATATTGTATTCTACTACAAATTTTTGTCCTTCTACTGCAGATGGGAAATTTGCCTTTAGAATGGTATTAATTTTCGCCAATCGTGCCTCCACAGACTCTTCTGCTTTTCCTCCACGAACATCAAAATTGTTATATGTTCCATTTCCTACAGAAGCGTAATCTGCTCCAGTCAACACATAACGAATAGTATTATCTGGCACCCACGTATTTGCCTCGTTACCAAACTTCAAATCAGCATCTACCACATTGGAATATACGCTCCAATTCATTCCATCAAAAAGGAAATACTTCACATAACTATATACTGTTTTGTCTTCGGTAGATCCGTCACCATCAATATCATCTACATCGGTTACATACAATTTGTACATTATAGCCTCTATATCTCCAGCTTCTTTACTGTCGTATTTGAATTTATCCTTCAAGAAAACAGGAATCTTGGCTTCCGCCTCATCTTCGTTAGAAAAATTAGCATAACCTTCTCCCATAGCATTGTATTCTTCCTCGGTAAATCCTTGAACAGTCATCCACTCCCCGTTCAACTTCAAAAATCCGTTGTTTAGTGTAGAAACAGTTCCACTAAAATACTTGTAAGTCAAAGAAACCAAAGTACGCTCTGCAGCATCTGGGTATTTTGTGTTTAAAAAAGTAGTGATGTGACCGCTATTGCTAAAGTTATCATACTGTGCAGTTTCCGGATTTGCATCATAATCTTCAGTGCTTACCGTATAACGGATCAAACTTTTCTCGTCTTTCTTTGGCGCGTACAATTTGTACATCACGTTTACCAAAGACCCTTCACCCCATATTGGGAATTTCTCATTTAAAAACGCAGGAAGCATGGACTTTGCATCATCTTCAGAACTAAAGTTCCCATAAGACAATCCCAATGATTCGTAATCGTCATCTGTAAGTTGGTATTCGGTATTTACAGAAATCTTATCGTTGTCTGTCGCTAATTCTTCATGGATATCATCCATAGGGCTACACGAAGTAAATGTAATTGCAACAGCTATCAGTAAATAAAATATATTTTTCATTTTGTCGTAATATTAAAATCTAAATTTAGCACTAATGTTAAATGTTCTTCCAAAACCATACCATACTAAAGCACTAGCGGCATCATGTCCGTTACCATCTATAGCATCAGCGATATACTCGGTATTGAATACGTTGTTCATTCTACCGATAAGGGTAGTGTCGAAGTTTCCTAATTTAAATCTGTAACGCAAAGAAGCATCAAACAGTCCGTAATCAGGAGCCTCCCAAGACTGTGGCTGTGCCGTAACACGAGCAGCAGGATCATATCTTGCATACAAATTGTCATAGTAGTTGTAATCCACTGTGATGTTTACATCTTCCATAAATTCGTAATCCAAACCTAATGAAGCAGTAGTTTGAGCTGCATCAGAAACCTTTAAATCTTCTATAAATAAGTTAAATGGTTTTCCAACTGGATTTTGATCTTCATCAAATATCTGTACATTTTCGATATTGTCGGTCCATGTCCAATCTCCAAGAGACAACATACCGATGATACGCAAACGATCGCTCGGTCGATAATCGAAGTCAAATTCCACCCCTTGGTGCAATGCATTTACCCCTAGCAAGTTTGCAAAATAACGCTGTCCATCCGCTTGGAAGTTACTTGTTGTAGAACGGTCATTCCAAGCAGTGCGGTATAAGTTTACATTTGCAGCCAACTTAGAACTACGGTATCCGTATCCTAATTCTACACTAAAGATTTTTTCGTTCTCCGCATCTTCGTTGATATCTACATTGTTAAATCTTGGAAAAACGGCTCTAAAGTTAGGCGCTTTTTCGAAGTATCCGATATTTGCAAATACATTGTGGTTTTCGTTTAGATTGTAGTTCGCACCACCTTTTGCACTATAACCAAAGTAGTTATACCTGTCAGACTCTCTCAACGGATCGTTTGATGTATATTGGAAATAATCAATACGCTTGTAAGAAGTGTTCGAAGCAGCTACAGATACAAATGCAGACAAAGCATCTTTAGAATATTCTCCTTGCAAGAAAACTCCTTGCCACCCTACTTTACCATCGTTGTTATAATCTCTCTTATCCCCTACTTTTGCCAAACGGTTTGGATTGTTTACATCGCTATCTTCCAATACAAAGTCTCCACCCAACAAATCGGTGATTTCTGAAAAGTGAATTCCAGTATATGTTCTCAAATCAATACCTCCCAAAAGATCGATATCTTCAGTAAGCTCCGTTTTCAAAGTAGAAAGAATTCCATACCATCTGTGGTCGTTTCTAGATGCTCTCAAATAAGCCTCAGATCCCAATCCATTGTTTCCGTTCTCTCTGTTGATTTCTACTATATTGTCTAGATCTACTGGTTGATCATCTCCTCCAAGACGAACTTTAAACAACTCTGTGTTGGTTCCAGCAGTTCCTCCACCACCACCAGATCCCCAGGATGCGTAAGCAGCAGTAGACAACAAACTCTTCTCAGAAATAGTCCAAATATGATTCAAAGAGGTTTGGTTCTTGTGGTAGAAGTTATCTTCTATATGCGTGATCTGACCGTTTTTGATACCCCAGTCTGGGTTGAAACGAATTCCAGAGTCTGCATTTCTATAATCAGCAATAGGACTCATGTTTTGTCTCTGACCATGACGCTGTGGTGCTCCAAAAGAAGTAAGCGATATCAAATGATTTTCTCCGATCTCTTTTGCAATGTTTACAAAGTAATTGGCTCCCTGAAACTGCGTTCCATCTACATATCCTTCTCCTGTTGTTCTAGAAGCAGACACTGTAGCAGCCCAACCGTTGTCCAATTTACCAGTAGAAAGGGTAAACCCATACTTCTGGAAACCGTCGTTACCAACTGCAGTGTAGATATTACCTCCTTTTTCCATATCGGTAGATTTGGTAAGAATGTTGATCGTACCCCCTACAGATGGTACAGCTACCTTAGAAGCTCCAAGTCCTCTTTGTACCTGCATATCTCCGGTTACGTCAGCCAATCCAGCCCAATTACTCCAGTATACACGACCATTTTCCATATCGTTTACTGGCACCCCGTTGATCATCACAGCAACGTTCTCTGAGTTAAATCCACGTAGGTTTACACGTCCATCTCCAAATCCTCCACCAGACTTAGTGGCATATACACCAGGAGTAGATTTCAAAATCTCAGGAAATTCTTGTGTTCCCAATTTGATTTCGATGTCCTCTGCCCTAATGTTCGATACCGCTACTGGCGTTTCACGATCTTTCGCTACAGAAGCGATTATCACTACACCTTCCAATATAGAGGCATCGGGCATTAATGCAATAGTTCCAAGATCTCCAGATCCAGAGAAACTAACTTCCTTAGTAGTATACCCCATATAGGAAACTACCAATACCCCCGAAGATTTTGATGTAGTCAAAGAAAACTTTCCATCAAAATCTGCAGAAGCTCCAGTAGTAGTTCCTTTTACTAATACATTGGCTCCGGGAAGTCCTCCTCCTAGTTCACCGTCTGTTACCGTACCAGTAACAGTTACTTGCGCAAAAGCAACAGCTGTAAACAAGAAGGCAGCCATTACCAAATACATTTTTTTCATTGCTCTCATTATTAATTTAGTTTGTTTTAAGCCCTGCAAAATTCACATAAAAAGGAATCTTGAGGATTAAGTTAATGTTAACTTTTTAACTTAAAACAAAGTTAATCAATAAGCGTTTTCCCTAAAATTTTGTTAAAAACTATTGATAATTTTAATCTGTCGTGGAACTTTTAACGTTTTTTTTGATAAATCTCTACCAAATTGGACGTAGAAGCATCAAATTCGCACTCCTTTTCCTTATTTAGATGCAGTATAATTTTATTGGCTAGCTGTTTTCCTAGCTCAACACCCCATTGATCGTAGCTAAATATATTCCAAAGCACGCCTTCCACAAAAATCTTGTGCTCGTACATAGCTACCAAACTCCCCAAGGAGGACGGTGTAAGTTTATCTATAAGAATACTGGTGCTAGGGCGATTGCCTTCAAACACCTTAAATGGCGCCAGCAATTTTATAGCCGAATGGCTCAGCCCGCTTGCTTCCAATTCTGCTGTTACAGTAGAAAGATCTTTGCCGTGCAACAATGCTTCGGTCTGGGCTATAAAATTGGCCAATAGCTTGTCCTGATGTGCAGTTTGCCCATAAAGCGATTGGGCAAAGGCGATAAAGTCTGCTGGTATTTTTTTGGTGCCTTGGTGCATCAACTGAAAAAAGGCATGCTGGGCATTGGTGCCCGTAGCACCCCAAATAATGGTTCCTGTCTGGTAATTTACCGGCTCTCCATTGCGATCTACCGATTTGCCATTACTCTCCATGATGGCTTGTTGCAAATAGGCTGGTAGCTTACCCAAATATTCGGTATACGGAATAACAGCCTGGGTCTCGGCTCCAACAAAATTGTTGTTCCACACCGACAACAAGGCGAGTATTACTGGAATATTATCTTCAAATGCACTGTCTCTAAAATGGGTGTCCATGGTCGCAGCACCATCAAGCAAGGCTTCAAAATGATCGAAACCTACAGCTAGGGCTATACTCAGCCCTACAGCACTCCATAAACTAAATCTTCCGCCTACCCAATCCCATATCGGAAATATCTGATCGGAAGCGATACCAAAAGTATTCACCGCTTCCAAATTGGTAGAAACAGCTACAAAATGCTTGGCTATATCTTTTTCGCTAGCACTTTGCAAAAACCAATTCCTTACGGTTTGTGCATTAGCTAGGGTTTCTTGGGTGGTAAATGACTTGCTCACCACTACAAAAAGCGTGGTCTCTGGGTCGCACTTCTTGAGCACTTCCATCACATGATCGCCTTCTACATTGCTTATAAAAGCCACCTCCAAATGATTGCGATAAAACCCTAGCGCTTCTACTACCATTTGCGGTCCCAAATCGGATCCGCCGATGCCAATATTCACAATCTTTTCGATAGGTTTCCCACTATATCCTTTGTGATCACCACCAATTACCGCCCCACATAGGCTTGCCATTTGCTTTTTTACCGCTTCTATATCCTCTGCAATATCCTTACCTCCTACTAGCAGTTGTTTTTGCCCACTACGCAATGCCGTATGCAATACCGCCCTGCCTTCGGTCTGGTTGATTGCTTCACCTCCAAAATAAGCTTCTATTGCCTTAGACAATTGCATTTCTTTTGCAAAATCCACCAATATATCTCTGGTTTCTGGCAAAAGTTGTTGTTTGGAATAATCGACAAAAAAATCATTCCAATGCACGCTTAGTTTTTTTAGCCTTTGGCTATCTTTTGTAAAACAATCTGCCACAGTTAGGAACTGTAATTCTTCATATTGTTTCTCTAAGGCACTCCAGGCCTTGGTAGTAGTCGGATTGGTAGTTGGTAAATACATTAGGTTCTATCGGTTATTAGGTTTTCTTCTATTTTTGGTAATTCTGGAAATTGCAAACTATCCAATATGGCTCTTTTTTCTTTTACATGCTTCAAATAATCGTCCTTGAGGGTCGAATCTATTGGTTCTGCAGAAGGCAATTCTTCTTTTAAGGGATCTACTTGTACGCCATTTTTCCAAAAGCGGTAACAAACATGAGGCCCACCAGTATTTCCTGTCATTCCTATCCAACCGATTACATCTCCTTGCCTCACATATTGCCCTACGCGCACATTGCGTCTTTGCATATGCAAATACTGGGTACTATAGGTGCCGTTGTGCTTTATTTTTACATATTTTCCATTGCCACGTGTATAAGCAGCTTTTTCCACCACCCCATTAGCAGTAGACACTATAGGCGTTCCTATAGGTGCGGCATAATCGGTTCCTCTATGCGGTCGAACTTTATAACCGTAGTATTTTATCCTTCTTCTTAAATTATATCTAGATGAAATACGCACCCCACTAAATTTTACTGGCGCCTTTAAAAATGCTTTCCGCAAGGTATTGGCTTCTTCATCATAATAATCGTAGGCTTTGGTTACGCTATCCGTTTCATAGCGAAAGGCATAAAAGGGCTTGTCTCTATGTTCAAAATACACATGTTTTACTTGTTGTATGCCATCATATATCGTATCGTTGATATAACGTTCTTCAAAAACCACCTTGTAACGATCTCCTTTTTGTAACCTAAAAAAATCTATAGACCAAGCATAAATATCCGACAATAAATAAGTCACTCGAAAATCCACCCCCTGATCATCCAAGGATTCACTCAGACTAGTCTCTATACTTCCGGTTACCATACGTTCTTTGATACTAAGTGGCTTGCTCTTGCGATATACTTTGAGGCTATCGCGCATATCAAATACTGTATAATGCTCTTTGGTGTTTTCGTATACCAAAATGCGAGCCTGCTCCAAGGAATCTTTAGACTTGAATACTGTATAGGGTTTGCCAACACGTATACGACGCACATCAAAGGTGTCCTTAAATTCTTCGGCTATTCTATATATAGTAGGGTAGCTTACGCGATGATTTAACATAATCTCTCCAAAGCTCTGATTCTTCTGAACCGTATCTTTCTCTATAAAGAACTCGCTCACATCAAAACCATACTCATATATCTTCACAATTTCGGGCTCTAATGGTGCTACTTGCTGTTTCTCTTCTTGCTTTTCTTTGCAAGAAACTCCAAATAGCAACAGGACTATTCCCAAAAAATAATACTTCATGTTATGTTACTTGTTTAGGTTTTTTGGTTATTATTTATCCGGGTTAAACATATGTTCTACCCATTGTTTACCCCAGTCTTCTTTTTCTTGTGGGCTCCAAATGTCGGGAAAAAAGATTATTTTTTGAAAACTTGGTGGTAAGTATTTTTTCCAATTTGTACCACCAGTAGCACCTACAGTACTCCCTTTTTCTTTTCTCAAATAGCGATAAGCCGATCCCATATGCATCAACGGCCAATGAATATTGGCATTTACATCCAATGCTCTCATCGCTTTTATCAGTTCTGGGTTGGCACGCATTTCTTTTGGCAACTGACGGTATTTGGCATTGATATTAGTATTCTTCACCCCGGTAGCTATACGCATAAAACGAGGCGTATATCGATATTCAAATTGTCTCAAGGTGAGGGTCTTCTCGCCAGTTTCGAGGTCGGTAGCGCCGCGCTTCCAATAAATCTCTTCGTACAATTCGGCCAAAGATTCTTCACCAGTCAATTTGTCCGTTGCACTAGGATGCACCAAATACAATAGATCGGTAGCATACAATTCGATCATTCGAAACTGAGCCGACTGGAATCCACTGGCAGGCAACAAAGACATACGATATTGTAAAAATTGCTTGCGCTCCATCCCATTTATCATAATTCCAAAAGAAGAAATCAAGGCTTTATAATAATTGTTGATTCTGCCTATTCGGCTGATCAAAAAATCCACATTGCCCACAGTATGATCTATGATTTGCTTTTGCTCGTGGATGATCAGCTTAAAGTACAATTCTGTTATTTGGTGATACATGATAAAAATCTCCTCATCTGGAAAATGTGTACGTGGTATCTGTAAACTCAACAGCGTATCGAGATGTATATAGTCCCAATAGGTCAAATATCGCTGGTGCAGTAAACCATCGAGATACGACCCCAAATCTTGCCCAGAATGCTGAAATTTCTTGTCTAAGGCGACTATTTTTTTGGCTATATGGTCTTCTATCATTTTTATTTCTACATTTTTATCTTAAACTGGTTTTTTAAACCGCTAAAAGCATGCAAATCTGCCTTCAAAGATCCTATACGCAGATCGGCTTGTATGCGAATCGGAATTTTGTTCTCATCATTAGACACCCAAAGGGTAAGACTCTCTTGCTCTTTAAAAATAAAGCCTTCTTGCACATAGGGGCGAAACTTGAGACATTCTACTTTTCCAAATTTCGATCGCAACACTTCTTTACCTAAGTATCGCAACTTGAACTGAAAAATCCCATCATCGTCAAACAGCATATCCAATTTTATTTCCTGTCCTACTTTTAGATCTTCGCCATTATAATTGTTTCTCAAATAATAAAAGGCCGAAATCAAATCTTGAATATCCACGTGGGTTTTATAATCTTTCTCCCTAAGGTGTTTGAGATCCTTCATCTTTGCCTTTTCTGCCTCATGATCGAAAAAAAACTGTATATGTTTGGTATAACCGCCTTCATTTATATCCCGATTAAACATATAAGGTCGCCCATCTTCTGTATCGAAATAACTCTCATAAAGATCATCTACCTTAAAGAACAATCTCGCCAAGCCGGTGGTTGAACCTCTGCCTTGTGCATGATATACGGTTTTTCCTTGGTATTGGGTTTTTTTTAAATGCAAAGTCGCAAAACTCGCATTGAAAATCCCATAGTGAATTCGAAATTTAAACCATTCTCCCGCCTTAAACGCATCGTACTTATATGCAGCCGGTTGGGCGTATACTCCTGTACAACCCATCAACACTACGGCTACCAATATCACTTTCTTCATCTATATTTGTTTTATATTGCTATTTACAAAAATGCTTTTACCAACTTTATTGTTCATTTTCCATTTGTTGTCCTCAAGCAATTTAAAACATATCGCTTTTTGGCTATAAAATTAAACATTTGCAGGCAAACAAAACTCCTAAAATGTTGTTAATTAGCCTTCGTAAAACAATTTCTATACCAAAACTCTTTTTTTGAAATAGATTGGTGCTTTTTACCAGATATAATACCATTTCTAGTTTAAAATCACCCCAATAAACAGCCCTCTTTTCCTTTCTATTTCCACAAATCCCGAATTACGCATTAGATCACAAAAAAAGACGCCATAAAAGACGCCTCTTTTTCTGTTTTCAATACTTGGACTTACAATGTCCCTCTGTTTTCTTGCTCCCGCTCTATAGCCTCAAACAAGGCCTTAAAATTGCCTTTACCAAAGGATTGAGCACCCTTTCTTTGAATAATCTCAAAAAACATGGTCGGACGATCCACTACCGGCTTGGTAAACAATTGCAACAAATAACCTTCATCATCTCTATCGATAAGGATACCGTGTTGTTTCAATACCTCAACATCTTCATCTATCTTTCCAACGCGCTCTAGCAAATCGTCATAATAGTTTTTTGGCACATATAGAAACTCTACACCACGGTCGCGCATGGCCGATACCGTTGCTACTATATCGTTGGTAGCCACAGCTATATGCTGTACTCCTGCGCCATTATAAAAATCGATATACTCTTCTATTTGCGACTTTTTCTTTCCTTCCGCTGGCTCATTTATCGGAAATTTGATACGGCCATTGCCATTGCTCATCACCTTACTCATCAGTGCGGTGTAATCGGTGGATATATCTTTGTCGTCAAAAGAAATAATTTGCGCAAAGCCCATCACTTTTCCATAGAATTCGCACCATTTGTTCATTTCTCCCCAATCTACATTCCCCACCATATGATCTATATAGCGCAAGCCAACTGGTGATGGATTGTAATGCGACTCCCATTTCTCATAACCTGGCAAAAATATACCATTGTAGTTTTTTCGCTCTACAAATATGTGCACTGTTTCTCCGTAAGTGTGTATACCCGAACGAACCACATAGCCGTTGGCATCTTCTTCTTTGGCGGGCTCCATATAAGGTTTTGCCCCTCTTTTGGTGGTTTCCTCAAAGGCCTTGGTAGCATCTTCTACCCATAGGGCTACTACTTTTACCCCATCCCCATGCTTATCGATATGCGCATTGATCTCTCCTCCTTCTACCATAGAAGTAGTAAGTACCAAGCGAATTTTGTCTTGTTTTAGCACATAAGACACTTTGTCCTTTACGCCAGTTTCTAGCCCTGCATAAGCCTCGCTCTGAAAGCCAAATGCCGTTTTGTAAAAATGTGCAGACTGCTTTGCATTGCCTACATACAATTCTACATAGTCGGTACCCAACAAAGGAAGGAAATCTTCCGCTTCGTCAAACAACTTTTCTAAACCGTAATTGATATTTTGTAAATTCTCTAAATTCTTGATTTCTGCCATGATTTGATTTTTAAAAGTGAATAATAAATAGATATAGCCCGTTTAATAGCAATCGAAAATCGGGATTTTCTAGTAGAAGCAGCTTTTGGCTACCACATGGCACGTAAATGAGGGGTAATATCTACTCTGTTTGCTAACATTAATTCAACTGCTTTTTACAAATATCGTAAAATAATTGCGTTCCTAAAAAATGAAACTTGACCCGAAATCTCAATGAATCACAAACGCTTTAAAACACCAAGTTATCCCTAGCGCTTTAGATAGCAAATCAAAAATCCGATCACATTTCTTACCCTCTAAAGACCAAGGGCTTATTGGTTCTAATCAAAATCGAAATCCCGCACTAATATACAAATGGTTTTCTTTGGCATCTGGCGACCAAGCATATAAGATATCCACTGGACCTATAAAAGTTTCTAGACCATATCCTACACCAAACCCTTTGTGTCGTATCTCGCCTATCCAAGTTCTGTCTTCAAATATATCGTTCCCTATATTTGCTATATTGGCAATCGCAAACAAATGGTTTCTCTTCCAAAATCGATAGTCCAATCGGCTACTAGCCTGCACATAACTATCGCCAGAAAACGCCATAAAATCATACCCCACAAAACCTACTTCGTTGTTGATTTTGATATTTCCATAGCCACCCATGATAAAATCGAGAGTACCCAAATCCCCTCCCTGCACGGTAAAACCTCCTTGGGTACTCAACCGCCATGATAGATGCGAACTTAGAGGAAAAGCTATGCCAATTTTGGCCTTGGCGACTGCAAAGGGCTCAAAATCACCCGTAAAATTGGTGGATCCAAAAAACCAATGCATATTCCCGTCAAAATACACACCTTCTCTCGGATAATATTTATTGTCGTAAGTATCCAGTCTCAAAAAGCCAAATAAAGAACCGTAATTGCTATCTTCAAACAGTATCTTATTGCCGTTGTTGTCTTGTATGGTCTCTGTAGCATAACTCAAGTATTTGTGTTCGATACCAGCGCCAAGCATAAATTCTTCCCTAAATACGGTTTCCAAATAAAACTGGTTGGTAAAATCCGAAACATCTAAGGTAAGCTGCCCAACTTGGATATTCCCCAACTGGAAACTATTGCCAAGCAAAGACGTTCTCACATTGTTGCTAAAATTAGTGTATCGAGAGTTGAGACCCACGCTCCAATATGCGCCTTTATCTATATAATAAGCAATATTGGTACGGATATTATCCCCTATCACAAAATCCGCAGAAAACACATCGTCTTTGGTCAGCAATTTCTTATGGGTAATATTGAGTAAGACTCCTGTTTTGTATAAATTGTCGTAATGTGCTGCCACACGCAGGGAAGTTCTACTTGGGTTCTCTTTGAGATCGAGATACAATACCGTTTCTCCCAATTCTTCTTGCAATCTATAACGAATGGTTTTAAAGTTGTTGGTTGAAATCAAATTGCTAATTCCTTGTTGAAATTTGCCAAAACTCAAACTATCTTTTAGTTTAAATCGCAATTTCCCTCGAATATAACTCCTGGTGTAGTTTTTGTTTCCCTCCAATATCAAACGATCTATTTTTAGATTTTGTGCGACCGTGTTTTTTTTCTTCCTCTTGGGTTTTGCGGTTTTCTTTGCCAAGTCTTCTAATGCCTTCCATTGGCGCAATGCTGCTTTTTCTCCATAGTCGATAATCGTACGCCCCTCTTCAAAATCGATCACGCTATAACGCTGCACTTTTGGCTGTATATAAATATCTGTAAGCTTCGACTTTGCTTCCATGGCCCTTACCGTCCGAAAATTGTTGATCTGCAAAAGTACCGATGTGGCTGTTTTTAACTCTTCTCTTTTAGCCAAACCATCTTGCACATCTACCCCTATCACAATTTCTGCTCCCAATTGTCGGAGTGATTCCACTGGATAATTATCTACCACACCCCCATCTATAAGCAGCTTACCGTCTATTTCGACTGGATCAAACAAGGAAGGAAAAGCACCACTAGCCGCTATCACCAACGGCAAATACCCCTTATCGTATTTTACCGCTTTCCCAGTTTCCACATCGGTTGCTATACAAAAAAATGGAATGGGTAAATGATTGAAATCTCTTACATTATTTACATGATGCAACAATTGAACAAGCAAATTATATACATTTTGTCCTTTGGAAATAGCAGAAGGCAAACTCATTCTAAATTGGTCAAACGGCAGGGATAACGCATAGCGCTCACTATCTTCTTTTTCATAAAAAGTTTTGGCAGACCTCGGCAGCTCATCCGCGATAAGTTGGTCAAAATTGATAGTTGTAAATATCGAATCGATAGCCTTGGCCGAATAGCCCGAAGCATAAAGAGCCCCTACAATAGCACCCATACTGGTACCAGCTACATAATCTACCTCTACCCCAGCTTCTTCTATTATTTTTAAGGCGCCAATATGGGCAAAACCCTTGGCTCCTCCTCCACTTAGCACCAAGCCCACCTTAGGCTTGTCCTGAGCAGCTACGAGCCCTAAACACAAAACACAAATTAAAATAGCAATACGTTTTTTCAAGGCAAACTTTATAAAATATAACACCAAAATAAATATTCGATTACACAAAAAGGCGCTAAATATGATTTATTTGTTCAAAACCCCAAGTTACAATTTATTATTCAAGATTGGATTCTGATTTTTTCAAATTGCAACAAGGCAGCTTATATTCCCCTCTCAATTCTTTGCATCCGAACCCCTTTCCTTATTATCGGGATGATAATAGAAATATACTTTAGCTGCTTTGGAAGGGCCTACCACCTCGGTTAAGGCGTTTTTTGAAGCCTCCTTTATTCGCTTTACCGATTTAAAAGCTTGCAACAATTGGTTTGCAGTAGCCTTCCCTATTCCTTCTATCCTTTCGAGCTGGGTACCTACAGCTGCCTTACTCCGCTTGTTGCGGTGAAAGCTTATCCCAAAACGATGTGCCTCATTGCGAAGATGCTGTATGGTCTTCAACGACTCGGACTTCTTGTCCAAATATATAGGGATGCTATCCCCAGGAAAATAAATCTCTTCCAATCGTTTTGCAATACCGATAATGGCAATCTTTGAACGAAGCTCCAACCGATCCAAACTCTTTAATGCAGAAGACAATTGACCCTTACCACCATCGATAACGATAAGCTGTGGCAAAGACTTCTCCTCATCTAGCAATCGCTTGTATCTTCGATACACTACTTCTTCCATACTAGCAAAATCGTCGGGTCCTACTACCGTTTTTATATTGTAGTGTCGATAATCTTTCTTGTATGGCTTGGCATCTCGAAACACCACACAAGCCGCCACTGGGTGAGTCCCCTGTATATTACTATTGTCAAAACACTCAATATGGGTTGGCAATTGAGACAGGCGCAGGTCTTTTTGCAATTGCTGTAAAATTCGCTGGCTATGTCGTTCCGGATCAGTAAGTTTGATTTGCTTGTATCGGTCCAATCGAAAAAATTTGGCGTTGCGCTCCGAAAGTTCTACGATCCGTTTCTTATCTCCCAATTGGGGAACAATGCAGCGAATTTCCTCTGGAAGCTCCAAAGCAAAAGGTACCAAAATTTCCTTGGATTTGGCTTCAAATCGTTGGCGTATTTCCAATACTGCCATTTCCAACAATGCTTTATCGGTTTCTCCTAATTTTTTCTTGAGCTCTATCGTATGGGAACGTACTATAGCACCAAAATTGATCTGCATAAAATTCACAAACCCAAAATCCATATCCGACACGATACTAAATACATCCACATTGCTAATTTTGGGACTAATAATAGTGGATTTGGCCTGATAATTTTCCAGTATTTCTATTTTCTCTTTGATACGTTGCGCTTCTTCAAACTCTAAAGCCGCTGCCAATTCCTGCATCTGCTTTCTAAAGGTTTTTAGTGCCGCTCCAAAATTACCATTTAGTATTTTGCGTATCTGCTGAATATAAAGCGTATAATCTTCTGCGGTTTCCTTTGCCTCACAAGCCCCCTTGCAATTCCCGATATGGTATTCCAAACAAAGCTTGTACTTACTGTTGTTTATTTTCTCTGGAGACAAATCATAGGTACAACTTCGCAATGGATACAAACCTCGGATGAGATCCATAAGGGTATGTACTGTTTTCATACTGGTATAGGGCCCAAAATAACTCGAACCGTCCTTTACGATTCGCCTAGTGACAAAAACCCTGGGAAATCTTTCTTTTTTGATACATATCCAAGGGTAGGATTTATCGTCTTTGAGCAAAACATTGTATCGCGGCTTATACTTTTTGATGAGATTGTTTTCCAATAGTAGCGCATCCGTTTCGGTATCTACAACGATATGTTCTATTCGCTTGATCTTCGAAACCAAAATGCGTGTCTTTCCATAGTCGTGTGTCTTATTGAAATACGACCGTACTCGCTTGCGCAAATTCTTGGCCTTTCCTACATATATAATGGTATCGGTTTTGTCGTAGTACTGATACACCCCAGGTGTCTGTGGCAAAACATCTATTTGTATTTTTAAAGCATCTTCCAAATCGTATCTTCTACTTTTTCCGTTTTAATCTTCTCAACAAAATCATCCAGCATCTCTCAAAAGGATATTACAAAAATACCTTTTAAAATCGAATACAAAACTTGCTTTGTTTTTTACAAACCTTCAGACGATTCAATATCTCCTTGCGCTCTTTCTTACCTATGTGTTTTTAAAAGTCACACACTATACAGCTATTTACATTTAGTCGTGTAAGTTTTATCTGTCTATGTTGGAGAAATAGGAGCGTAGGTTTGTTTTTTTTATGCAATTAATCGTCAAAAACCAACATTTAATAGAATTATTACTTATATTTAACACACTAAATTAATTAATAGTATAAACAGGATGAACACTTATTTAACCATAATTGGGGTGTATGTTTTATTGATGGTAGTATCACATACCTTGTATCCCCTAATTGAAAAAAAGAAAATTACCAAGTAAATTCTAAAAACAAGCATTTATCCATTATTTTAGCAAAAATCCCCAAAAATAATGGATAAATCTTTTTACAGAAAACGGTACCAACAAAGACGCGAATCCAGCACAAGTCATCAGAGAGACACTTGGAGCTTAGAAATCGCAAACCGCCTTTTGGAACTTTCTATTTGGGATCATGTATACTATCACTTGTTTTTAACCATAGAAAGGAAAAAAGAAATAGACACTAGCTATTTACTCCATATTCTACAAGGAAAAGACAAAGAAGTGGTGGTATCGCGCTCCAACATCGATCGCAGTCTCACCAATATCTTACTCACCGATAACACCAAATTTGCGTACAACAAATGGAATATACCCGAACCGCAAAATGGCGTCGAAGTACCCACCAACCTAATAGATGTAATATTTGTACCGCTACTGGCATTTGACCAAAACGGACACCGAATCGGATACGGCAAAGGCTATTATGACAATTTTCTGAGCAATTGTAGAGCAAACGCACTCACCATAGGACTTTCTTTTTTTCCTCCCATAGAAGAGAGTATCCCTGTAGAAGCACACGACAAAACATTAGATTGCGTCGTTACTCCGCAGGAAGTGTATCGTTTTTAGTTTCTTTTTTGAATACGCGCTTATTAAACACTATCATGATACCTACACCAGTACTAATGGCAACATCGGCTATATTGAAAATCGGATCAAAGAAGGTAAAACGCTGCCCACCTTTGAAGGGCACCCAATCGGGCAACACGGTGTCTATCATAGGAAAATAAAGCATATCCACTACCTTTCCATGAAATAAACCACCATAATTATTCTCTGCAAACATGGTGGCAACTTGCTTGTGACTGTGATCGAACAACATTCCATAAAACATCGAATCTATAAGATTTCCCAATGCTCCTGCAAACACCAAACAAACCGCCCATATCAGCATTTTATCCGATTTTTTGCGAATCACATCATACAACCAATACCCTATCCCCATGATAGCAAACATGCGAAACACGGTGAGCACCAATTTACCGTTTTTCTCTGATATGGGTAAAAAATCTGATGGTTTTGCCCCCCAAGCAGCACCTTCATTTTCGATGAAGTAAATACGAAACCAATCGTGAAAGATAATGTCGTATTCGTGCAAAGAATAATGTGTTTTAATATAGATTTTGCTTATTTGATCCACCAACAAAATGACTAAAACAAATAAAGTAGCTTTTTTAAGATTCATCTTTTATATAATTCTAACCGAAAACGTGTTTGCGACAAATCTTTCCAGCATCTACTGTTTTGATCGTATCCCAATTTCGCCTTCCTTTCTAGCGCCTAAAAATACTAATATATTTCGGTTTTCGGATTAATAAATATATTCCCTTTTACGGCATATAGCTGTATGCTTGCAGATTTGGAGGCAGTATATCTCCCCATTACTTTACCATATTCGACTTGTACATCTGCCACAGGATCCTTTTCTCGCAAGACTATGTCTCCTTCAAACGATTTTACCGAAATAATCCCCTCTACCGATCGCAAGCTGCAATTGCCATCACCCAATCGGATACGAAGCATTTCGTATTGGCCCTTCACCCTTACATCTGTGGAACTGCCTTGCACAAGCAATTGTAAATTTTGGGGCAAAACTACTTCCAAAGCTATAGACAATACTTTGTGCGCACTCAGTTTGTCGTTGGGCATCACAAACATTTTTTGTTGCTGGGCTCTCACCACCAAAGTATTCGCCTGTTCTTCAAAACTAATTAGAAAACGGTTCTGATATTCGCCCTCCATATACGCATTTACCTCTATAAACGGACTTTGATGTGTCTTTACATCCAAACGGTACACATTGTCGGTGGCAATTTCCACAAAATGCAAATTGGTATTCCATATCGTTTTCTTGCTTATATACTGTGCCGATAACAACATAAAACCCAAACTATACATCCATATAAAGCAAACAATTTTCATTGGTTCTTTCTATAAAAAAACACCTATATTGCTATAGGCGTTTTACAAAACTAGAGTACTTCTAGCTTATTTTTGCATGTTCTTTGCCTCTATGCTAAGCGTAGCATGTGGAACTAGCTTCAATCGTTCTTTGTTGATCAGTTTTCCAGTTACCCGACAAATTCCATATGTTTTGTTTTCTATTCGCAACATGGCATTCTTCAAATCGCGAATAAACTTTTCTTGCCGGATTGCCAATTGGGTATTTGCCTCTTTACTCATGGTTTCAGACCCCTCTTCAAAAGCTTTAAAAGTCGGAGCCGTATCTTCTGTACCATTATTGCCATCGTTCATATAAGAACTTTTTAGCAACTCCAACTGCGATTGTGCATTTTTGATCTTCTCTTCCAACAAATTTCTGAAATCCTCCAATTCGCTATCCGAATAGCGCACTTTAATGTCTTCACTCATCTTTTTAATTTTTTAAGATTAGCATTTTGGTTTCAATATTATCAAAAGCAATTTCCGTTCCATCGTTCAGTTTGGGCTCAAACTCTAGCGCCGTGGCTAAAGTTTCCGACAGTATATACTTCTTGTTTGAAGAAACTGCTTCTTCTAATAAACTATTATTTTCGAATTTTATTGTTATCGTATTCGTAACCTCCAATCCAGAAGACTTTCTGAGGTTTTGAATACGATTTACCAATTCTCTCGATATTCCTTCATTACGCAATTTTGGGCTAATGGTTACATCTAATGCAACCGTCAACGAACCAGCACTTGCGACTAGCCATCCTTCTATATCCGAGGAGGTGATTTCCACATCTTCTCGCTTTAATATCAGGCTATTTCCTCCTATGTTCAAAGAAATTTCGCCATCTTGTTCTATTTTCTGGATATCCGCTTGCTCAAAGCCATTTACTGCGGCTGCTACTAGCTTCATATCTTTTCCAAATCGAGGTCCCAAGGCTTTAAAATTTGGTTTGATTTGCTTGACCAATATACCCGAAGCATCATCCAACAATTCTATTTCTTTCACATTTACCTCCGACTGAATCAATTCGGCAACTTCTCTGATGGCTTTTTCCTGATCGGCATGTAAAATTGGTATCATTATTTTCTGGAGAGGCTGGCGAACTTTTATCTTTTCTTTGGCACGCAAAGACAATACCATAGAAGAAATCTGCTGCGCCAATTCCATCTTGTTTTCCAATGCTTCTTGGATCATGGTTTTATCACAAATTGGAAAATCTGCCAAATGCACACTTTCTACACCCTCTTTACCAGTAATTGCTATCAAATCTTTATACAGACGATCCATATAAAACGGAGCTACTGGCGCACTGAGCTTGGCAACTTCCAACAGACAAGTATACAATGTCTGATAAGCCGATATTTTGTCCTGACCGTATTCGCCTTTCCAAAAACGCCTTCTGCACAATCGCACATACCAGTTGCTGAGATTTTCTTGCACAAAATCCGAAATCGCTCTGGTAAGCTTGGTAGGCTCAAAATCGGCATAATACCCATCTACTTTTTTGATCAAACTATGAAGCTCCGACAAAATCCATTGGTCGATCTCCGGTCGCTGGTCTATAGGTATGTTTTCCTCTGTGTAAGAAAAAGAATCGATATTGGCATACAATGCAAAAAACGAATAGGTATTGTACAAGGTGCCAAAGAATTTTCGACGAACCTCAGCCACCCCTTCTAGATCAAACTTAAGATTGTCCCAAGGGTTGGCATTCACCATCATATACCAGCGAGTAGCATCTGGCCCATACTTTTCCATAGTCTCAAATGGATCTACTGCATTGCCCAATCTCTTAGACATCTTTTGCCCATTTTTGTCGAGAACCAATCCATTGGAAACCACATTTTTGTAGGCTACAGAATCTTTTACCATAGCAGATATGGCATGTAAGGTATAAAACCAACCTCGGGTTTGATCTACTCCTTCACAAATAAAGTCCGCAGGATATACCTTCCCATTATCGATCAAATCTTTGTTCTCAAACGGATAATGCCATTGCGCAAATGGCATAGATCCACTATCAAACCATACATCTATCAGATCACTTTCTCTTCGCATTGGTTTTCCCTCAGAAGAACACAGTATGATTTGATCCACTATGTTTTTATGCAAATCTACTTTATCATAGTTTTCTTCAGACATATTTCCTATTTGAAAATCGGCAAAAATATCTCGCTCCATAAGGCCCGCAGCTACACTTTTGTCCATCTCTTCTTTGAGATCCGCTATAGAGCCTATTATCTTTTCTTCTTTCCCGTCTTCGGTTCTCCATATAGGCAATGGAATTCCCCAATATCTAGAACGAGACAAATTCCAATCGTTTGCATTGGCCAACCAGTTTCCAAAACGTCCTTCTCCTGTGGCTCTCGGTTTCCAATTGATGGTTTCGTTTAGCGCAAACATCTCGTCTTTTATTTCGGTTACCTTAATAAACCAACTATCCAATGGATAATATAAAACAGGCTTATCGGTTCGCCAACAATTGGGGTAAGAGTGCACATACTTCTCTACCTTAAAGGCTTTGTTTTCTGTTTTTAATGCAATTGCTATTTCCACATCTACAGATTTATCTGGCGCTTCTCCATCTGCATAGTATTCGTTCTTTACATATTTTCCTGCCAAATCACCCAATTCTGGACGAAATCTTCCTTGCAAATCTACCAAGGGCACCGGATTGTTGTTTTCATCCAATACCAACATAGGTGGTACTTCCGGATCTGCTTGCTTGGCTACCAAGGCATCATCCGCACCAAATGTAGGTGCCGTATGCACGATACCTGTACCATCTTCCGTGGTTACAAAATCGCCCACAATTACACGAAATGCATTTTCCGCATTTTCAAAAGGCAAGGTATATGGCAACAACTGCTCATAACGAATGCCTTCCAAATCTCTTCCCATAAAAGATTCTCCAACGAAATATGGGATTTTCTTAGCACCAGACACATAATGGGCTAGAGCGCTTTCTTCTTCTACTGCTTCAAATTTGCCAGCAAACTGCTTCCCTACCAAATTTTTGGCCAATACTACTTGTATAGGCTCAAAAGTGTACTGGTTATAGGTTTTTACCAATACATATTCAATTTTTGGACCTACCGTAAGAGCGGTATTTGATGGCAAAGTCCAAGGAGTGGTTGTCCATGCCAAAAAATGAACATCCCCTTTTCCTTGCAATGCTGCTGGCAAAGTTTCCGACAAGGCTTTAAACTGCGCTACTACCGTGGTATCGGTTACATCCTGATAGGTGCCTGGCTGATTCAATTCGTGCGAACTCAATCCAGTTCCTGCCTTTGGAGAATATGGTTGTATTGTATATCCTTTATACAACAGTTCTTTGTCATAAATTTGCTGCAAAAGCCACCATACCGTCTCCATATATTTGGATTTGTAGGTGATATACGGATCTTCCATATCTACCCAATACCCTATCTGACGGGTCATTTCGTTCCATACATTGGTATAGCGCATCACCGCTTTTCTACAGGCTGCATTATAATCTTCTACGCTTATTTTCTTCCCGATATCTTCCTTGGTAATTCCCAATTCTTTCTCTACTCCCAATTCTATAGGCAATCCGTGGGTATCCCAACCCGCTTTTCTGTTTACCTTATAGCCTTTCATGGTTTTATATCGGGGGAAAATATCTTTTATGGTTCGCGCCATCACATGATGAATACCCGGCAATCCATTGGCAGATGGCGGGCCTTCATAAAAAATATAACTAGGTTTCCCTTCGCGTGTAGAAATACTCTTTTCAAATATCTGGTTTTCTTCCCAATATTGAAGAATTTCTTTAGCGATTATTGGTAGATCTAATCCTTTGTACTCTGCAAACTTCATGCGCTATGTTCCTTAACAAATTTTGGAGAACGAAATTACTAAATTTCAATCAATTCCTTGTTGCTATTTTATAAAAAAACACACCAACATATTTGTTAATTCGGAGAAAAAAAACTACATTTTGTTCCCTTAAATAGTTCCCTATATGCGAATTTCGCTTTTTACCAAAATATGTTTTCTCCTATTGGTATGCTGCTACGCACACCCAGACTTCTATGCTCAGGAATTGGCAGATGACTCTCGGCTAAGACAAATATATGCCAACACCCATGACAATTTTGAATCTACTTTTCGCAAACTTCAGATGTATTGCAATAAAGATCCAAAAAAAATCAACCAGCTACGGCGCTTTAGTCAAAAGGAAAATTACCGACTAGGTATGGCCTATGCTTTTAACTCGCTAGGTATATACGAACGCAATAGTGCCCATTATCAATTGGCGATCAATCACCACAAAAAAAGTATCGATCTGGCCGATTCGATACCCGAAATGAAAATTACGGCACTCAATAAGCTAGGCGTGGTATACAGAAGGATGGATGCCGTACAAACCGCATTGGATTTTCACCAACAGGCACTCAGTATTTCCGATACTTTGGTGCCCAAAACCAATTTTGTCAAAAAATCTATCGCTATTTCTCTCACCAGTATTGGAAACGTATATCTTACCCTCAAACAATATGACTTGGCCGCTACGGAGTTTGAAAAATCCTTGAAAATAGAAATCGAAATGGATAGCAAAAAGGGGATGGCTATCAATTTTCACAATTTGGGAAAAACCTACGAACATCGTGGAAATCTGTATAAAGCCAAACAGTACTTCATGAAGTCCTTATCCCTAAATGAGGAAATAAATTCTGATCTAGGAAAAATCATTTGTAAAAATAGCATCGCACAAATCCATCTCAAACAAGGAAACCACCAAGAAGCACTAGACGTATTGCGTTCTATCATGCAAAAAGCCGAATTGTTCGGTGACGATTATTATCTGACTATGGTATATATCAATTTGGGCTGGGCCTACCGTGAACTGAACAAGCACACTCTTGCCGAAAAATACCTACAAAAAGGCCTATACATCGCCCAACAAAAAAGACTAATGTCTTCTATTGCGGACGCCTATGAGCAGCTCAGTGAGCTACAAAAGAGTCAAAAAAATTACGCCTTAGCTATGCACTTTCTAGAAGCACAATTAAAAGCCAAAGACCAGTATTTGAATGAGAAAAACTATCAATACATATCCGATTTACTCATCAAATACGACGCCCAAAAAAAGAAAAATCAAATCGAATTGCTGCAAAAGGAAAATGAAATTGTGCATATAAGACTTTCCAAAAACAACAATATATTATTTTTCTCCATACTCACCATCTTATTGCTTCTGCTACTTTTTCTTATCCTACAAGAACGCTTCAAATTGCGCAACCAAAAAGAAATAATAGAAACCGAACAACAATTGCTTCGAACCCAAATCAACCCACACTTTATTTTCAACTCCCTACTGTCCATCAAATTGTATATCCAAGGCAACAACAAACAAGATGCTTTGTTGTTTCTCGATCAGTTCTCCAAACTAATCCGTCACATCTTGTCGAGTTCTATGGAAAAGTATATTCCTTTGGAGGAAGAACTAGAAATTTTGCAATTGTACACCAATATAGAAAACACCCGACTAGACAACGATATTGAATATAGCACCGATATCGACCCTCGTCTGAAAACTCGTATAATAAAAATTCCTGCGCTTACATTGCAACCTTTTATTGAAAATGCCATTTGGCATGGGTTATCTCCCAAAAAAGAAGGAGACAAAAAAATCCGTATATCGGTTCACCCCGAGGGCAAAAATCATATTCTTATTGCTATAGAAGACAATGGTATTGGCAGGAGCAAATCCAAAAAACAGGAAGCAGAGCTTCCACACAAAAAGCAACGCTCGTTGGGCATATATCTCACCAAAAAAAGACTGCAACAATTTAGCGATAGTCTAAAAAATCATTATGATCTAAAAATAATCGACCTCAGGCAAAACCAAAAACCCCTTGGCACAAGAGTAGAACTTTTGTTGCCAATTGCATAAAGAACAATCTCAAAACCCGTAATTCAATCCCAATATAAAGTTTAGACCAGGTGCTACAATACCCGAACTATAAGGACGATATCTCTGATCGGTGAGGTTCTCTAACAAAAGTAGGGCTTTGATGTTTTTTCGAATCTGATATTCGGTTTTCATATTTATGGTATACCAAGAAGGGGAATACAATTCTCCTTTGGCATTGGTGGCATAAATAAAGGATTTTGCTTTTTCGGAGGCTGCCAATTTTTCTGAGGAAATCGCTCCGTTAAAATCCGAAAACACATCAAATTTTAGGCGGTGATTTTTCCATACCAGATGCACATTTCCAAACAAGGGTGCCACATGCCTCAATGGCGAATCTGGCCCTATTTCCTCATACACCGCTCCCTTGGCATAGCTCATTCGTCCCAGTAGAGAAAATTTGGAGTGTAAAAACAAATCGAAGCCCATTTCCAACCCGTACACATATGCTTTAGCACCATTTTGCACTGCCTGCACTTTGCTCATTACTCCATCGTATTCGATGGTAGCCGCTCCGTTAAAGGCAAAGTCATCTCGAACCAATATATCTACTATATGACTGTAAAACAAAGAAGCATCCCAAAACAAGAATTCATTGAAGTTTTTCTTAATCCCTATATCAAAATTATATGCATACTCTGGCTCTAAACTCGGGTTGGGTACGACTACTGCTCCGGGTTCCGAATCAAATACTTTACCAATATCATCTATATTGGGCGATCGAAAGCCTGTTGCCGCATTGAAAGTAAGCTGCCATTTGTTGCCCGGAAACCAACTCAAACCAAGACTGCCCGTAAGCGCACCATTGCTGAGATTGGCTTCTTCAAACGGAAAATCAAAAAATGTATCTTCAAATCTGGCTTTTGCAAAAACATGACTATATCGTGCTCCAGCCAACAAGGTTAGATTTTCGTATGCCTTGTATTCGATATTGGTATAGGCTGCAATAGTTTGCCAACTAGAACCTTCTGGATATCGCGATTGCGAAGTTGTTTTTTCTTGGGTATTTATATGGCGCAAGAAAGCCGAGGAATGTACCTTATTATATACGTATTCTAGGCCGTAAAACAATTTGGTTTGTGTATTCCATTGTTTCTCAAAATCCAAATTTACAGAAGGCGCATGTATTTTTTCTGTTCTCGATCTGAGGTCGGTAGCAGCAAATTTTCTATCGTGCCGGCTCTCTTCAAAAAACTGATATGCCGCAGTGAGCTTCAGCGCATCGTGCAAATCGCTATTGCTTTTGCGAAATAGTCTAAAATTGACCATTCCCCATCGTTGTGGGCCATAATACCATTGGGCATATTTTAGTTGGTCGTTTTCGTATTCCAACAATCGGTCATAGCGGTTGTAATCGCTGGTAGCCGAATAATACAAGCCCAAATCCATTTGCAAGTTTTTTTGGGGAACATATCTTAATTTTTGCAACAAACTCCACTGGTCGTAGCCCATGTTTTTTTGCTTTCGTGGGTTGTCGTTGAGCAATACCACATCTGCACCTTCTATATTGCCCGCATATTCCTTTCTCAAATAAGATTCTGGACCATTTCTACCCATCAAAACATCCTCAAAGCTATTGTAACTTACACTTCCAAAATACGCCCATTGCTTCTTTCCAATATGTAGTTCTACATGCCCAGTTCGCTCGTTGTTGGCTGTGGCATGCCTTATGGCTACACTGCCATCTACCTCCATATGTTGTGTGCTACTCAACTGTGGGTCTTTGGTAAAAAAATTCATGACTCCTCCCATGGCATCCGAGCCAAAAATGACGGATCCGGGACCAAAAATGACCTCTGTATTTTTGATGGTGTAGGGATCTATAGAAATGACATTCTGAACGTTTCCACCCCTAAAAATGGCGTTATTCATGCGCACCCCATCCACAGCAAGCAACACCCGATTGGTAGCAAAGCCACGTATCATCGGGCTACCACCTCCAAGCTGGCTTTTTTGAACAAACACAGCGCCACTTTTTTGCAATACATCTGCTGCAGTTTGTGCTCCAGATCCCAAAATCTCTTGGGCTCCTATGGCGTGTATTTTGTGTGGAATATCTTTTTTTTGTTGCTCCCATTTGGAAACCGACAATACCACCTCATCGAGCTGTTGTGAAGTTTGGGTAAGATAGACACGTGGTCCCTTTTTTAGCATTTGATCTTTGGTAATCCTTCTCGAAATAAAGCCCTCTGCAGTCAAATATATGGTTTGTCTCTTATCAAAAGCATCTAAAATCAGTACCCCATTTGGATCGGATACCACAGCTACAGATTGGTCTTTGTTTGCAGCCAAAACATTGGGTATAGGAAAGCCTGTATCTAAATTCAATACCGTAATTTGTTGGGCAAAAACAAATTGTACACACAAGAACACAAAAATTCCAACAAGCTGCTTCATCAAACTATCCTGATTGTAACTGAATTTAATTATCTACAAACAATTGCCGCAAAACATCTATAGATTTTGGAGGGCGAAATCCTTGCAAATGTAGTTCAAAATAAACAATTATTTTCTGTAAAAGCGAAACCCTTATTTGTTGGTTTAGCCTCACAAAAGCTAAGGTATCAAAATTTGTGCCCAAAATGATTTTGAAGGCCTCTAATTCCTCATTTTTTAGCAGCGGATTATTGTTTGGAGTCCTAATAAAATCTGCTTCTAACATATCGAAATAAGGAAGATTTTCTTGCTTTAACTGGGGATAAAAGCCCAAGTATTTGGTAAGCTGCAACATAAAAAACAAATGAAAATTGGTAGGCTTCTCCTGCTGATCGAAAAACTGAAAAGACAGGCTCAAAAACTGAAATAGATCTTTGTTTTGTTCTTCTTCTTGCAGGCTATATTGCAACACTTCTGCCAAAAACATAGCTATGGCTCGCTTTATAGGATCGGCATATATTTCTTGATAAGGGTAATCCAATTGAACATCTTTTATATGTTCCAATTTGCCATTTTTTCGAGTCGTTCCCACTATTTCTAACTGCATAAGAGGTTGGAAATAAGCAGCTTTGAGTTTTCCTTTTTTGGAACCCAACACGCCTTTTAGCATATAGGTTACCAAACCCATTTCTTCGGTATACGCCTTCATTATCAGGCTGGTGTCGGCATATTTAATTGCAGACAAAACTATGGCTTTTGTTTTTATCATTTGGACTGCAACAAGATGTGCATCAATGCTTTTGCAGATGTTTCTCCTATGATTTGAATATGGTCTCTGGGAGTCTCATCGCCTATTTCGTAGGTAATTCCCACCGCCCGGTGGCCGTACAACAGCCAGCCTTTGGACACGGGAGTGGTGCTATTGCTCGCTTTTTCGTTTACTTTATAGCCATCTATCTCGCTCTCCAAGGCCGAGAACCACTGGTCTATAAACTGGGGATAATGGGTGTCTGCTCTGCTTTCGTTGGTATAAAACACATCATACCAAGTGGAATGAAAGTCTATTCCCAAAATCAATTTGGCGTCATTTTTTTTCAGTATTTTGCTTAGGGTTTTCACGACATTTCGAACCTCTGGCTGCCTGTATTTGGACCAATCTCTATTGAGATCTACTCCATTTGCATTGTGCCTCCAATGGCCTTGGTCTACACCATCTGGGTTCATAATTGGAAATACAACTACCCGATAGTTCTTAAAGAAGGTATCCCTATTGGCAGATTCTTTCAAAAGCGCCTCCATAAAACGTTGGAAAGCCAAATAACCCGTCACTTCTGGTGGATGCTGTCTGGTAATAAACAAAATCACTTCTTTCCCTTGGGGATCTCCTTGGTACATATCCAAGTATGGCATTTCTTGCCCCATTACCGTTTTTCCTGCTACCAAATCGCGAATCCAGCTTTCTTTACCCTTAATTAGTTGCTTATACCACTCTTTTACCGCATCGGAACTATGAATTTCTTGGGCCGCTATCAGCTGAGGTGTCTTGCTTAACTTGGTTTTGATATAGACTAAAGAATCTTTTTTAATTACTCGTGTACTATCTATAAACTCCCATCCTTGATTGGTTTTTGTTTTCGGCCAGTAGCGATGTTTTATTTTTGGCGGGTAGTTCATTTTAAAATACACTGTTTTTTCCTGATCGGACCAACATTTGAATGCGTAATACGGACTAGGATTGATGGGGGTGTTTTCTGCAATAATATGTACATTCACCACCGTATCATTTTCATAAGAAAAGCCATTTAACCTAGCACCTTTGAACTGATTGGAAGCATACACGCCTAACTGAGACACTTCAAATTGTTTTTTCTCTTGCAGAACAATTGGTTTGTCTGTAGTGTCTATTGGTTTTGAGAAAGCCACTTTTTTCACACTAGTGCATGAGATAGTGGTGGTTATAAGCAGTATGGTGAGGTATGCATGTTTTTTCATATCCAAGTTCGTTTCGTTAGGGGAAAGATAATGAAAAGACTGGTGTGCTGCAAGTAGCAAGAAATAAGACCATTTCTATGAGGTTGCGACAAGAGCACACTGGGCTTTGGTATATAAAGTAAGTTTGATATAAAACAAGTTGTTTTGGCGCTGATTTCTTCGCTGTTTGCAATAGGGATTGAACGGCATGTTGGAGCTCTTTTTTATCTGTAGCCTTAGCGAAAGATAAAAAAAGCGACTAGTGAAAGCCCGACCCCGTTTTTGCGGGGGATTGCCCAAAAAACAACGCTCTTTGAAAAACCAAAAAAAACCACCTCCAGAGGGAAGTGGTTCTTATGGCTATATGCTATAGATACGCGATATGGTATCTCTGCAAGATGTTTATACGACTCCTTGGGCAAGCATGGCATCGGCTACCTTTACGAAACCTGCAATATTTGCTCCTTTTACATAATTGATATACTCTCCTTCTTTTCCATATTCGATACAAGAATCGTGTATATCGCTCATGATACTTTTCAATTTTGCATCCACTTCTTCTCTAGTCCAATTGAGACGTAAAGAGTTTTGGGACATTTCCAAACCAGAAGTTGCAACACCACCTGCATTGGATGCTTTACCTGGCGCAAACAAAATTTGAGCTTGGTGAAACTCGTGAATGGCCTCTGGAGTAGAAGGCATATTTGCTCCTTCTGCAACAGCAATACATCCATTGGCAACCAATGCCTTTGCGTCTTCTTGGTGCAACTCGTTTTGTGTAGCACAAGGAAGGGCTACATCACAGGCGGTATGCCAAGGTGTTTTTCCTTTGTGGAATTCTGCCGATGGATATTTTTCTGCATATTCGTGGATACGACCGCGTTTTACATTTTTGAGTTCCATGACGAAAGCCAATTTCTCCACATCGATACCATCTTTATCATAAATATATCCTGAAGAATCTGAAAGGGTAACTACTTTACCGCCCAATTGGGTAACTTTTTCGGCTGCAAACTGTGCCACATTACCAGAACCAGAAATAGTTACTGTTTTACCAGCCATGCTATCTCCTTTGGTTTCTAACATACTTTGCGCAAAGTATACCGTACCGTACCCAGTTGCTTCTGGACGAATTAAAGATCCACCCCAGGTAATTCCTTTACCAGTAAGCACCCCAGTAAACTCGTTTCGAAGTTTTTTGTATATTCCAAACAAGAAACCAATTTCTCTTGCACCAACACCTATATCTCCAGCAGGAACATCTGTATTTGGACCAATATGGCGATTTAACTCGGCCATAAAGCTGTGGCAGAAACGCATGATTTCGTTATCTGATTTCCCTTTTGGATTAAAGTCCGAACCACCTTTACCACCTCCCATTGGAAGGGTCGTGAGACTATTCTTGAACACCTGTTCAAAGGCCAAAAACTTCAAGATACTCATGTTTACCGACGGATGAAAACGCAATCCGCCTTTGTATGGTCCAATAGCAGAGTTCATCTGGATACGGTATCCTCTGTTGACTTGAATTTCTCCCTTATCGTCTACCCATGGGACACGGAACTGAAACGCTCGTTCTGGTTCCACCATGCGCAACAACAAATTTTTCCCACTATAGATTTCTTTTCCTTCTATAAAAGGGATTACCGTTTCTGCAACCTCTTGTACAGCTTGCAAAAACTCAGGCTCATGGCTATTTCTA
The DNA here is from genome assembly GCA_025800395.1 of Flavobacteriaceae bacterium. GTDB lineage: Bacteria > Bacteroidota > Bacteroidia > Flavobacteriales > Flavobacteriaceae > JAOXRU01. The sequence continues at coordinate 30,605 of JAOXRU010000152.1, forward strand.
ACCTTCACCTCTTCCATGAAATTCTTTATTTTATCTTCCATAAAAAATTATAACTAGGTGTGAATTTAGATTTTTAATAAAATATTTTGCAAAAATATATATTTCCAACAATAGAAAACGCAAAAAATAAGGATTTCGTATTCCATTATAAAATCCTTGCCTATTTTATAGTGAATTTTCAGTTTCCTCTTACAAAAAAAGTCGTAAATAATGCGTTTATAATGCCTGATTCAAATCGGCAATTAGGTCGTTTTGGTCCTCAATACCAACACTTAAACGAACCAAGCCATCTACTACTCCAATTTTGACCCTCATTTCTTGTGGAATACTAGCGTGTGTCATAGAAGCTGGGTGTCCTGCCAAACTTTCTACTCCTCCCAAGGATTCGGCTAGTGTAAACCACTTGAGATTAGACAAAAACTGGTGTGCTGCTTTCTCTGTATTGTTTTTTAGAACCAAAGATAGCATGGCGCCAAAACCTATCATTTGTTTTTTAGCTATATGATGATTCGGATGCGAAGCAAATCCTGGCCAATACACCTTTTCTACTTTAGGATGCTCTTGCAAAAACCGGGCAATAACTTTGGCGTTTTCAATATGTCTTTGCATACGAACGGCTAAAGTTTTAATGCCCCGCAGGGTTAAAAAACTATCCATAGGTCCTGCAATTGCACCAGATGCGTTTTGGATAAAATATAGTTTTTTGGCCAAGCTTTCCTCTTTTACCACAAGTGCACCAAGAACCACATCGCTATGCCCGGCCAAATATTTGGTAGCAGAATGCATCACTATGTCTACCCCCAATTCTAAAGGTTTTTGCAAATATGGTGAGGCAAAAGTATTGTCTACAGCGGTTAATAAATCATAGCGTTTTGCCAAAGTCACCATTGCCTCTATATCTATAATATTTAATAATGGATTGGTAGGTGTTTCTATCCAAAGCAATTTTGTATTTGTGCTAATGGCTTTTTCTACTTTTTCTGGATTGGTCATATCCACAAACTCAAAAACTATCCCAAAGGGTTCGTATACTTGTTTAAACAATCTGTAACTCCCTCCGTACAAATCGATTGTGCTTAGCACCACATCTCCTGGCTTTAGCAATTTCATTACGGCATCTATTGCTGCCAAGCCACTACCAAAAACCATGGCTGCAGTGCCGCTCTCTATGCTAGCCAGTGCATCTTCTAATGCGGTTCTGGTTGGGTTGCCCGAACGAGAATACGCATAGCCCTGATGCATTCCTGGTTTGCTATGGGCATAGGTAGAGGTTTGATAAATAGGCGGCATAACGGCGCCATAAGCTTTGTCGGGTTGTTGTCCTCCGTGAATGACCTTGGTATTGAATGCTACTTTTTTGTTCATTAGAAAATGCTTTAGAATTTTGGGCTTCCATTTCAAATGTAATTATTAATTTTGAATTGTTTGGGTGGCATTTTTTACCCTAAACAGAAACAGAATCTAAGCAACCAACTTCCTAACTAATAAATAACCAATAATTTTTGCGCACTTATGGAGGTCTTTAAAAAAACTGTATGTATTTTCATTCTTGGAGGTTTGTTGTTTTCTTGTAAAGAAGAAAAAGCAGTACCAGAACAATTTCATTTAGAAAGCAACGGATGTAGTAGTTGTCCAACTGCTTCTGTTAACTATCAATATATACGGAGCAACGAAAAATCCTTACAAAAAATTCATGCGGATATTGATAAAAGAATTATCCGTTTTTTGGTTAGAGAGGGGACCAATGCACCAACAGTAGCGCAGGCTATGGCGACCTACACCAAAGCTGCAGATTACAAACAAAAGTTTCCCGAAGAGGATATTTCTAATTGGAACATTACTATAGACGGAGAAATCCGCTATCAAGATGCTGATTTATTGAGTTTTGAATTTGAATTTTATTCCTATTCTGGTGGCGCTCATGGTTATGGAGAAACCGTTTTACTCACCTACAATACGCATACAGGAGATCTCTTAGATCTAAATGAAATACTACTCAACAACGCCCATTTTATGCAATTGGCGGAAGAAAAATTTAGAAAACAAGAAGACATCCCATTAGATGGCAACATCAACGATACCGGATTTATGTTTCCAGACGAAGTCTTTGTATTGGCCGACAATATAGGTCTAAACGACAAGGGATTGATAATGATCTACAACCAATATGAAATTTCGGCCTATGCCGAAGGAAAAAAAGAATTGGAAATCCCTTGGGACACCATCAAAGCTTTTTTAAAAATATAATTCTAGCTTGCTACTCGTTCTGTTTGAATTGCTCTTTTTAGCGCCAATACACTTCCAAAATGTAGTCCTTCGTGGTATAAATTATAACTCATAGCCTGGGCTAAATTACTAATAGTAACTCCGGCACTGGTGGTATAAGGGTTATAGTTTGTAAATGTACCAGCTTCTACATCTGCCTTGGTTTGTTCTATAGTACTAAATAATGCCTCTTTAACCAACTCGATTTCTGCCGCATCTACTAGTGCTTTTGGTTTGGTTCCTTTTCTGTAAGCTTCTATAAATGCTTCTGGCAACAGCATATCTACCCCACTTAAATTGTAAATTAACAATTGTTGGGTGGCAACTACATGTGCTATATTCCAATAAATATTGTTGTTAAAGCCCTTTGGCACTTGCATTAAATCTTCGAACGCAATGGTGTCTAAAAAATCTAACAAAAGTTTTCGGGTTTGCAGTGTTTGGGTTAAGATATGTTCCATAAATTGTTTTTTTGTTAAAAATAGGCCTTTTAAATTTATTTAAACTTACTTTGTTTCTCCTTTTGGTAATTCGCTCGTATTGGGAGGCATAAAGAGCACATATTTTATCGGAGCAGCAAGAGTATTTCCTATTTCAAGGGAACATACAAATACCGCTACTCTAAAATGGAAAGAACATGAAAAAAATCTACTATTTAAAGACTTGTGATACTTGTAAACGCATTATTAAAGAACTTAATGGATTAGAAGGTTTTATTTTTCAGGATATTAAATCGGAAGCCATTACTGTAGAACAAGTTGAAGAGATGCAAGCCTTAAGTGGTAGCTACGAGGCACTCTTTAGCAAAAGAGCAAAACTATACCAAGAACGCAATTTAAAAAACGAAACCTTAGAAGAAACCGACTACAAGGCATTTCTCTTGGAGCACTATACCTTTCTTAAACGTCCTGTAATTATAACAGACAACCAGATATTTATAGGCAACAGCAAAAAGGTTGTAGCGGCAGCCAAAGCAATACTATGAATAACCGTACACTTGCATTATTAGCTGCTTTTGGAGCAACTACAATTTACGGCATTAACCATACGGTTGCCAAAGGCATTATGCCTAATTATATGACCGCTTTTGGATTGGTGCAATTGAGGCTTGTAGGTGCAACCATCTTGTTTTTTGTAATGGGATTTTTTGGTCCCAAAGAAAAAATAGAAGGACGAGACTGGAGGTATATCTTAGTTTGTGCCTTTTTTGGCATGTTTGTAAATATGTTTTCCTTTTTTAAAGGATTAGAATTAAGCACGCCTATTAATAGTGCCGTACTGGTTACTACTTCTCCTATTTTGGTGGCTGCTTTTTCTGCTTTGCTTATTAAAGAAAAACTATCTCGGTACAAAATTATTGGTATTCTTATGGGTTTTGTTGGTGCCATACTTTTGGTGGTATATGGTGCAGAAGTAAGGCAAGACGCTCCTAATATTCCCTTAGGAAACGCTTTGTTTTTGCTTAATGCCGCAGTATACGGCTTGTATTTGGTGCTCGTAAAAAGACTATTGCAAAAATACCACCCCTTTAGTATTATGAAATGGTTGTTTCTGGTGGGCTTTATATACGCCCTACCTATAGGACTGCGCGATTTGTTACAAACCAACTGGCAAGCCATACCTTTAGATATTGCATGGCGTATTGCCTTTGTGGTAATTGGCACTACTTTTTTTACGTACCTATTTAATATTTTTGCATTAAACCAACTTAAAGCTAGTACGGTAAGTGCTTTTATTTATTTACAACCAGTATTTGGTATTGTATTTGCGCTGGCAAGCGGAAAAGATGCTTTGTCTCCCATAAAACTTGGTGCTACAGCCATGGTATTGGTTGGCTTATATTTGGTAAGCAGTAGAAAGCTTAACCAACAGGCGATCTCGTAAAAAAATAGGTTTTTGTAGTACGCTATACTCCCATTTTTAGTGAAATGGCTACTTCTTTTAAGGGCATTTTAAACTAGAAATGGTGTTATTACCTATTTAGACGTTAAGATGTGTCCTCCTTGTTAAACTGCACAAAATTACCCATTAAGTACAAATTTATTTTGTTTTTTTGCGTGGTATCATACCTAAAACCGCCCTAAAAGGTGGTTAGCTAGGCTAGAGAGGCAGAAGCTCTATTGTAGGCCTTTGGGTCTAAGTGTTTAACGCGAGTTCGATATAACTTACGCACACAGTTTATTTTGATTTTCTTAGGCTAGGCGTGGCTTTAAAGGGTGTTTCTTGGAGTGATATTAAACTAGAAATGGTATTACAATACTATTTCCGTTGTTTAAATGTTTGTATTACTGCTAATATATCTTTTCTAGCCTGAGGAAAATTGTTGTTATAAGTTCCTAAGAAAATATAATATCCCCCAGACTGATCCAATAAAATAAGCTGCAAAATAGATTCTTTCGGATCCATTTGTTTGGTAGCTTCTAACCGATAGCCTTCCAAGCCATCGAGTTGTACCGCTTCCGATTTACTATCGTTTATAATATAAGCATCTGGATATTGTTCCATGCGTCTTTTGCTAAACAATTGCAAATTGGCAACAGTACCTTTGGCAAAAGATTTATCCATAATTAGACTTAGCTTATCTGGACTTTTGGTTGGAATTTCTTGGTCTCTATTTAACAACATTCCATTGCCGACTACAGAATGAAATTTCATATTTCCAATCTCTTCGTTTATGGTAAAAGAAAGTGCCTTTCGTGGATCTACATCGAGACTAGTATCGATGTAGGTGGTATGTATTGCAGATTTTATAGCATCGCCAACAACTTTGTCTTCTTTGGTATATATCCCATTAAGCATAGATGAAGAATTTTTGTTTCCATATACAAGTATATACTTAAGAAAGTCGATTCCATTGGCCTTTTGCGCTACTTCTAAGGTTAGGGCATCTAAGCCAGCAATCTTATGTTTTTTGCTATGAAGTAATGTCATCCCTTGTGCTTCCATGCGTATAGGATCGAACCCTTTTACTACTTCGTTAAACGGGCCTGGAATTTGCATATACATAATTATTTTACTGGCATCTTGTTGTTTCACGAATCCTTTATACATTGTAGAAGGTTCGAAAGATGCAGGTGGCACAAGGAATACATTGGTACCCTTTATTTGTTGATGGTCTTTTGTTTTTTTAATAGGAAATTCTTGTGCAAAAACACTTAGTGCACAACCAAGTACCAAGCACAGCATTATATTCTTCATAATTAATGTTTAAAGATAATTTGTTGGGGTGGGTTACAAATCTAAGAAAAATTATATTCTTTAAGATAGTTGTCTGTTCCTGAAGCAAAAGATCTAAAGCGAAGTTAAAAACCCTATTCCAAGA
>JAOXRU010000154.1 GCA_025800395.1 Flavobacteriaceae bacterium
AGCACAAATTTGAATATATGGATTTGATTTATGACTATTTAAATAAGTTACGTTCTGAAATTCCAAATTTGGTGGTTTGTGGCGATTATAATATTTGTCATGAAGCTATAGACATACATGATCCGGTACGCAATAAAAAAGTATCTGGTTTCTTGCCAGAAGAACGTGCTTGGCTAGATACCTTTATGAAAAAAGGATTTGTAGATAGCTTTAGACATTTTAACAAAGCGCCACATCATTATTCGTGGTGGAGTTATCGCGCCAATGCCAGAAACAATAATAAAGGATGGCGCATCGATTATTGCTTAGTAGCCGATCCTTTGAAATCTAAAATGGAACGCGCTTTTATTTTACCAGAGGCAAAACATAGCGATCACTGTCCAATTGGTGTAGATATCGCTCTATAATAGTAAGGATTAAAAAATATCGAAAATGAAAAGAACAACATTAATTACTGTCTTTGTTATACTCATTTGCCTACAATTTGGTTGTGTCTCCACTAGCATATACAAGGAACTCGAGGACAAATACAACAATTTGCAAACAGAAAGAGACCAACTCTCGGACAAGAATCAGGAATTAGATAACAAGCGCATCCAACTAGAAAACAGCTACAACAAACTAAAACAAACGCATGATGCTCTTGTAGATCAAGAACAGCAATTGCGTATGGAATACGATGCCGTAAAAAGCAATCTGAACAATTTGGAAGAAGCATATAGTGCTTTGCAACAAAACAGTTCCAAATCTTTAGCGGTAAATGCTGCAAGAAACAGACAATTACTAAAGGAATTAGAAGAAAAGAAAGCAAATTTACTTGTAGAGCAAAACAAGCTAAATGCCTTAAAAAAGACACTCGATTCCAAAGCAAATCGCATTAACGAATTGGAAACTGCTATAGCTGCTAAAGATGCCGCCATGAACAGTCTTAAAAACGCCATCTCTAAGGCTTTATTAGATTATGAAGGAAAAGGTCTTAGCGTAGAACAACGCGAAGGTAAAATTTATGTATCTATGGAAAACAAATTGCTTTTCCGTTCAGGAAGTTGGGTAGTAGGACCTGAAGGAAAAAATGCAGTAAGCCAATTAGGTACAGTACTTGCAGAAAACCCAGATATTTCTGTACTTATAGAAGGCCATACCGACAATGTACCTTATAGCGGCAATGGTTCTATACAAAACAACTGGGATCTCTCTGTAAAACGTGCCACAGCTGTAGTTCAAATTCTTAAACAAAACCAACAAATACTTGCATCTAATATTACTGCTGCTGGTCGTGGAGAGTTTGCACCTATTGCTAGCAACG
>JAOXRU010000164.1 GCA_025800395.1 Flavobacteriaceae bacterium
CATTTTTAAAATACCCAAAAGAATCTTTACCCAAAAAACCCACCAAGCATATAGCCGATAAGAAGTACGGGTTCTTTCAGGCCGATAAGGCCATGGCAAAAGAAGTGGCTACCAATTTGGGACTAATAGCACGTAATGCCAATAAAGAAGATATACAGTACCACAGACACCCCCTGGTGTACTTGGTAGAAGCTGCCGACGATATCTGCTATACTATTATAGATTTCGAAGATGGTATTAACCTAGGACTTATACCCGAAGAACGGGCCTTAGAGTTTTTGTTAAAACTGGTAAAAGATAAAATCAATACCAAAAAATATAACCTATTAGAATATACCGAAGATCGGGTGTCTTACTTGCGTGCCTTGGCTATTAGTACCCTTATAGAGGAGGCGGTACATATATTTATAGAAAACGAAACCGCTATTCTAGAAGGAAACTTCCATGCGGCATTGCTCGATAAATGTAAGTATAAGGCACAAATAGAAGAAATTATAAAACAAAGCGTAGAACAAATATACCAAAGCGAAGAGGTTACCGAAAAGGAAATTGCAGGCTATGCCATACTCTCCGATTTGCTGCATGCTTATACCACGGCTGCTTATGGGGTGTATACCAATACCGCTACCAATTACCATAAACTATTGGTGCGTACCATGCCAGTATGGGTTATCGACTCGGCACAATCGGTCTACGATTTATTGTTGCATGTGTCTTCTTATATTGCTAGTTTGTCCGATAGTAGAGCGGTGCAACTACATCAGAAAATACAAGGAAAAGTAATTTAACGTACTCCTATAAATACCTTATACTACTTCTAGTTGGTAATGCTCTTATAAGAAATGGTATTATATCCTACTTGTGTTAATTTGGCTATAAGTACGCTTTAATAACAGTCCGTACCTTATTTCGAATACTTTTTTAACCATGCTACGGTATGACTAATCTTAGAGATGAGGTTGCTTGGCTTGGATGCAATTCCATGGCTCGCCCCTGGAATTTCTACCAATACCGTTGGAACCTTACGTAGTTTTAAAGCATGATACAATTGCTTGGCCTCGCTAGGAGGGGTGCGCAAATCGTTCATGCCTACCATTACCATTGTTGGGGTTTCTATTTTACCAACCAAGCTAATGGGCGAAAACTTCCAATAGGTTTCGAAACTTTCC
>JAOXRU010000173.1 GCA_025800395.1 Flavobacteriaceae bacterium
ACCCGACAAGCCATTTTTTTTTTTTTTTTATAATTGTGTGTGGTTAATAAATGTGGTTGTACCCCACTAGAATACAAACACCGTTCCAAACACAACTAACAGTCAGTCAGTTACACCAAAACCAACCCCAACACAGCCCACCGACCACTAGCCCCCAATAGCAAAAGCCCGCTATCTCTAACGGGCTTTTTGACTTGGTTGATTATGAAGTATAGCTAGGGCTTACTTTTTTCTTAGGTTGGCAAACCCTAGTAGTGGAGACACCCCTACCAATACATAGAGCAGTATGTCTTTTTTGTTGCTCTCTGCTTCTAGTTTTTCTACCTTACTGGCTAGAGCCTGCGTAGCAGATACGTTCAACATAGCTACCGCGTCGTAGTCTACGGTATGCATGTCCTCTACGTATCTACCGTAAACTAGCGTTCTGTATTTTTTACCTTTTATGGCTTTCAAACTATTTTTGTCTAACTCTATGGTTAGTTTTTCTCCTTGGTTGTCTACCTTTTTTAGTGGTTTGGTAACTCTCTTTAGCAAAGAGTCTGTTCCTATTTCCCAAAAAGAAACTCGCAGTTGTTCTCCTTCTTTCAGAGTGCGTAGTGCGTTTACACTCTTTTTGTGTTCGCGTACTGCTAGGCTGTCCTTCTTTTTGTCTTCTGCTAGGCGGGTCTCTACGTCTATCTCTACTTGTTTTCCTTTTATTTTGGTGTCTTTGGCGTATAGATAGATGTCTGAAACTGCTCCCTTCATCTCACTAACAGCCCTAGGGTACACCTGTTTCAACTCTTGGGCAATTATCTTTTTTTCTACAGAGTGGTGTCTTTCAGCAGGGTCTTTTTTTACATAATTGGTTATTTTTATTTTATTTAGTATAGCCAAATCTTCTTTCTTGTTCGACACACCCAAGTTTATCTTTGTCCGAGCATCGGAAAGTTTTGTATGAGTACCACTTTTTGAATACAGGCTACCATCTGCTGCTACAAGAAATAGCGTTCGTCCCCTATTTCCATAAGAAAACGAAGCATCAGACGGATAACCATATGCTTGATAACCTAAAGATACGGTCTCTCTACGAAACCTTAGGTTCTCCCCTGCCATATAACCTATGGCTGTGTTATAATTATAGGTTATCCTGCTACCTGCTTGATAGCCTATGTAAATATTATGATTTCCCTGATGGGTAATTGACCCTGCTTCTTGACCTATCATAATGTTGTTGTAACCACCTGTGTTTTTTCCAGCATCAGTTCCTATAATGATATTCTCATACCCAGAGCCATTTTTGTTTGAAGCTCCTTTTCCTATTACAATATTATTATATCCCGTGGTGTTGTTTTCTGAGGCTTTCTCCCCAATGGCTATGTTGTTACTCCCTGTGGTATTTTTCCCTAAGGCAAGCCAGCCTATAGCGGTATTAGCACTCCCTCTGATGTTTTTTTGTAGAGCATATGGTCCTATAGCGACATTACCACTCCCTCCTTCGTTAGATTCTAGTACGTATCTACCTATAGCGACATTGTTATTCCCCGTGGTGTTATCTTTTAATGCGAGTTTACCAATGGCGACGTTATTGCTTCCCTCGGTATTTTTTTGTAGAGCCCATACTCCCATACCAATGTTATTTCCTCCTGTGGTGTTTGCTTGTAATACTCTTTCTCCTATCGCTAGGTTGTAGCTCCCCGTGGTCTGTCCTCTTAGAGCCTTTTGTCCGATACCTATGTTGAAGTTATCACTTTTTATCACTAGGTCGTTTACCTTTATACTATCTAGATTAGATAGGTTGTAACCGCTGCTTTTTCTCCACAGTCCACCGGGTAGACCTACCCCTTGTATGTTGTCTTGGTTATAGATAGCTCCTTTTGCTACGGGTACGGCGTCCCCAGAGCCTGTTATTTTTGTACATCCTGCGGGAATAACATCTCCCTCGATAAAGACAATTGTGTTTTCGGGTAGTTTAGTGTTTGTTTCGCATTTGACGAGGTGACCCGCTACGTGAAATTTCTGAGCATTCATGTTGGATACAGCTACCAACGCTGAAAATAGAGACAGTTTTAGTCCCCACTTAATAGAACTCTTCATAAGACCAATTTAAAAAAGTTTAAAAAATTTTATAACTCCAAAAGTAATACAAATATTGTTCCTATGTTTCTTTTTGTTTTCTTTTTTGTGTAAAAAGATTTTTTCTATGTTTCTTTATTGTTTTTTATAATGTACTTTTCTGTGCGTTTTTATTTTCTATAACTTACTACAAATCATAGTATTTACTGATGTTTATACGACTTATAGATAAAATCTTGCGTTTCTTTTTGAACTCAATTTGGGTAACTAAATATCTTTTAAAATAAATATTTTATATAAGATTATAAAAACGTGTATTTTATATTTTTTATCGTTCCTTATGGGTTTTTTGCCATTTTTTGGGTTTTTCGGTGCTACCCGATGGGGAGAAATTGGGAATGTTGCAAAAAAAAAAAGAGACACCCTAATAGGACGTCTC
>JAOXRU010000178.1 GCA_025800395.1 Flavobacteriaceae bacterium
TCATGATTGGTGGACGGGCCTACGTTAGAAGTCCTTAAATTGCCTATAGAATTAGAAATGAAACATCTTTAATAGTCAATTCACTTTTGGTCATGGCTGCCAACCCAATCCAACTTCCTATTTCGATCATATCGGGTAACATTCGGTGCTCTGTTCCTTGCAAGGCCTCTACCCCTTCTATAGTAAGCAAATTGGAACCAATACCACTTATTTTGGCTCCCATACGGTTGAGCATTTTACAAAGTTGCTGTAAATAGGGTTCACAGGCAGCGTTATAAATGGTTGTAGTACCTTCTGCTAGTACTGCGGCCATAAGAATATTTGCAGTTCCGGTTACCGAAGCCTCATCGAGTAACATATAGGCTCCCTGTAATTTGTCCGCTTCTACACCATAGAAATACTCTTCTTTGTTGTAGCGAAACTTTGCTCCCAATCTGATAAATCCTTCAAAATGGGTATCCAACCTTCTTCTTCCTATCTTATCACCACCAGGTTTTGGTATATATCCCTTTCCAAAACGTGCCAACAAGGGTCCCACCAACATAATAGAGCCTCTGAGTCCTCTACCATCGGTTTTGAATTGTTCGGACTGTAAATAATCGAGATGAATATCATCTGCCTGAAAGCTATACGTACCAGGTGCTATTTTTTGGATTTTAACTCCAAGATTCTCCAACAATCGTATGAGTTTATTCACATCGATAATATCGGGTATATTGGAAATCGTCACTTTTTCTGGGGTCAACAATACGGCACACAAAATTTGTAAGGCTTCATTTTTTGCACCTTGTGGGGTGATACTGCCTTTTAGTGTATGCCCCCCTTCAATTTTAAAAGTTCCCATTTGGATGGTTTATTTGGATCGTTTTTTATTGCGATTCTTATTTCGGTTGTTGTTGTTTTTGTTGTTTTTGTTTTGACGAGGACCTTGGGACTTCAGGAAAAATTCTGCAGGGTGTAGGCTTTCTTCCATTTTGCGCAAATCGATTTGACCATCGCTAAGTTCGAACAGATGATTGAAAATGACAGCATCTTCCACACTGTCTTTGTTCCAAGTGAGGTAACATTTTTTCATATGATTTGCAATGGTTATTTCCAAGGCTTCTCTCATATCTCCTTTTTTCCATTCTATAGCAGCATCTATCATATGTTTGATATTATTGCCATAATATCGGTATTTTGGGTAATTTTGTGGATATCCAAGTGGTTCTGGACGTTCTTCCAAAAGTTCCTGAGAAGGTTTTGGAAAAGGGGAATCCACATCTAATTTAAAACCAGACATAATAAATAATTGGTCCCAAAGCTTGTGTTGAAAATCTTCAACATCTCGCAAATGCGGATTTAGATTTCCCATAATATCGATGATACTTTGGGCTACTTTGTTGCGTTCTTCCACATCTTCTATGGCAACGGCATGATCGATCATTTTTTGGAAATGGCGTCCGTACTCTGGTATGATGAGTTTGGAACGTTCTGTATTGTACTGTAAGTTTTCTATCAAAATAAATGGTTTTGCGAATATTACTATTGTAGGGCTAGAAATTGCAAATTAGGAAAAATAAAAGATCTAAACTAATTAAAGCGAAATAACCCCATCTATTTTGGTTACCAATTTATACTTTTCTATAATCTGATCTGCATTTTTCATTTGGACCAAAATAGAAACACTTGTATAGGTTCCTTTTTTAGACTTTTTGGTTTGAATCACCGCCCCCATATTACCAAAGTGTCCTTGTATGGTATTAATTTTCTCAACATCTGTAGGCACTATAAACTTGTACAGGTATTTGGAAGGCCAGGTAGTGGTATTATTTAATTTTTCTTTTAGGTCTTTATAAAAAGCCTCTTCTTTGGGCGTACTCATACACTAAATTTTTGCTGCAAATATAAGCTTTCGATTACAATTTTTTAGTTCCTTGGTTATTTCATTACTTTGCAGGTTAAATACGGTGAATTTGAAAGCAAAAAAAATAGTCATTACTGGAGGTCCAAGTACTGGAAAAACATCGATCATTAATTATTTAACGCAAAAAAATCGGTTTTGTTTTGAAGAAGTTTCTCGCAGCATTACATTAGAAGCAAGAAAAGAAGGCATCGAACAGTTATTTGTTACCGATCCTTTGCTGTTTAGCCAGAAAATCTTAGAAAAACGCTGGGAACAATATATAAAAGCCCAATCGATCTCAGATCATGCTTTTGTGTTTTTTGATCGTGGATTGCCCGATGTGCTGGCCTATATGGATTTTGTAGAAGACCCCTATCCAAATGAATTTGAGGAGGTTTGTAAAAAAGCGAAGTACGATATGGTATTTCTCATTCCGCCATGGGCAGCCATATACACCAAAGACAATGAGCGATATGAAAGCTTTGAACAAGCCCAACAAATCCATCATCACTTACAATCTTGTTATCAGCGATTTGGATATCACCCGATACTTTTACCGGAAGGAAGTATAGCAGCACGAACCGATTTTATCCTATCCCATATTTCATGAATCCAAACACACCACTTGCGGTATTACAGCAATATTGGGGTTACGATTCTTTTCGCGGTCCACAGCAAGAAGTTATCGACCATATATTGGAGAAACGCCATGTCATAGCGCTGATGCCTACAGGTGGTGGTAAATCGATTTGTTTTCAGGTTCCAGCTCTATTACAAGAAGGTATTTGCGTAGTGATTTCTCCCCTTATTGCCCTGATCGAAGATCAGGTTCTTCACTTAAAAGAACGAGGTATCAAGGCTATTGGCCTTACGGGAAAACTTACATTTGACGCCATTATACAGCAGCTCGACAATCTTACCTACGGTGGCTACAAATTTTTGTATCTCTCACCAGAGCGATTACAAAACGAGCTTATTCGCCAACGCCTATCTACACTACCCGTAACAAGTATCGTAGTAGATGAGGCCCATTGTATATCTCAATGGGGCAACGATTTTAGACCTGCGTACAAAAACTGTGGGGCTATAAGAGATTTATTGCCAGAGGTACCGATAGTAGCGCTAACTGCAACTGCCACATCAAAAGTCGTATCAGATATTCGCAAGCAATTGCAAATAGAAGACGCTATTCACATTCAAGATTCTTTTCAAAGGTCAAATTTGAGGTACGATGTACGAACTACCAATGACAAAATAAGACTATTACAAAAAGCTATCCAACATGTTGCTGGTAGTGGTATTGTGTATGTAAACAGCCGCAATCAGACTATAGTTGTACGAGACCTATTGGTCAAGCAAGGCATACAAGCTGCGGCATTTCATGGGGGCTTATCGGTAGAAGAGAAAAAAAAATTACTGCAAAATTGGACCCAAAATAAAGTACGCATCATGGTAGCTACCAATGCTTTTGGTATGGGGATAGATAAGTCAGATGTGCGCTTGGTGGTGCACTATCAGGTATCGACAAGCATCGAGAATTATTTTCAAGAAGCAGGAAGAGCAGGAAGAGATGGCAAAACCGCCTATGCCCTACTCCTTTTTCATCCAGTAGACGGACAAGATCTAAAGAAACAATTTATAGACCAATTACCTACGGTAAAAAGTCTTAAGCTAATTTACAGAAAGCTAAACAGTTTTTTGCAAATTCCTTATGGTGAGGGACAGCATCAAACCCATGCACTCAACTTGTCGGTATTTTGCAACACCTACAACTTCCCAATAAGAAACACATATAATGCCCTCAAAACCCTAGAGAACAATTCTGTTATTTCTTTGGAAGAACAATTTAGCAAACGGATTTCGATTCGATTTGTCTTGGGAAATGAAGCCCTGTTTGACTATTTGGATAAAAACCCTTCTATCGATTTGTTTGTAAAGATTTTGTTGCGCAGCTATGGAGGAATATTCGATTTTCTAACACCTTTGCACATCGATCGATTGAGACAAAAAACTGGAATCGCACTAAAGAAGATTTTCCAATTGCTAGAACAGTTAGAAAAAGATGGTGTCATAGAAATGGAAGGTAATCATACGGATATCAACATTCATTTTTTGGTACCAAGAGAAGATGATCGTACAATAGCAAGCTTTTCGAAATATGTAAAGCAACAAAACAAACTCCGTATATGGAGGATAGAAAAGATTCTTGATTATATACAACAAACAAATCTTTGCTATAGCAATTATCTACTTTCCTACTTTGGAGAAAATTCCAATTATACATGTGGCAAGTGTCGCAACTGCAAGAAACAAGCCTATGCTGGCAACCAAGGCATACAAGCTAAAATATTGCAAGCATTGGAAAAATCGGCATATAGTTCACGAGAATTGGAATCCCAACTGGGTATAGATCCAACTCAATTGCTATTAGAGTTAAAGTATTTGCTAGACATCGATAAAATAAACATCAATAAAGAAAACAAATATTATCTATGCAAAAAATAGAGAAAAAGCCCATGCGCATTGTATTTATGGGTACCCCTGAATTTGCAGTCACTATATTAGACCGTATCTTACAAGCAGGACATGAGGTAGCAGGCGTGGTAACTGCGGCAGACAAACCAGCAGGGAGAGGACGAAAACTCCGTTCGTCTGCGGTTAAAACCTATGCAGAAAAGGCAGGTTTACCCATTTTACAACCACTCAAATTGAAGGATCCACAATTTTTGGAAGCATTGGCTGCATGGAAAGCCGATGTGCAAGTAGTCGTAGCTTTTCGAATGTTGCCAGCTGTGGTATGGCAAATGCCCACACAAGGCACTTTTAACCTACATGCCTCTCTTTTGCCACAATATAGAGGAGCAGCACCAATACAATGGGCTATCATCAATGGCGAACAACAAACAGGCGTTACCACCTTTTTTATAGACGAAAAAATTGACACAGGAGCCATCATTCTAAAAAAGGAGACAGACATAGATCCTAAGGAAACAGCAGCTAGTTTGCACGATAAACTGATGCATTTGGGTGCCAAGGCGGTAATAGAGACTCTAGAAAAGATAGAACAAGGAAAAGTAGAAACAAGTATTCAAAAAAATGCTTCCCATCTCAAAGAAGCGCCCAAACTATTTAAAAACAATACTAAAATCAATTGGAACCTCCAAGCCAAACAAATTGATTGCTTTATTCGAGGATTGTACCCCTATCCTACCGCCTGGAGTCAATTGAAAGACGGAGAACGGCTCACTGAATTCAAAGTGCATGAAGCCGGATATTTCCAAAGCACACATCAACAGCCAGTTGGAAGCTTACAAGTAGAGAAAGACAAACTAAGAGTTTTCGTACCAGACGGATACATGGAATTATACAAAATTCAGCTGTCTGGAAAAAAGGCTATGTACATCAAAGACTTATTAAATGGGTATAAATTAAGCAATAAAACTCTAGTTGGAGATTTTTAAGTTTTTATACGATTATTGTAGAATAAAATGAACTAGTTTATTAACAAAGGCTATAAGTTATTAACAAATACACCCATTTACAAGGGTTTTCCTTGTAAGAATCGGTTTAAGGTATAAATTTGTAGAGCTATTAAACGATTTAGTTTAAACAACAAACTTTATTTTAAATTTATATAATTATGAACAAAACAGAATTAATTGACGCTATGGCAGCTGATGCTGGAATCACCAAAGCTGCAGCAAAAAAAGCCTTAGAATCTTTCCTAGGAAACGTAGAAGGATCTCTTAAAAAAGGAGGTCGTGTATCTTTAGTAGGATTCGGATCTTGGTCAGTTTCTAAAAGATCTGCAAGAGAAGGTAGAAACCCACAAACTGGGAAAACTATTAAAATTGCTGCTAAAAATGTTGTTAAATTTAAAGCTGGTTCTGATTTAAGCGGTGCGGTGAATTAATTTAGCGAAAAAACGTATATAAAGAAGCCTATTTTGTTCTACAAAATGGGCTTTTTTAATGACTATAGGACTTTTGATTTGTGGAAACAATATTTTATTTATAGATTTATAAGAAATAACGTATACCAATGATTGCCACAAAACCGACAAAAGGGCATCTTCTAATAGCAGAACCAACGATTTTAAACGATGTATCGTTTAACAGATCTGTTGTTCTTTTGGTGGAGCACAACCAAGATGGTTCTGTTGGTTTTATTATGAACAAGCCTCTTTCTTTCAACATTTCCGAACTCATAGAGGACATTAAAGTACCGTTGCAAGTTTTCAATGGTGGTCCTGTAGAACAGGAAAATCTTTATTTTATACACACCAAGCCAGAATTGATACCCGACAGCATTCTTATTTCTAATGGCATTTATTGGGGTGGAGATTTTCAATCTGTTAAAGATTTGTTGAATAACGGCAAAATACGCCCCCATGAGATCAAGTTTTTCTTAGGATATTCTGGTTGGGACAACAGCCAACTCGATTCGGAATTGAAATCCAATAGTTGGGTTGTGGTAAAAAATTCTTATAAAACACATATATTAGAACCTGTAACCGAACATTTTTGGAAAGAGCAAATGCTTGCCCTAGGTGGGGACTACAAGATTTGGTCTAATGCACCGGAAAACCCAAGCTACAACTAGCTAGTTTAATCTTTATCTATTTTCTCTTCAATATTATCATACACCCAAACGTGCTTTGGCATTGAGCTTGGCCAACAGTTGTTGTAATAAAGGATGCTCTGCATATACTTTTTTGCGATAGTTGGTTATCGCTTGTATTCCCACAATAGCATTGGTAATAAACAATGCATCCGCTTTTTGCAAAGAAAAAGGAGAAATAGGCACTTCATCTATAGTATAATCTGGCATATGTTCTATTATTTCCAACAATTGCTTTCTGATAACACCATTGATACAACCATCGGATAAAGGAGGTGTTTGAATCCGATTGTCTTTTACCAAAAACAGATTGCCATTGAGTGCCTCTATTACATTTTTATCCGTATTGAGAAGCAAACAATTGTCCAATTCATTTTCTTCCGCAAAAATACCACCGATCACATTTTTGATACGATTGGTCGTTTTGACCGTACTGAGAAAATCTTTGGCTATTAGGTACTCTTTGAATAATCCCACTTTATATAGTCCTTCTTTTTTGACAAAAAAGGCTTGCGCTAATGGGGTCATTTCCATCAAAAATCCAATTTTTTCATTTTGAGGCGTATACAAGCCCTCAGCTTCTCTGTAAATGGTCAGTCGCAAACGCATATTTGCCGACTTTGAATTTGTAGCTAAAAGGAGTTTGTTGATTTCTTCTTCGAAATATTCCATGGTATAATGCATTGGAATATCCATTCTAATGATCCGCATATTGGCCATCATCCTCAAATAATGGGATTCCCAAAAAATAATTTTGGAATGGATAACCCTTATCGTCTCAAAAACCCCATCGCCATATCGGAAAGCACGATTGTGAATAGATAAGCCAACAGTTTCTTTTGGCAAACATTGCCCATTGTAATTAACCATAAAAAAAATGCCTTGAAAAAATCAAGGCACAAAGATATTTAAAGTTTATGATTTTATACCGATCCGATGACATGTTTTAAATCATTGATCTGATTTTCCCACAACATTTTTGCTTCCTCCATTTCATCTTCCTCCGAAAAATCTGTTACCAATAAAGAAACGTCTTTTGTAATTTCGTCTACCACAATACGCATTTCGAAATATCCGTTATCTGTATCATCTTCATCCCATTTGAAACGGACAAATTCTGAACTTTTTTTTCGCACCAATTTTGCGATTTCTTCAGAATCATCCCAGATAAAAGTAAAAGACTCGCCTCTAGAGTTCACATTATCTGCAAACCATTCTGAAAGGCCCGAAGGTGTTGATATATACTGATATAATAATTGGGGAGAGGAATGCAATACAAATTCCATTTCATACTTTTGCTTCACTTCCATTCTAATATAATTTATTAAGACCGACAATATATCGAATAATTGAAATAAAAAAAATTAAAACGAACATTTTTTTCTTCTCATTTTATTTGGAGACAATAAAATTAAAAGTATATATTTGCACCCGTTAAAAACAAGAGGCGAGGTAGCTCAGTTGGTTAGAGCGTCGGATTCATAACCCGGAGGTCTCGGGTTCAATTCCCGATCTCGCTACGAATGTAAAGCGGTTTCAAAATAATTTGAAACCGCTTTTTTTATTTGGATTGCACTTCTATTTCAGTAAAACCTTTGTTTCTATAAGAAACTGGTATCCAAAAGCTTTTGATCGCATATAAAGACACCATCTTTTGCCTAAGCGAAATCGTGCCGAATGTTTCCATAAACTAATACCATTTCTAGTTTAAAATCCCCCAAGAAATAGAAATCGTAATAAATCCTTTTGAGCAAATTTGTAAATACATTAAAAATCGATCACTGGAAAACATCACCATTTAAATACTTTTAAAACGACTTTTAAAATTTAAAATAGTATTACTCCCAATCTGTTGTGGTTACAATGCCACTAAATAGGCTCCTAATTGGTTTTTAGATATTGTACATTTAGCAAGGTATAGGACGCAACACTACCTAAGTCTAGCGATTCTTCCATGTCGTAGGTTAAAATACAGCTAGCCTTTGCGGCAATAGATAAACAGGGTACAGAGGCGTACTTAGAAAAACTTCCGGAAAACGTTACCTCGTCTGCTTTAATGGTTAAA
>JAOXRU010000209.1 GCA_025800395.1 Flavobacteriaceae bacterium
CTTGGTTCTCCGTGGTTTTGAACGACCTGTAAAATAGTCCCAAATTCCGCATTGTCGCGACGCGACTGGTCCTCTGGATTTTGTTTGGTATTGGTTTGAAAACTTTGGCCAGATTCCTTGTCAGTCGCTACAAGCGCAACATTGTTTTTTACCTTAGTTACAATGTTTACTTTTGTTTCCGCTTTTCCTATTGGTTTTGTAATTGTATCTCTTAGCGTTCCCACGCGCATATAAAAGCGAGTGTAGCGTCCCTTTTTGCCAGAGTATTTTAGGATTTCGCGTGGAATAGAAGCTTCGTTGTTTGGTTGAACCTCGTTTTGTTTCTACCCTTGGCACAAGTGGGACCGATATGTAAGTACCTTTTTCTTTCTTTTCTAGGTTAGCTTTTCCAATCACTTATGGGCGTAATTGTACCTCTAATTGTACAAAACGTTTTTTGATTATTTTTATCGCGGGAGGCGTAAATTGGATGAAGACGCATTAGCAGTGAACGCCCACCTACTCTCAGGCTAGAGAGCAATAGGCTCTAAATAGTGTAGTTTTTTGCAGTTATTTGGAATGTTTCTCAATAGGTTTGCTTAGTTTCTAAGATAGCTTTATATTTGTTTCATTTTTGTAATTGTAACAATTGCAGTGTTGCCGTAAACGCCTTAGTTTTATCTTTCATCTCAGTTTGTTTCGTTTTCCCGAGAACGTTTTGACTTCATTAATAGAAATTCGTTGTGATTTCAGTTTACGATCGTTATTTTGGCAACAAATCACCGTTAACCGGCAACCTTGGTTCTCCGTGGTTTATACGACCTGTAAAATAGTCCCAAATCCCGCATTGTCGCGACACAACTGGTCATCTGGAATTTTTGTTTGGTATTGGTTTGAAAACTTGGCCAGATTCCACGTTAGTCGCTACAAGCGCAACACACGGTATTACTTTACTGCACAGGCTTAGACTCGGGAAATTTTAAAATCTATCAATATGCTAAAAATGCTTTTAAAATCTATCAATAGATGAAAGCATTTGATGACGCTAGCTCGTATTTGTCTGTCTGTTG
>JAOXRU010000257.1 GCA_025800395.1 Flavobacteriaceae bacterium
GACAAAATGAATCTATAGAAAGCCTTATAAACAGCAATCTTTGTCCCAAAAAGCCTTGAATTAAGGGTTTAACCTGCGCCTTTTTAATCCAAATCTCACTATTTATAAGGCTTCTGTGAAGATAATTTATATCGAACTCACGTTTATTAATGTGTAGCAGGCGAATAGGACAATCCCATGTTGGCGTAAAACTATTTAACGTGAGTTCGATATCACTTTCAAAAACAAGCATCTGTCTGAAGAAATATAGACCAAAACATCTAGATATGATTTTTTCTAATCGACACTTATTTGATATTCATCGAAAGATAATTGGGCATTTATCGATATTAATGCGAAAAAATCAAAATAAAATTGCAATTTAAGAGGGTAAAAGTCTCCATAGTTTGTTTATTCTTCTCATTTGCAGCAAACTATTTGATTGAAGATTTTGCTCCATATATGAACTTATTGTTCGATTACATATAGCATTTTTACTCTTCGCTAGAAGACCTTTACACTACTTCCTTCACAACAGCATTTTTTAGAAACCAACAAAAACTACCAAATATGCATTAACTATACTATTTGTGGAGCAGCAGCTCTATTCTCGAATCTACCGATTCCAAGTTCGAAAACTACGTACAATTCCATAATCATATTCAACATATGAAACATTCAAGATCCAATGCGTCTATTGGAACAACTGGCTATACACCCCCAACAAGAATACAAACTATACTCATTCTAATCGCTTTTATGCTTGTAGGCCTCTCTTTATCTGCTGAGGTTTTACCTCCACATCTGCAAAACCACATCCAGTCTTTCAGGGCTCAAAACCTTATACAAGGAACGGTAAGCGATGAAGAAGGGGTGCCATTACTGGGAGTAAATGTTAGCGTAAAAGGATCTACCAAAGGCACAACCACCGATTTTGATGGGAAATATCAGATAAAAGCCGCATCAGGAGATGTATTGGTATTTAGCTATATCGGGATGGAAACCCAAGAGATTGCAGTAGGCACTTCCACTTCTATAGATGTGCAGATGGTGTCTAGTGTAGAAAGCCTCGAAGAAGTAGTCATTACTGGCTATCAAAATATAGAAAAAGTCTTTTTTACAGGTGCTTCCCAATCGATCAAAAAGGAAGAAATCAAATTGGACGGTGTGGCCGACGTATCCCGTATGCTAGAAGGTAGAGCCGCAGGAATAAGCGTTCAAAATGTCACTGGAACCTTTGGAGCAACCCCGCGGATTACCATTAGGGGATCCTCCTCTATATTGGGAAACAACAAGCCTATATGGGTTATAGATGGAGCCATACAAGAAGAAATTGTAAATCTGTCTTTAAACGATCTTGTATCTGGAGACACCAATACCTTATTGAGTAGTGCTGTAGCAGGCCTCAATGCGGCAGATGTAGAAAGTGTAGAGATTCTAAAAGATGCTTCCGCTACCGCCCTATACGGAGCAAGAGCATTAAATGGGGTCGTAGTTATAACCACCAAATCTGGGAAGCGAAATCAAAAATTACAAGTCAACTATAGCAGTGAATTTGCCATACGCCCTGTTCCCAATTACGGACAATACGATTTGTTGAATTCTCAAGAAACCGTATCGGTCTATCGCGAATTAGAAAACAAAGGCTATTTGCGAATTGGAGAAAGCCTTCAGGGGAGATTTGGCGGTATCTACAACATTATGTACCGACAAATAAACACCTATGATCCAAGTACTGGAAGCTTTCTTCTGGCAAACACACCAGAGGCCAAGGCCAAATTTTTACAACAGTATGAATTGGCCAACACCAATTGGTTTAAGACCTTGTTTCGACCTACACCTACCCAAACCCATTCTTTGAGCTTCTCTGGTGGTGGGGAAAACAACACCCAATACGCATCCATAGGTTACTATGCCGATGGCGGATGGACTATAGCGGATCGGGTAAGACGAGTCACAGCTAATATACGCAACACCTATTACCTCGGCAACAAGGCAAAGGCTACTATACATCTGCAGGGTTCTATGCGCGATCAGAGCGCACCAGGAGCATTTGCCCGACAAAACGATTTGGTAAATGGCGCAGCCAATCGCAATTTTGATATCAATCCCTTTAGTTATTCCCTCAATATGAGCAGAGCACTACGTCCGAGAAACAAGGATGGTGAACTCGAATACTTCCGATACAACTGGGCACCATTCAATATTTTGAAAGAAATAGCAAACAATCGAACAGAATTACAAGTTCTCGACCTCAAATTTCAAGGGGAATTTGAATACAAACTAGGAAAAAACCTGAATTATAACTTTTTGGGAACTGCCCGATATGCCAATTCCACCAATGAACACAAAGTAACAGAAAATTCGAATGTGGCAGCTGCATACCGAGCAAACGAGACCTCCTTGGTTGCCCAGCAGAACATCTTTTTGTTTCGAGATCCTAACAATCCAAACGCCTTGCCAAAAGTGGTTTTACCAGAGGGAGGCATCTATACCAATACAGGCAATAAAATTGTCACCTATACTTTCCGAAACACCCTAGATTTCAAAAAAACTTTTGGACAAAATCACGATATCCGATTGTACCTAGGGCAAGAATTTCGATCTACCGATAGAGAGCGGAGTTTTAGTCGTGGCTTTGGCTATCAGTTTAGCAAAGGAGGCGTTCCCTTTATCGACCCGGATATTATCAAAAAACAAGTCTTGGATGGGGCCAATTATTTTGGACTCGAACAGACTCGAGAGCGGGGAGCAACCTTTTTTGCTACAGCCACTTACGGCTATAAAAAGAAATACATCCTCAATGTAACAGGAAACTACGAAGGTTCCAACAGAGCAGGTATATCCGGAAGCAACCGTTGGTTGCCAACTTATAATGTAGGTGCCAAATGGAATATCGATCAAGAATCTATCATAGACGATACCACTTGGGTGTCTAGCTTGGCCATTAGACCTAGCTATGGTTTGATAGCCTTGTTGGCAGATAATGCGAGTAACAACCTGCCGATATTTCGCAATGCTATCACCGACAGATGGGATCCCAACAATAGGGAAAACTACATCAATATAGACGATCTACAGAACAAAGATCTAAGCTGGGAAAAAACCCACGAGTTCAATATAGGACTAGACTTGGGCTTATTTAAGGATCGCATCCTTTTGTACACCGATTTTTATAATCGAAAAGGAAGCGACCTCATCGATGTAGTGCGCACTTCGGGTATAGGCGGGCAGGTTCTAAAACTGGCCAACAATGCCAATATGGACACCAAAGGTTTTGAAGTACAACTTACCACCAAAAACATCCTAAGAGAAAATTTTCAATGGAACACTACTTCCAATATCTCCTATTTCGATCAAGAAATCACCGCATTACAACAACAACCCAATGTATTTGAATTGGTAAGCAATACAGGAGGCAATGCCATTGGATATCCTAGAGGCTCCCTTTTCTCTTTTCAAATGAAAAAATTAAATAAAGATGGCATCCCCACCTTCTATTTTCACGACAATAGAGACCCTATAATCGGGGTAGATTTTCAAGAAATTGAAGATATCCAAAAATACTTAAAATACGAAGGGCCTACAGAAGCGAACTTTACAGGAGGTATGTCCAACGATTTTCGTTACAAAAACTGGGATTTCAGCTTTTTTATCACTTTTGCGGCTGGGAACAAAATTCGGCAACATCCTGCCTACAGCAACCAGTATAGCGATTTGTCTGTTTTCCCCAGTGAATTTACCGACCGTTGGCTAGTGCCAGGGGATGAAAACAAAACCAATATTCCCGTCATTCCTTCCCAGAGAATCAACAATACATATGGCAACAATGTGCTAGCTAGAGCATACAACGCTTATAACTTTTCGGACCAACGCGTCGTAGATGGCAGCTTTGTGCGCATGAAAAACATTTCATTGGGCTATGCCTTTCCAAAAGATCTTGTTGAAAAGTGGCAACTTTCCAGTCTTCGATTTGGCGTACAAACCACCAATCCATTTTTGATTTATGCGGATCGAAGGTTAAACGGACAAGATCCCGAATTTTTTCGATCTGGCGGTGTCGCCTATCCAATTACCAGACAATATACTTTTTCTATGAACCTATCTTTTTAACGATCCAAATGAAAAAAACAAACCCATCTCTGTATATACTCCCCTATATCTTCTTGTTCCTTTTTTCTTGTAACGAGGCCTTGGAAGAAGTACCAGATAACCGAACCCAAATAGATACTCCAGAAAAAATAGGAGAATTGCTTACAGCAGCCTATCCACAAGCATCTTATGCCACCTTTTTGGAGCCCAGAACCGATAATGCCCAAGACAAAGGTCCTTCCTCCTCTGACATTCGTTACAATACAGAAGCTTTTTACTGGAGAGACACCAACGACAACACCATCGATTTCTCCAACAATTATTGGAATCAGGCATACAAAGCGATTGCACAGGCCAATCATGCGCTTCAGGCGATAGAAAAATTAGACCAAGGAGAACAAACCGATGCACTCAAAGCAGAAGCCTTAGTCGCTCGAGCATATAGCCATTTTATGTTGGTAAATATTTGGGCCAAATCCTACAATCCCAATACCGCAGCATCCGATCTGGGTATTCCTTATGTAACCGAGCCAGAAGATGTGGTCTTTAAAGATTATAAACGGCATACCGTTGCCGAGGTCTATGCGGCTATCGAAAAAGACTTGACTGAAGGGATTCCAATGCTTACTGGAGCATACGAAACACCAAAATACCATTTCAATATCGATGCAGCACATGCATTTGCTTCTCGATTTTATCTATTGAAAGGGGAATGGGAAAAAGTGGTATTTCACAGCACCAAAGTACTGGGCACCGGATCCATCGGTCTACTTAGAGATTGGGCTAACAAATACCGAGGGCTTACTTATAGCCAATTGGTACAAATATATTCTGCGGCTGAAGAACCCACCAATTTGCTGCTTATTTCTGCAAACTCCCTATTTGGAAGAACGTATGCAACTTCCAGATACCAACTTAATCCAAAACTAAATAGAGCACTGTTCAATCGCAGCACAAATCCTACAACCAAAAATTGGGCCTATCCCATTTATGGAAACGATGAAGTTCTCAATATTCCAAAACAATTCGAATACTTCAAGGTCACCAATCCCTCCGCAGGCATAGGCTATCCTTTTGTGACCTATGTTCTTTTCTCGGCAGATGAAGTATTGTTAAATCGCATAGAAGCAAATATCATGCTGGGAAATATAACAGCTGCCGTAGCCGATATCAATCTTTATCTCAGTGCAAAAACCCTACAATACAACCCTAGTACAGACAGCCTAGACGAAGAAGAAATAGCTTCTTTCTATACGACGGATTCTGGGAAATACCATCCTTGGTACTCCATACCCTCTTCCCATTTACCCTTTATTGACTGCGTGCTCCAACTCAAACAAAAAGAGTTTTTCAACGAAGGGATGCGCTGGTTTGATATCCGTAGAATGGGCATGACAATCACCCACCAAGACGTCTTTGGAAGTACGTTTACACTCACCAAAGACGATTTGCGCAAGCAATTACAAATACCAGAAACAGCCGCTGCATTTGGACTTCAAAAAAATCCGCGATAACATAAAACCAATGAAGATGAAAAAATGGATACAACACTTATTTGTTCTCACTTTTATACTATTATTTTCTTGTCAAAAAGATGAAAGAGCACGCTACAGTCAAATCGACACCGAAACTCCAGAACTATCCGAATTAGACCGCTATATTCGCAAAGAATTTGTGCAGCCCTACAATATTGCTATTCAATACAAATGGGACGAAAACGAAGTGGATCTCAATCGCTTTCTTTATCCCCCTACAGCGTCCAATATACGCCCCTTGTTAGAAATCATCAAAGCCATATGGATTGAACCCTACAATCAGGTTGGTGGATCGGATTTTATCAAAATCATCGCACCAAGGCAATTTACATTGGTTGGCGGCTACAATTATAACAAATCGGGAACCATTACTTTGGGCATAGCCGAAGGTGGGGTAAAAATCACCCTTTTCAATGTGGACCAACTAGACATGACAGATATAAATGGGGTGCGTAGATACTTCAAAACCCTACAACACGAATACGGCCATATACTGCATCAAACCAAAGCATTCGACCCTGCTTATGGTCAAATAAATCCACAGTTTTATACGGCGCAATGGTTTAATGTTTCGGACCAACAGGCAAAAGAATTGGGTTTTATTTCCGCCTATTCTATGAGCAACGAACAAGAGGATTTTGTGGAAATAATTTCTGAAATGCTTACCAACTCTAAAGAAGAATATGATGCCATTATCAGCAATATCAATTCTTCTCAAGCCCAAAGTATCCTTCGTCAGAAAGAACAACTGGTAGTCAATTATTTTGCAAACCAATGGAATATAGATATTTATGAGCTACAAGAAGTGATTTACAATGCTACTTTAAACGTAATAGAAGAATAAAATGAAAAAATCAACAGCAATCCTATACTTATCTCTGATCCTTGTCCTACTTTCCTGTAGCAAAGACGAAGCAGTATTTAATCAAAGTCCGGCAGATCGCATCAAAACAAGCAATGCCGAATTGCACAAAAAACTCACTACAGCCAAATACGGCTATAAATTGGTCTATTTCACCAAAGAAGGCACTTATGGTGGTTTTACCTTCTTTCTAAAATTTAAAGAAAACGGTACTGTGGATATGACCTCCGATGTAAATGATGCGTTTGACATACAAACCAGCACCTATGAAGTTCAAAATTCGAGTGGGACAGAATTGGTTTTCAGCACCCGAAATCACATCCACAAACTCAGCGACAACAATGTTCCTGGACTACGAGGAAGTGGCTATGAAGGAAACTCTATTTTTAGTCTTGTTCGTATAGAAGAATCGGCAATCGTGCTTAAAGACCTTCGAAACGGACAAGAGATAAAGTTACTCCCAGTAAGTGACCCCAAAGAATGGGAAAGCGTACAATTGTCCTATGCGATACGACAAGGTCTCATAGCAGATGCCACTAGTCCTGTATTTCAAAATATACTCATAGAAACAGAAGAAAATGCCAGCTTTTATACGCTTAACTATGATAATATCCGATTGTACTCCAATATTTCGGGTTTTGATACCCCTATAGAATTTGGATTAGTAAGCAACGCCATAGGATTTAGTACCAAGCCTGTTCTTAGGATAAACAATATCTCTTATGAAGATTTCACTTATAATCCGAGCACCAAACAATTTGTATCTCGATCGCAAAACACCAAAGCGACCATAGGATTTTTTGGAACCCCAGTAAAAATAAATGAGGATGCATTGGGAATTGGAAAACCCCCATTAGAGACTTGCCGATACACTACAGAGTGGGGACACAACCCTTTGACTTCTTTGGGGTTTTATGCCTTGATGAAAAAAGTGGATAGCAATTTGAAAGAGGAAGGGTACGATATGACGTTTAACAGTTTTCAATTGAATTCCAAACCAAACAAGGATGGCTTTGTATTATTGCACCTTCGTGTGGATACTTTTTGGTTGTCTTATTACTTTTCTAGTAGTATTAAAGACAAAAAACTCTATTTGGAATATGTAGGCCCAGCAAATTATGACGGCCGGACACTACAAAATGAAATGCAACCGATTCTCGAGATGTTTGGAAGTGAAGAAGGCCTGTACTATACCAATGAAGGAACCTTCCAAACAGACATCGCCAATTACCGCAATCTAGCAGGGACCTTAACTAGTGCTTCAAGCCCCAATTTGCGCGTATATGTCTTGTGGTACCAATAACAGCTTCGATCCTATCCTATTCCAGGCTAGGGGAGCATAGGCTATCTTGTTTTCATTTTAGGATAGTGAAGCTATGCTTTTGGCAGTAATATTGTTTTATGAATCTGTTTAGAGCCCGCCCAAAATAAGTCTACGAACCTGGGTTTTTAGACCCTCTTTGTCCTCATTGGTGAGGCCTTGGGTGGGTACAATTGGATGACTCAATACCCGCAACAAGCCAGGTTTACCGCGGTACCAGCTAAAAGGAAAGCGCCTTTTACAATCCAAAAAAGTATAGGGAACTATAGGAATCTGTTGGGATATAGCAATATTGAAGGCTCCATCTTTAAATGAATCTAATATAATGCTTTCGTCATCTGGCACCCCACCTTCGGGGAAAATACAAATACTCAGTCCGTTTTGTAGACGTTTGAATGCCTTTTTGTATACTCCTGTTCGGCTAGTTGCACTCGATCTGTCTACCAAGATGCAAACCCTCTTATAGAAAAAGCCAAAAATTGGGGTTTTCACCAATTCTTTTTTTCCTACAAACACAAAAGGTCGTTTGCTCACATACATCATCAGCATAATGTCTAGCATGCTCCCATGGTTGGCAACCAGCACATAGGATTGGTTTTTCTCTAATTTTTGTTTATTTTTCACCACAGGCAGACAGCCCATGCCATACAAGATGGGTGTGGCCCAAAAATGTCTAGCAAACCAATAGAATTGGGGATACCAACTCTCTTTGAGGGTGAGTATAAATAGAATTGGTAAAAAAACGATAATTGGCACTATGATAAGCAGGTAAAACCATATATGCCATAGGAATCCTAAGAAAATTTTGATACTTCTCATCATGGTTTCAAAAATAGGAAAATATCCTTTAGTATGTATACGAAAACCCTATGCTTTTGGTTTAGAATGGTTTGCTACGGCACAAGGAGCTATTGCACTCGGCATAGAACTACATATTGGAGCCAAGTACCCAGGCAAAAAGAACATTAATAATTGGTCATATCCTATCGCTTCTTTACGGGATTTATTACCTTTGCGAGCATCAAAAAATAGCACTATGGCACGCATACTTACGGGCATACAAAGTACCGGAACCCCGCATTTGGGGAATATCTTGGGGGCAATTCTTCCAGCAATTGAAATGGCAAACGATCCTTCCAACGATTCCTTTTTGTTTATTGCAGATATGCATTCCCTTACCCAAATCAAAGAGGGGAAGCAACTTAGAGCCAATACCTATGCCACCGCAGCCACTTGGTTGGCCTTTGGGTTGGACATAGAAAAGACCGTGTTTTACCGCCAAAGTGATGTGCCACAAGTGACCGAATTGGCCTGGTATCTCAACTGCTTTTATCCCTATCAGAGACTTACCTTGGCCCATTCTTTTAAAGACAAAGCAGATCGTTTGGCCGATGTCAATTCCGGACTCTTTGTATATCCCATGCTCATGGCAGCGGACATTCTATTGTACGACGCCCATATCGTACCAGTAGGCAAAGACCAATTGCAACATTTGGAAATGACCAGAGATGTTGCCAACCGTTTTCACAATCAGATGGGAGAGACCTTTGTTTTGCCAAAGGCTAAAGTACAGGAAGAAACACAATACATACCAGGTACCGATGGCAGCAAGATGAGTAAGAGTAAAAACAATCTTATCAATATCTTTTTGCCAGACAAGAAGTTGCGTAAGCAAATCATGGGGATTCAAACCGATAGCACCCCATTGGAAGACCCCAAGGATCCGGATACAGACAATGTTTTTGCGTTATACAAAATACTTGCAACACCCGAACAAACTGCGGCCATGCGCGCCAATTATTTGGCGGGGAACTACGGCTACGGTCATGCCAAGCAAGCCTTATACGAGTGCATCATCGAACGTTTTGCGGGTCCCAGAGAACGATTTAACTATTATATGGATAATCTTTCCGAAATAGATGCAGCCCTCGAAAAAGGCGCCACCAAGGCCAAATTAGTAGCAGATGGCGTATTAAAAAGAGTCCGCAGCAAGCTTGGGTATTAGCTGTTCGTGATAAGGTTAAAAAGTTATAAGTATTTAAAGTTGGAAGTGTAAAGTTTTGATTAAATTTTCAAATTGCTACATTGTTACATTGCTAATTATAAATTTAATATGAAAGATGACAGTTTATTGATAAGGACGTAAACTTAATGCGTCATATATTCGTTTCCGTGTCCCGAATAGGCGTATTGCTATACGCCCCTACATTGGAACTTTTTTTAAATATGGTATAACAAGAACAGCACCCAAAGAACATAGGCTTATCCATATTGGGATGTACAGCTATGGTTGGGGCTGAGGGCGTATTGCTATACGCCCCTACATTGGGGTGTTATTTTTCTGTACTGTATAGAAATGATTGTTGGTGTTTTTTGAA
>JAOXRU010000271.1 GCA_025800395.1 Flavobacteriaceae bacterium
GAGTGTCCAACATGGCATCCATGGCAGTGTCAACGTTAGGTGACAACAACTTTACGGGAGCACCAACTGGCAAGTCCATACCGTTACCCCAGGGCAGCACATGGAAGAAATGGACGCCGCAATTGCAAAAGCCGAGAAGGCTGAGGGAGATGCTCAAGAGTAGATCCAGGAAGCAGCGAGAGATTCGAGTTGATCCAAAAACTGCTTTCAGCCGTTGAATTGGAGGTTGAGAAAACCGTTGCACAGGGAATGAAACACTATACAAATGTATGGTAAATTTCAAGGGTGTTCTCTTTAATAGTGCGTTGTTTGGGTTGGCAATTTTTGCACCCTCACATACTTGTAGTTCACAGATCCCCCCACCAATTTCCTCTACAAAATCTAAACCGTTACCCCCCTGTATAAACTGATTTTTTATACAGCCTACTTTTGGCATTTAGAAGCATGCTACTGGTGGTCCCTGATTTTGTAGTGAAATTATGTTGTTCTCTATCTTAAGTCTGGGTCCTGATTTTGTAGAGGCAAGTTTTTTTGGGGCAGGTTTTAGATTTTGTAGTGGGTCCAGGGTTCAGACAGATTTTGTAGAGAATACGTGTTGGTCTATTGGATATTGATGAATCCAAATTCTTCTTATCACATATTTTCACTACAAAATCAAGAACCCCACTATAAAATCAGAACCCCACAGAACCCCACTACAAAATCAGGATCTTGAGCTATTTTTAAAGTCTTAACAACAAGGCCAAACATCAACAAATTGAGCCTCTACAAAATGGTCTTTCTTCACGCAAGCTCAAAAGTTCATCAATTTTACATTGTCGTTTTCCAACCAAGTTCCTGATTTTGTAGAGCAGTTTAGGGTACCTGGCCGGTGGAGACAGAGCCCTTTCAGATGGCTTGTGGTTTGAAAAAAAGGGTTGGCCCCCTGATTTTGTAGAGAGCTGGCTCGTAGTGAAATCTGCTGGAACTTGATTCTGTAGAGAGGTTTTGGGGGGGGGAGCTGGGAGACAAGGTTTGTAACTACAAAATCAGGGGGCCAACCCTTTCAGGGTAATTCCTACGGGGATCTTGTTTATATTTACTACGTATATATTTACATATATAATCACATATACATATTTGAATATATCTATTTTGCATCTACAGTCAGCGTTTGGAGACACTTGGAAGCGTCCAGATCAGGGAAGTGAAGAGCTTGCGTTGGCCTACTTCATTTTTGGGGTGTATGTAACCAAGTATATTTGATTTGGAAGCAAGATCCAGCTTGGCCTACGCCTGGACGTCGTCTAAACATGCTGTTGGCTTTCCAGAATGATCGCCGCTTGCAAAACTGACAGGGGCGCGCATTTTTCCCTTAATGCAAGCATATGAAAGCACAAAGTGAAAAACGGTGCAGCTTGGCAACGAAATGCAACTCGCGCGCCTGTGACCGCGCATTTCTTCATACCTATGGGACTCTATGCAACT
>JAOXRU010000273.1 GCA_025800395.1 Flavobacteriaceae bacterium
ACCCCTGTTTGAAGTGCATAGAACATACTTCGGTTCACGGCCAATCGAGAATTGGCATTGAGATGAGATGCAAAACAATGGGGAATCGAGTCACTTCTCTTATTGCGGGCATAAATTACCACAGCTTTGCATTGGTAATCACATTATCGGATAAAATTTGCACACCAAATTATGAAGCTTGAGCGGTTGTTGTTTGTATTGTTGTACTATAATATCCCAACATTCAAGGAAATTTCTTTTAGTCTATATAGCTAATCTGGTGTAGTAATCCAACCAATAATTTAAGCTTAGTCGCCAATGCACATCAGCTACTAGTATATATACTATACTATGTACTAGCAAAACGCAAACATCTTGTGCAAAAAACAACAAGTCTTGCAAAAATTTGATATGGAGTTTAGATTGGGCTCGAAGCAGTTCTTTTTTTTTCGGCGGCCGGACAAAAAGAAAAATACACCTTTTCACATTTGGAAATGAACAATCGATGGTGAGATTTCGATG
>JAOXRU010000278.1 GCA_025800395.1 Flavobacteriaceae bacterium
GGCATATAATTGATAAAAAACTTTAGGAAGAAATTCTGCAGTTACCAATATAATAATGGTAGAAATTATAGTTTGGGTAAGTAGGTTTAAATCGGTTAGCAACCAATTAACGAAGGTGTAGTTGCTGGGCAGAAACTGGGAAAACCAAGCAATAAGTATATCGCTCATATAAATACCATAAATAACCAAGGCAATGTTATTGCCTATAAGCATGGTAGTAATAAATTTAGATGGCTTCTGTGTAATTTTATCCAAAATAGTAGCCATGAGTCCTCCTTGCTTTTTCTCTAGTTCGAGATGTATTTTATTGGCAGAGATATATGCTATTTCCATGCCAGAAAAAAAGGCCGATAGCACTAAGCATAAAATAATAAGAAGGATAGGTGTGTGCATTATTCTTCTTTAGATTTTCTTTGATCGAAACGTTTGCGAAATTTTCTGCGAAACCAAAACATAAAAACCGATATAACTGCAAAAAACACAAAAATATAAGCGTGGTTGCGATCGGTGTTCCATAGCGTTATTATTTGGTATATCGAGGCTACGGCTACAAATAAGTACAAATATTCGGTATATCGTAAAATTTTAATCATTGTTCTTCTTCTTTAATAGTATAATTTCCCGATTGGTATGGTGTGTACACATAGGTAAAGTTACGGTTAAAATCAATACCAACACCTTCTAGGTTGATGTCTGGACTGGTAAGTTTGTATTTTTGTTCGGTAAAAATCCACGAATTTCCCTGGTCCCAATAGAATTGGTCTGCTTCCATAATTTTACCATCATGGCTTTCGATACGGAC
>JAOXRU010000285.1 GCA_025800395.1 Flavobacteriaceae bacterium
CAGCCAAAAGCCGCACGAAAATTCCAACCAATCAGAGGCTTGCTTTGGAAACGACAATACGACTTTATAGTAACGTTCCTCAAAAAAAGGCAAACAGCCTGACAATGCTCGTGACCTAGGCAAGACGCAATTTTTAATTAAAAGGGGCAACTGTAGTTTAGTTCTGCCCTCCCGATCCCCATGTTTGTACTTGTAAGAGCATGCGCGGTACCTGTCGACTAAAACGTGTGCGAGTTCGAATCATGGCGTGGTTACATCGTACTTGTGGTTAAATCCAAATCATCCGTGGTTAATTATATAATTATAGAACAGATGACATTTGGGTATAACAAAATCATGCAATTATATCAGGAGAAAAATACATATTTTATTATAAGTTAAGAAAATTCACCATAACAAGGAGAAAAATATTTTGTACTATTACAATTACAATTTCAAAACTTTTACTTTTCTTTTCTCCTGTACCAGCAACCATCATGAACTTTATATGTAATGCGAAACCAGATCGCCGAAAATTAAATAGGCATATTGTTGACATATTGATTTTAAACGACCCGGTTGGTAAAATGTCAGGGGACGGCCCGGAAAACACAAATATAGGCGCACATTATTATACAGGTTTCTATAAGATCTATGGGTCTACGCGAAATAATCTAGTCATTAGTACGTCTTTTTCGTTTAACTGCCACCTCAAGAGAAAAGGGGGACTGCAAGCAGTGTAAGCAGTCCTCGGTGTTGTTGGCAAATGCGCGCCTTTAGATTCTTTATTTATAAGCTTTTATACCCACCTCCCCATCCTCCTATGAAAATAGGTGTTTTCTACATGATGTACACGATCTATGGCTTCTACGCAACCAATGAATTCTACGCGTTTATGGGATCCACAGGATCTCATAGGTTCTATAGGATCGATCTGTGGATGCGATCTATAAGTTCTACACAGGTTCTACAGGATCTATGGGTTCTACAGGATCTGTGAGGTCTACATGATCGGTCCTACACTATTTATAGGTTCTACACGATCTATAGGTTCTACACAATCTAAAGGTTCTTCACGATCTA
>JAOXRU010000297.1 GCA_025800395.1 Flavobacteriaceae bacterium
ACATAAGTGTTTTAGTAATTTTAAGAGAATTTACAATATGAGGAACTGGAAGAAAATTAACGTAAACATAGAAAAAAATATATGTGCTAGCTTTGCAATTATGCCAAAAAAAAAATCATGGCACTATTTACTATCCAAATGTAGCCCGTAGTTTCTGATCCATAATCCATAGCCAGTAGTCCACAGTTCCAGTTCCAATATTTGTGGCTACTTTGAACATCGAGTTTCGCCGATATCTTATATGTGGTTTAATAAGGCGGTGTTTCGCGTTGTAGACTTTTTTTGCAGTGTTTGCCAATTAGTTCTCTCCACTCTTTCGGCTCTTTTTTTTTGCCCACATTGCACACGATTTTAAAACATTTTCCTAAATTCTGTCAGAACTAGACATGCAACGATCGAAGACGCTCCAGCTCTTGGCTTGTTTTCGTATCGTAAAGGTTTTCGGTTTGCCAATGGGGATAATTGTACAGCTCCAAGTTCTCTAAAGGTCTCTTGATAGCAGGTGATTGTGGTGTTACCGTGGCTAACATAATAGAAACGGGCCGTAAACACTTTGAGCTTGCTCTGAAAAGCGGCTGCCATCTTCAAAAGATGCGAGGGCCCTTGGAGCGATCTTGACAGTTAAATATTAATTTTTGCAATGGAATATTAAGGTTTTCCGCCGTAGTCCAGTGGATTAGGCATTGGACTGCAGATTCAGAGGTCGCGAGTTCGAATCCCGCTAAAA
>JAOXRU010000324.1 GCA_025800395.1 Flavobacteriaceae bacterium
ATACGACCGTCGTCTGTAGGTCCAAAACTAGAATAAGACGCAATTTCGGCACTAGTTAACCTTCCATCTGTGTTGCTTTGGGTGTTTTTAGTAGCACCAACTGTAAGTCCGTTTTTGGCCACGGAAAAACCTATAAGAAGATCGTGATTATCTGCGGATGTTCCAGTTACGGGGCTTTGGTTATACCCGTTTCCTTGAGAATTACCAGCCGCAATTACCGCAAGATAATGTGGTGCTTCATACATGATTTTGTCCCAATCATAGGCCTGATAGATATATGAACCAAAATACCAATCGGGCACATTTTTAGGGTCGATACCATAGGAATGATTAGAGAGAATCATTCCTTTACTGGCTTCTTCTATTACTTCTATTTCGTCTTTATACCAATCGAAGCTAGTTCCGGTTGCTTTTGGAGCTATACCTTTAGCCTTGGCTACTTTGCCCTTGGCTAAAATAATTCCAGCAACATGGGTAGCGTGTAAATTATTTCTAGGGTTTGCGTCTCCTTGTGCGATTCTATTGTCGAATTCGCTATGGTTTAACCGTACTGCTCCAGCATCCCAAATTCCAATATGCATATTGGTGCCTTCTAAACCACTATTGCTATAGTCTGCATTTTGAATATAGGTTGTTCTTGTGGTATTGTTAACTTTTTCACTTAGCGTTGTATAATATATAGGAGTACCGTCTGATGCAATTCTTTGCAAAGCCAAATAATTTCCGTTTTTATCTGTTTTTTCTAATGGAAGATGATGTGTTTTGGCATATTCTAAGGTATACTTTCGATCTATTTCGCTAAAGCGACTTACTTGATTTTTTAGAGATAATAACCTCTCTACAGAAGCTGGACTAACTGTATTTTTCTGTTGTGCATATATAGGAGTATGCA
>JAOXRU010000337.1 GCA_025800395.1 Flavobacteriaceae bacterium
CGCATACATACTAAGCTAGAGAAATAGAAAAATGGTATAATGGTGATTGGTATTCTTTGCTTAGGCCTACCAGGCCTCTCGCGGTGGTAAAAGATACTTGCTTCACGTACATAACTAAGAGCTGGAACATCTAAATCGAGACTACTTTTTTCATGCTGTCATATGATAGCAATGCTTTTGGTCAAACTTTGCTGTATGGGAAATGGTAACCACCAGTAATGTCCATCCATGGAAAAAGTCTGCCTCATCTAAATCAACAGAACCTTGGTACTGCACTACTTTTGCTAGATGCCCTCAAATGCACATCTGGAGAATTTCATCTGAAAAGTGAGAACCACTAAATGTTTTCTCAAATTTTCGGTACTTTCCAACAATAATTCTGTGTTTTATGGGTATCCATCAGTACCTCAATAGTCTCTAGTTTACTCTGAACAAGTATCAGATTTCACACTGGATATGTGGTGCTAGGACTGGTCATATAAATTGATTATACACGAATGGAAAAAACAAAGCTCTGCTTCTGCATTGCCAAGCAGTCCTTAAATAGCATATACTGTTGTCATTATGCACCAAAAAAGCACTTCCAGCCCAAATTGGATTCATACCATGCAAAATGAGGCAGTTGACTACTATCATACCATGATGCCACCACTTTTGTTTGCAGAGCTCAAAAATCTCATTAACACTCTCTGTGTTTCAAAGAAG
>JAOXRU010000359.1 GCA_025800395.1 Flavobacteriaceae bacterium
GTAAAGACCGATATATATCATCTCTATAAAAATTTGGATGGCACCTATCATCGGGTAAAAGTGATGCATATCAATGACGGTAAAGATGATGTGATAAATATCGTTATGGATGGTGTCTCGTCTGCCAATAATAGGATGTACTAGGGCAAGGAAGCGGAGTACAATATGCGAAAAGATGGAATTGTAATTTCTAGCACAAATTACAATAACGGAAATACCCTCTCTACTGTTTCTCGACTATCTGGTAAGTTCTGGTTTGGCGATGATTATCGAGATAAGAAGGCTCGCAAGACCATGGTCAGTTATATCACTGAGTTTGGGAGTGCTGGCACATTGGGATTGTATAGTTCCTTTAGGCATGCCGATAAGGTGTATAAGGCTTATGATGCTTATAGGGCGGCTAGGTCGAGTACAACTGCCTTAAAGGTTAACCCTATAAAACTTACAACTTCTTCGGGTTCACTTGCACCTTCAAGAACTTATACTATTTACAACAGATTTGGAGAGCTTCATAAATTCGGGGTAACGGATGCAAATTTAGTTAGGTATGGCCAATCTTTGAAATCTGCGGGTCCTGGAGCTTATGGGAAATTTTCTTCGATAATGTATAAAGGTAAGACACATACAATGGAAAAGTATCTGAGAAGTTTACATTTTAATTCTACTGGTCAGTATTCTCTACCAGGTATGAAAATACCGTACCCAGTTAATTTTAATACAGGATTACCAATTAAGCTCTAAAAATGAGAGATAATATAGAGAGAACTTTGTTTTGGTTTAGTGATGGAGATAATAAATTACTAGAATTAGACAAAAAATTTTTCCCGTTAAGTACTCTTTTGAATAGGTTACTTTGTGAAAAGTATGATGGAAAAAAAATTCAGTTCATTAATTTGTTTTTCAGAACAGAAGAGACTTATAGGTTACACCCTCAAGCCGAGAGGTTTTTCACTCATTTTTATGATAAGCAGTTAACTTATGATGATGTGTTTGATTTGGAATTATTCAATAAGTTAAATGAGAATGAACAAATTCAGTTTTTATGGAAAAGGTCTTGTGAAGCTCTACAAAAAGCATCTACTGTCTTGAAAAATAAACAGCTTTTATTAGCAAGTGAATATGCATACAGTAAAGGTGTTGAAATTGATTTAAACCCTGATTATAGAGTGGTTCAAAAAGATATTATGTTATTTAATAAGTCTTTGAAAGCAGCCGTTTGGATAAACTTTAAAAATAATGGTATGTACTCCAATTTTACCTTGGAGAAGGATGGTGAAATAGTCTTTCAAAAGTATATTGATAACACTGAAAATGGTGTTGAGTATTTTTTAGAAATTTATAAAGATATAGAGTTAGTTGCTGACGGTATTGTAATTAAAGGACGTAAAGATGTGGGGTATCTTCCTTTGAAAGTTCCATTAGAAGAAATACAAATAAATATTTAAAGCCAAAGCCCTTGCAGAGATGTGAGGGCTTTTGTTTTATAGAATACCTTGTAGTTTAGTCTGCTTGATAAAAGCAATGAGCTTTACCTTTTCCATTACGATAGCATCCTGAGAATTAATATCCTGTAAATCTTCTTCGCTGGCAAACAGTTCAGAGAGCTTCACACCTAGAGCTTTAGCAATCCTTTCCAATGTGCTGATAGAAGGTTCGGTTTTACCACCTTCAATCCTTGAATATTGAGCAGCACCCATATCAATAGCAGCAATAACCTCCTTTTGGGACAGTTTCTTTGCTTCTCGGATGCGTTTTATGTTCTTACCTATATCCATAATTGCTAACTATTGCGACAAAGATAGGATTTAGTGCTTGTTAAAACAATTTACAGGAGAAACAGAAAATTATTAGTTACTTAGTAAAGCAATTATTAATAATATTGCATTGTTGATTAACTAAGCAAAATGTTTTTCTATTGAACAACAAGCAGCAAGAAAGTTAAAGGTTTACAGTACACAGGTCAGCGGATAACAGAGAAGTACCCGAACTACGGTTAACAGGAATCTGGATAGAGCAATTAGGCTTCAAGGTTGGCGAAACTATTTGCGTAACCACACGAGACAGGCTGGCTATTGATTATTGAACCCGTAGAAGGGCAAGCCAAAGAAGAAGCCAATTACAAAGCAGCTTTGAAAGAAGTAAAACAAACCCTTAAAAAGCTGTCCAAATGACTATTGCCGAAATCAAACAGCAGCTTACGATAGGTCAAGTCTTGGAACACTAAGGTTGGTAATGTAGTAAACTAGCTCATAGATAAAAATGTGAGTGTAAATAATTAAAACCAATAATTAAAACTTTGTTTAGTTGTTGGTTTTTTATTGCAATACGTTTTGGAGTTTGGTTTGCTTTATAAAAGCATCGAGCATAGCAAAAACGTGTTCCTTATCCTTGGGTTTCCTCTCATTGCGTTCCCCTTCTTCCATCTTGGAATAATTGTATCCACCCGAGGAACTACACCCTATTTTTCTGGGATATATCCTGGCAGGAGTTCTTCTAGGCGGTTAACTTTATGGTCGGGGATTTGTTCTTGATTCTTGCATTGCAGCGGTCTCCGTTCAAACTGTGCCACTATAACAGTTTTATGAGTGCCACTTTGAAAAAATGAAGCGATAATCGTTAATAGGATGACCTTGCCTGTTTAAAAAATCAAAACCTACTGTGTGCGTAAGTTATTTCAAAATCAGCTTATTACCACACCGATCATTTGGGCAGTTCCTCGTTTATCACTAATTTAGAAGGCGAAGTCGTACAACATCTGGAATACGTTCCTTTCGGAGAGGTGTTCATAGAATCCAAAAATGCCAGATGGAACACCCCTTATAAGTTTAACGCCAAGGAATTGGATGAGGAGACTGGGCTGTACTACTATGGGGCGAGGTATTATAATCCTAAGGTGAGCTTGTGGCTTTCCATAGACCCACTTTGGGAAGAAGTAGGCGCACACCGCTCTCCTTATGAGTACACCTATTCCAATCCGATTATGTTTATCGATCCTACGGGGATGGGACCGGAGACTAAATTTAAGAACAGACTCACCAATGAGACTGTTGAAGTTAGAGATGGTATCGAAAAAACCATTGTAGTGAATGATTCAGATTTTCAGAAAGCAAAGTTCTTTGCAAATGAAATCAACCCAAATCCGGGGGAATATGGATTTTTATTCACAGGTGTGAATAAGGATATAGCACAAGCCTACAATGATTTTTATGATAATGTAAAATATTACGATGGATATAGCCTGTCTAACCTATATCATTATCTTTTTGTTAAACCAAAGCTGTTAATTTCTAATCCAGATCCACTTAGTGGGTCGGGTGGAGTAGAATTTATTGGCGGAGCAGGTAAACCATTAATTAAAAACGGAGGTAGATATCTTGCAAAATCGTTAGGAAAACATCTTTCTATACAAAAACATCATATCATACCTCAAGCTGTTTTTAAAAAGTATAAGACAATGTTGGAGCCATTTATGAAGATAGGCGGAGGGTTTAATCTTAAAAAACTTCCAACACCTTTTCATGGTAATCATCCAAAATACAATGAGTATGTAGGGAAATTAATAAGCCAACTTGGCGCAAAAAATAATATCAATGCAAAAACCTTGAGGGAGTTGCAAGCTCGGTTAAACAAAGAGATAAACAAAGCCTACGATAGTGGAATGAAACTTAACGAGTACTTTAGAATTTTAAATAACAATTTGTAATGTTTAAAAGAATATCCAATTCATTTGAACCTGAGATAATTGGTGTTAAAAATGGATTATACCAAGTTGAATTAGAAAATAAAGATATAGAAAACAGATCTAACAGTTTGCTTACTCAAGGAAACATTGATGAATTATTGAATCGCAGAGATGAGGTTTTCAATTTAGATATCAATATGCAAGGCAATTTATTGCCCAAGGCAAAGGCAACAGACTTAATGGTTTATACACCTCACTTTTTTTGCTTTAATTACTTGGTTAGTCAAAAAGTTGTAGACTGTTTGAAAGAAGAAAATGTGTCTTTAGAAGAATATCATGTGTTGAAAGTAAATATAAAAGAAGTTGACGAGGCATATTACTTACTATATGTTCCTTGGATAGATTTCTCTGAAATCGTTTTTTCGGAATCATTAGTATACTCGACGTTTGATGCTAATTCATCTGACAAAAAATACTTTGAGATAAACAATCATGATGAGTATATGGAATTACAGGATAAAGAGCCTTTTAATTCGTTTGATAAAGTGGTTTTAAACCATAAATATCAAAAAAGGAATCTTATTTCTATACGAGGAATTACGGAACTTTTTTTTAGTGATTCATTGGTTGAAAGAATGTTAGCTAAAAATGTTTCAAGTTTTGAAGTTAAACAAAGAACATTACTTTCTTTTACAGAAAAAGTATAATTTAGTTGGATCATTTCATGATGTATAAGTTAAAACATCACCCCCACTATCCCGTAAAATGTGTAAGTTACCATATTGAGGGTTTGACTTTTACTTAAAGTCCAACTCTTTTTTCATAGATCGTTAGAAACTGATTTAAAATGATGCCGCAGTTTCTTATTGGCAAAGATCATTTTTTCGCTGATAATCTACCAACCAGTCGGTCTATAAACCTGTTCTAGATAGCAGTATTTTTTTAGCTACGTAAGCCTCTACACCTACGATGCTGGGGGCGAACGGGTAGTAAAAAGCAGTGGTGCAGGAGAAGGAGTATATGTCAATTCGGCCTTTAGCGGGGCACGCACCCAAACCAATACCTAT
>JAOXRU010000367.1 GCA_025800395.1 Flavobacteriaceae bacterium
AGGCTCCCATATAATCTTTTTTGCCAATACGCTCTGGAGCAACAAAATCTGCCAAAGCCAAGTTAGGCACTCCCGATTTCTTTTTTCCTTGTTGTCGTAAGCTTCTAAACACCGCTATTTCTTTATCTTTATGTTGCAAAACAATATCGTCTTGGTTGTTGCTATTGGCTGCAAACAATCCGAATACGGCTTTTGCTTGAAATTGCTTTTTTGCAATAATGGTTTGTAACATGGTCTTGGCATCGGCATACAGCTGCTTGGCTTGTTCGCCTACTACCTCATCTTCTAATATTTGTGGAAACTTGCCATGTAAATCCCAAGACAGAAAAAAAGGACGCCAATCGAAATAAGGCACCAAAGTTTCTAAAGGTATCTGCAATAAACTTTGTACTCCCAAACTTGCAGGCTTAGGAATCTCGTAGTTTTCCCAATCGAGTTGCAAACGATTTTCTCGAGCTTCTAAAATCTGAATATACTGTTTGGTTTTGCTGCGTTTTAAAAACCCCTCACGTAATTTTTCATAATCGTTTTGCAATGTTGTTTTATAGGTAGTTCCTGTTTCTTGGTTAAGTAAATCACCAACAACAGTAACTGCTCTAGAGGCATCTGTTACATATACTACCGCATTGGAATATTCCGGATTTATCTTTACTGCTGTATGCGCCTTAGAGGTTGTTGCGCCTCCTATAAGCAAAGGAATATTCATTTGTTCTCGCTCCATTTCTTTAGCCAAATACACCATCTCGTCTAAGGATGGGGTAATGAGTCCAGAGAGCCCAATCGCATCTACTTGTTCCGCTTTTGCCGTTTCTATAATTTTCTCTGGCGGCACCATTACTCCTAAATCTACAATTTCATAATTGTTACAACCTAATACCACACTTACAATATTTTTTCCAATATCGTGTACATCTCCTTTTACGGTTGCCATTAATATTTTACCTAGACTGCTAGATGCATCTTGCTTTTCGGCTTCTATAAACGGATTGAGGTATGCTACTGCTTTTTTCATTACTCTGGCTGATTTCACCACCTGTGGCAAAAACATTTTTCCCGAACCAAACAAATCTCCCACTACATTCATCCCTGTCATTAGATGTCCTTCAATTACTTGTAATGGCCTCGCTACTTGGTGTCTAGCTTCTTCCATATCAATCTCTATATAGGCATCTATTCCTTTAAC
>JAOXRU010000386.1 GCA_025800395.1 Flavobacteriaceae bacterium
ACAAAAACTTGGCAAAAAGACCAAATGCCAACTATTCGGACGAAACATATTTTCAGAACCCGCACTAATCATCATTCCCCAAGATGGTGTAGGTGGCTGAACTCCAAGCCCTAAGAAACTTAATCCCGCCTCAACTAAAATTGCCGAAGCAAAAATTGAGGTTGTAATGACAATCAAAGACCCAATTAAATTTGGTAAAATATGACGATAAATAATATAAAAATTGTTCATTCCGAAGGCTTGTGCGGCTTCGATATAGAGCTTTTGTTTGAGTGCCATGATTTCCCCTCTGACTACCCTCGCAATTTCGACCCACATCGTTAAGCCAACTGCCACAAATGCAACCCAAACTCCTTTTCCTAATGCCATACTAATTGCAATGACTAACATAATACTCGGTACTGACCAAACCACAGTCATTAACCAAGAAACTAAAGCATCAATAGTACCACCAAAAAAACCTGCAAAGGCACCCAAAGAAACCCCTAACAATAAGGAAATCATGACAGAAATAAACCCGATAGATAAGTAAAT
>JAOXRU010000395.1 GCA_025800395.1 Flavobacteriaceae bacterium
AAAAAAATGTTCTATTCATTAGTTTATGTCTTTTAGGCATGGTGCTTAATAGCAGTTGCGAAAAATCTACCGTAGAGGAAGACACCAATGGCTGTGCCGAAACGGTGTCTTTTAAGGCAACTGTAAAACCCATTATAGAAAGCAGTTGTGTGGGTTGCCATAACGGATCTCAAAATCCAGATCTTAGAGGCTACGACAAGATTAAAGCAGCAGCAGCTGGTGTTCGAAGAACGGTAGTTGCCAAGACCATGCCTAGAAACGGCAGTTTAACCGATGTGCAAATAAAGGCCATCGATTGTTGGGTAGATCAAGGATCTAAAAACAATTGAGGTATACCATTTCTAGTTTAAAAAGACTCAGATTTAAACCTAACCACAAAAACAAAAATTATGAAAAAAAGAAAGAGTGCCTTTATCGCATTTCTGTTATTAGTACTTTGTATTGGTGGTTTTACAGCACTTTCTAGGTATTACAAACCCCATATAAACGTTGCCAATAGAGATGCGCAAATTCGAATAGATTCTGGCAAGCTTATTGCTGCCTTTCAGGAAGATGAAGATACCGCCAATGCCCAATACTTAGATCGGATTGTTCAGGTAAAAGGATCTATAACCGAATTAGATGCTG
>JAOXRU010000397.1 GCA_025800395.1 Flavobacteriaceae bacterium
TCTACAATTACATCAATCACCTGTTGTGGGGTTTGCGAAGTAGCGGCATTATCGAAATATAGGAGTGGTTTTCCGTTTACTTCTCTTCGAAGAATAGGAAAATCTTTGCGTATAGTGGCTATGTTTAGCATGGTGTTTCTTTAAAATAACAAAGTTACGCAATCCGTAGGGAATAAAAATGTAGGCTGTTTTAAAAAATATAATTAGAATTTCTGTGCCCTAGCCCGGATAGTAGCGGCATCCTTTTTTGGGGTGGTACTCGTGGGTGGGTGGGTGGCAGAGTACCACCCCAAAAAAGATATAGCGGATAGTCGGAAAAAGCTACTAAAATATCCCAAACTATATCTTATTCCTCTTCGGCTTTTGAGTCTTCTTCTTTAAGCAACCCTATTTTCTTCGCCCGTTGCTCCCATTTTCTTCT
Source organism: Flavobacteriaceae bacterium (assembly GCA_025800395.1). Lineage (GTDB taxonomy): Bacteria > Bacteroidota > Bacteroidia > Flavobacteriales > Flavobacteriaceae > JAOXRU01. The sequence goes on from JAOXRU010000397.1 coordinate 422, forward strand.
TGCCAAATGCTGCAAATCGGCCACATTATCGCTCTCATCCATAATCTCGAGTCCTAATAGGGTTTCAATTACATCCTCCTGGGTAACTAGACCACTTACCGATCCGTATTCGTCTACTACCAAAGCAATATGCTCTCGCTTATCTACTAATTTTTCGAACAATACTGGAATGGGAACTTCCCTATTGGTAACCATTATTTCTCTAGCTATACTTTCTAAAGGATTGTCGCCTTTGCCTTCGATTATACTTTGTAACAAATTGTCTTTTAAAAAGTACCCTTTAATATCGTCTTCCTGTTTTGTATAAATAGGAATACGCGAGAATTTAAGATCTTTATTGGCTTCGAAAAAATCTTGTATAGGCATATGTGCATCTGCCTTTACCATAACCGTGCGAGGTGTCATTACATCCCTTACCTGAATATCATTAAAAGACAACAAATTTT
>JAOXRU010000436.1 GCA_025800395.1 Flavobacteriaceae bacterium
ACATGCGATGATATACTCTAGGTGTACATGTGGACCCGCTGTTTCAAAATGGCTATCTGACCGCTCCCACTTCATTGACTAGAGTCATGAAAATCACATTTGAAGCGAGAGTGATCAAAAATGCTGCCATCTTGGGGCCATTCATTTGGCAGAAATATACACTCTAGTGATTTAACGTAGAAACCGAAAACGCTGCTTAATGAAGGCTCTTGCCATGTTAGCACCTCCGTCTTTGTTGAAGCAAAAAACACTGATTTTTACAGGGTTTTGCAAATACAACCGTTTTTAGCGCGACGAAGGTCCATCTTCCCGCGTCGTCCGCCGTCGCAACAACGTTGTAGTTCCCATACAGTTGACACAACAATTTCCATGTTAGCAAGTCCATCTTGTCTGAAGCCAAAAAAACATGATTTTTTGCAGGGTTCTGCAAAAACAACCGTTTTCAGTACAACGAAGTTCCATCTTCCCCTGGAGTCCCCCGTCGCAACAACGTCGTAGTGCCCATACAGTTGAAACAACAATTTCCATGTTAGCAAGTCCATCTTTTCTGAAGCCAAAAACCATGTTTTTTTACAGGGTTTTGCAAAAACAACTGTTTTCAGTACAACGAAGTCCCATCTTCCCCTGGCGTCCACCGTCGCAACAACGCCGCAAAAACCATGATTTTCTGGATGTCTCGTGACTTCGATGTCAGTGATTGGAATTTCAGATATGTATGAATATAGCACTTTTATGTAAAATGGTACGCATCCCATTTCTATTTCCAGAAAGAAGCTTTCAGTTATTGATTCCCCAACAAAAAGGCTGGCCTTGATTTGGACAAAAAAATCGCTTTTTGATGACTTTTACATAAAGATTTTTAATTGGAAAAGAAAACAGTCGAATTCCCATTTTCAGGTTAGATGTGCATGACAGACTACTACTAACATAGCACTTTTATGTAAGATTTTTAAAGTGTGCTCTGTGAGTGGTGTCGCGTGAAAACATGCCATGTTTGCGAAACTATGCCACCTGCTCTGTGAGTGGTGTCGCTGGAAGATATGCCTTGTTAGAAAAAAAATGCCATGTTAGTGGTTTTGCTCCATATCCCCAACCTGCTCTGTGAGTGGTTTGGCGTGAAAAAAACACATGTTAGCCAAAAAATGCCATGTTAGTGGTTTTGCTCCATATCCCCACCTGCTCTGTGAGTGCTGTCGCTTGAAGATATGCCTTGTTAGTAAAAGAAATGCCATGTTAGTGGTATTGCTCCATATCCCCACCTGCTCTGCGAGTGGTGTCGCGTGGAAAAAAACATGTTAGCCAAAAAAATGCCATGTTAGTGGTTTTGCTCCATATCCCTACCTGCTCTGTGAGTGATGTCGCTTGAAGATATGCCTTATTAGCCAAAAAAATGCAATGTTAGTGGTTTGCTCCATATCCCCACCTGCTCTGTGAGTGGTGTCGCTTGAAGATATGCCTTGTTGGTAAAAAATGCCATGTTAGTGGTTTTGCTCCATATCCCCACCTGCTCTGTGAGTGGTGTCGCTTGAAGATATGCCTTGTTAGTATTTGTTAGTAAAAAATGCAATGTTAGTGGTTTTGCTCCATATCCCCACCTGCTCTGTGAGTGGTGTCGCGTGAAAAAAAAACATGTTGGTGGTTTTGCCAAAAACTGTCCGGCCTCTTGTCTTTAACCGGGGAAGCTCAAAGGAATGAAAGGAGTAGGAATGGCAAATATTTGTAAGTCCTCACAGACTATGGAAGTGTTATGTTAGCTGAAGCCATTCTTTTGTGAATAAGTATTCAGGGTTCATCCTATTGTTATGTTAGCGCAGAATTCCGAAATGTACATAGTATTCAAAGTTTGCAGTATGGTTATGTTCTCTTATCATATTTGTATCAAAACCGTAATTGTCATCATGCCCCAGATGCTATGTTAGTTCTCCTGTCGGTCCAGCGATTGCTATGTTAGTGAATTTTGGATTAAAAAATATTAACATAGTCAAAGATACCTATTGTTGAGTGGAGGCCTGCAATTGGCCTGGCATAGCTATGTGAGTTTACCGAAGAGTTTTCTGTGAATATATGTATATCTTTACATATTATGTAGCAACCGATGGATACCTGGTAAACATGCGTGCTACACCAAAAAAACTGGATTTCTGGATGTCTCTTGGTTTCTATGTCAGTAGTTGGAATTTCAGATATAGATATACATATCATATAGCAACACATGGAACCATGGTAAACATGTGTAATGATAAAAGGAAATGTCCATGTTAGTTAGTGTAACCAGGCGGTAAACCAACAAAATAACTCCTTCAAAATTTCCATGTTCTTTCAACAACTAACATGGATCAGGACGCGTCCCATATTTATTTCCATGTTAAATCACCATTTTAGAAAAATATCTTCCATGTTAAATCACTAGAGAAATGTATGAATACGTGAACGAATGAGCAGATATATGTATATGTAACAACTGATGGATACCTGGTAAACATGTATGTTAGATCACAACTGGATTTCTGGATGTCTCCCCTGACTTCTATGTTAGTGATTGAATTTTCAGAAATGTTTGAATACTTGTATGTATAAACAAATAT
>JAOXRU010000437.1 GCA_025800395.1 Flavobacteriaceae bacterium
CCAAAAGCAGCATGGTCAAATTCTAATTTTTTGTTTTCGATATCCAATGGATTGTGGTCGGAAGTTACAAAATCAATAGTTCCATCCAACACACCTTCAATTAATGCTTGTCTATCTGTTTCTGTTCGCAAAGGCGGTAAAAGTTTATAATTGGTATCGAAATTTTCCAAAACAGAATCCGTAAACCATAAATGGGGTAGTGCCACACTGCAACTTACATCTAGTCCCTTCTTTTTAGCCTTAGCCAAAAGCGTAACACTTTCTTTGGTAGAAATGGTTGGAAAATGCAATTTTCCTCCTGTATATTCCAAAATAGAGAGATCTCGCTGAATTTGTAGAGACTCTGCAACGGCTGGAATTCCTTTTAGTCCCAAATTTGTAGCAGTTACTTCTTCGTTTGCCACTCCCTTGTGCCCTAACTGCGATTGCATTGGAAAGGAAAAAACCAACCCGTTGAATCCTTGCGTATATTGCAATGCTATTTTTAATAGATTGGCATTGTTTACTGGGAGTTGATAATCATAAAAACCTACAGCTCCTGCTTGTTGCATATCAAAAAGTTCTGCCAAAGCCTCTCCTTCAGCTCCCATAGTTAATGCACCTACGGGATGTACATTTACAGCATGCCCTTTTGCAATATTTAAAGGGTATTTGATGGCGCTTGCTTGGTTTGGTACAGGCTTTACATTGCTGTTAAGTATAACGCGTGTAAAACCAGATTTTGCTGCTGTT
>JAOXRU010000643.1 GCA_025800395.1 Flavobacteriaceae bacterium
GTTTTTGCCAATAATTTGCGACAATTATTATTGGGAGCACCATTAGGGGAAAAACGTATTTTGGCTTTAGACCCAGGATTTCGAAGTGGTTGCAAATTGGTTTGTTTGGATGAAAAAGGCGACTTGAAACATAACGAAACCATTTATCCGCATCCGCCACAGAAGAGAATAACGGAAGCCATGAAAAAGGTAAAAAGCTTGGTAAATGCCTATAAAATAGAAGCTATTGCAATTGGAAATGGCACCGCTTCTAGAGAAACCGAAGTTTTTATTAAGCGTATTGGTTTTGATAGAGATTTGCAGGTTTTTGTGGTAAACGAAGCTGGGGCTTCTATTTATTCCGCTTCTCCTATAGCACGAAAAGAGTTTCCCAATTACGACGTAACGGTAAGAGGAGCAGTGTCTATTGGGCGGCGATTGGCAGATCCCTTGGCAGAATTGGTAAAAATAGACCCCAAAAGTATAGGTGTTGGACAATACCAGCACGATGTAGACCAAGGACAACTTAAAAAACAACTAGATGCAACAGTAATGAGTTGTGTAAACGCCGTAGGTATAAATATTAATACCGCTAGTGCTAGTTTGTTGTCTTATGTAGCAGGTATTGGTCCTGCATTAGCGGAAAATATCGTACAATACCGATCCGAAAATAAGGGTATTACTAGTAGAAAACAATTGCTAGAGGTACCACGCCTTGGCAAAAAAGCGTATGAGCAGGCAGCTGGATTTATACGTGTGAAAAAGGCAGCAAACCCCTTGGACGATTCGGCAGTACATCCAGAGCGGTATAAATTAGTGGCGCAAATGGCAAAAGATGTAGAAACGCCCTTAGAAACACTTATTGGCAATAAAGAACTTATTAAAAAAATAGATTTAAAAAAGTATTGTAGTACTACCGTAGGATTGCCAACTCTAGAAGATATTGTGGAAGAACTTGAAAAA
>JAOXRU010000459.1 GCA_025800395.1 Flavobacteriaceae bacterium
TTGGGCAATGATGGGCTGCGGGACTAAGGTTTGGGCTATGGGCGTATTGCTATAGGCCCCTACGGTAATTTTTGTACACCTGCGTCCTTTTTCATTAATATAAAACGATAACGGTTGTACTGCGGTGTTTATGGAAAATCGCCCAATGTGGCAGAGTGTAGGGGCGTATAGCAATACGCCCTCAGCCCCAATTATGGCTAGCATTCCCCATTCACAGCCCAGCATACGCCCCTACGGCAGTTTCTGTACACCTGCGTCCTTTTTCATTAATATAAAACGATAACGGTTGTATTGTGGTGTTTATGGAAAATCGTTCAATGTGGCAGAGTGGGGGCGTATTGCTATACGCCCCTACAGCATTCCATTTTTTTTATATAAGGTTTGATTACAGACTGTTGCGGTTTTGTGAAATATCAACAGCATGTTCGTTGGGCAATGATGGGCTGCGGGACTAAGGTTTGGGCTATGGGGCGTATTGTTATAGGCCCCTGCGGTAATTTTTGTACATCTGCGTCCTTTTTCATTAATATAAAACGATAACGGTTGTACTGCGGTGTTTATTGAAAATCGTTCAATGTGGCAGAGTGGGGGCGTATTGCTATACGACCGATCGTGACATGAAAACGAATATAATCCGTCAAGTAATATGTCTTAATCAAAAATAATATCGTACTGAAAGACTTGCGGTTTTTAGAAAGGAACAGGGGAGTATGGTTTAATTTAACTGCTTTTTACATATTGCTTTAATCTTGCAACAGGGATAGAAACGGTAGCTTTTGCTTTTTTGGACATTAGCGAAACTTGGATGAGGAGGCGACCGCAGGAAGCCCCCGCAGGCCTAGTGCCGCTTGGCAAAAAAAGCAAAACTATAAGTGTATAGCCCGGCCCCGCCCACGGTATCATACCTAGATGGTAAAGGTTTGATGGCGGGGGTTGCCCAAATTCTTATATATATGGTAAAAAGGTGCGCCATTATAATTTAGGACGATTGGGGTAGGGAAATCTCGGATGTTTGTATAAATTTTTAATACAGAAGAGATGAAATCCTTGCTTTCTTATTCGAATGCCCTTAGAAATAGCCGCTTATTGTTGTTGCTATTGTTGGGGATGCATCTGGGGATTCTTGTATTGACTTATGCGGATGTCGGGAATCTTGGTGCGTATTTCTGGGGTGGGAGAGGTACCGATACCTCTACTTTTCTACTATTGGAATGGGTGTCTTTGGTTTTGGTGGTCTTGTTTTATGCTTTGCTGCGATTGCGAGCCCATAGCAATGTATTGTGGTTGCGGGTGTTCTTGTTTGTAGTGGGTCTTTATTTTGCGCTCAATACCCTAGGAAACCTCTTGGCGGTAAGTTGGCTAGAAAGGGGTTTTGCTTTGCTCACCATCTACTTGAGTGCCTGCTTTTTTCGATTGAGTAGTGCTTCTTCCTAAAACATTTTTAATCTTATAATAAATATATCAACATGAAAAAACATCAGTTGGGCGGTGCGGCTGCCATCACAGAAGCGGTATTGTATATGATTGGCTTCGTAGTATTGTTTGGTTTTCTGTCTCCTATGGCAGATGCTGGAATGGACCAAGAAAGGCGATTGGAATTTGTATTATCGCAATTGGGTATGGTACAGTTTTGGAATATTCTTATCTATATTGTATTTGGGGTGGTATTGGTGGTGCTTACCACGGTAGTAAAAGAGTATTTGAAGCATAGCGATTTGCTCATTGTAAAACTCACGCCTATATTTGGCTATGTATGGTCGGGGCTGTTAATAGCCAGTGGTATGGTTTCTAATATTGGTTTGGAAAGTGTGGAGCGGCTGTTTGCTACGGATAGGGAGCAGGCGATACTGTTTTATCAGATCATAGAAGCTATAGGCAATGGTCTAGGAGGAGGCGTAGAGATCGTGGGTGGCGTATGGGTACTACTCATTAGCTATGGTGCGAAAAAGGAGAAACTGTTTTATACCTGGGTAAACTATCTGGGCATGCTGGTAGGTGTGGCGGGCATCCTAAGCCTGATACCTGGTGCTAGGGTGTTGGAAGTCCTCTTTGGCTTGGGGCAAATGGTTTGGTTTGTGGGTATAGGGATTGCCATGTTGCGGGATAAGCTAAAGGATAGTGGAGAAGCACAGATCAGGCGCTAAGGTTGTAGTTTGCTTGCGCTAACATGGTTTGCCTAAATGGGGTAGAATAAAGCAAACTGGATGAAAACAAAAAAACATGCAGAGAACGATAAGTCTGTAGGGGTGTAAGGCCATTGCGTCACCATTTATACAGCTTTAGCGGTACAGTATGCTATTCGCCCTTGCGGTTTGAGATTTTCAATTTGATTTTAATGATTATTTGTACCTAAAACCATGGGTAACTGTATTGGGTTTTGGCGCTATGGTATGGGCTGAGGTTGTATTGCTATACGTGCCTACCCAAAATAATAGCGTACCAAAAGGCTTGCTGTTTTTTGGCAGACGCGGCGCATTAATATTGTAATTTGCCTATGGTAATGCGCTTTCCAGCAGTTTTGTCTATATTCGCTACTTGCAAGCGAAAAAACAATGAAAACACCCCAGTCTACAGTCAGGAAGTCCTTAAAGGACAAGCGTTCTCAGTTTGAGTTTATCGCCCTCATGGCGTTATTGATGTCTATGGTGGCTTTGTCTATAGATGCGCTATTGCCAGCGTTGGGCATCATAGGGGAGACTTTAGCGGTGGGGGACAGCAATGACACCCAGTTGCTCGTTACGATGATGTTTTTGGGTATCGGTTTGGGGCAGCTTCTTTCGGGGCCATTGTCCGACAGTTTTGGTAGAAAGCCGATCATGTATTTGGGTTTTTCTTTGTTTTTTGTAGCGAGTTTGGTTTGTACCGAGGCCAGCTCTATGGAGGTGATGGTAATGGGAAGAATACTGCAAGGCTTTGGACTATCTGCTCCACGAACCATTAGCATGGCTATAGTACGGGATAGCTATACGGGGGAGCGTATGGCGAAGATCATGTCGTTTATCACTGTTATCTTTATACTGGTGCCAGCTATAGCACCTACGCTAGGGAAATTTAGTTTAGACCTTTGGGGCTGGCGCTCCATATTCTATGTGCAAGGAATCATTGCCTTGGTGGTAGTGATCTGGTTTGGGATCCGCCAGCCCGAAACCCTACAAAAAGACGATCGGGTGGCTTTTGGTTTTAAAAAGTACAGAGACGGGATTTTCTTTTTTTTGCAAAACAAACAGGCCTTGCATTACACCATAATCGTAGGTTTTATATCGGGGGCTTTTCTGTCTTTCTTATCTGCTGCCCAGAAGGTGCTGGGTAGTTTCTACGGACTGGAGGATACTTTTCCTTATCTTTTTGCGATGATTGCCCTTTGTGTGGGCTTGTCTACTTTTATCAATGGCTTTGTGGTGATGCGTGTCGGGATGCGAAAGCTGGTTCGATGGTCTTCTTTGTGGTTTATGAGTCTTCCTATAATGTATGTGCTTTTGTTTCGCGAGCAGCCGCAAGTGCCTATTGAAATATTGATGGGCTTTCTTTGTTTGCAGTTTTTGAGTCTGGGCTTTTTGTTTGGCAATCTTTCTGCACTGGCCATGGAACCCTTAGGGAAAATAGCGGGATTGGGAGCTGCCTTTTATGGCTTTTTATCTACGCTAATTGCAGTTCCTATAGCATTCGTTATCGGCAATCGGCTAGAGACCACTGTGCTGCCTTTATTTATAGGGATCTCTTGCTGTGGGATCTTGGCATTTGTTTGGATTCGGATGGTGCAGGGGCGATAGCTGGGGAGTGGGGTTTAGTAAGGTTCAAAAAAAGGATAACGGTAGTTGTACTGCGGTATTTATGGAAAATCGCCCAATGTGGCAGAGTGGGGGCGTATAGCAATACGCCCTTGTTTGTCTGTAGTTCAT
>JAOXRU010000472.1 GCA_025800395.1 Flavobacteriaceae bacterium
GGGCGAAAGAAAAATTAAAGTACTTCCTTTAAAAGCATAATCTCGAAAATCTATTTGGCAATTGCCAGATCCGTCTTTTATCCAGAGGATTACATAAGCATTTATTTGATTTGTTTTTGAGTAAGGACAATTGTCGTCTAAAAAAATTTGCTCTAGAGAAAATCGGTCCTTAAAATGCGATTGTTGTACAATTGGTGCTGACATATAGCGGACTTAAATTTGCTTTTCTTTTAGTCGAAAATGTTGATAACCTATTACGAAAAAACCACATAGTATGGCTGGTAATAACCATCCTAAATGATATTCCGATAGTAGAATATAAGAATTAATACTTTCTATAAACGAATGTTTACTGAGAATATTAAGAAAATCGGGAATGCTAAAAACAAAAGTAACTAAGATTACAGAACGGAATAATACTACAGACTGTAATTGCTTTGGCAAATTATTTAGCATAATAAGAATAATAGAAATGGGATAAATAAACATTAATACTGGTAAAGCAATATCTATGATATAATGCACATCGAACTGACCCATAAGTATTCCTAACAAACATGCAATAGCAGCTGTAATTGAATAACTGTGCTTAAACCTATGGAAATAAGATTTAAAATAGTCCGCTGTGCCAGTAACAATTCCAACAGCTGTGGTAAAGCAGGCCAAGGCAACCAAAACTCCTAAAAAACGATTTCCTATTTTTCCTAAACTATGGGCACTAATTATTTGCAGCACTTCTGTACGAATGGCTTTTTCGGGAAGCAATTGGTGGTAGTATGCACCTGTATATAGGAGGCCAAAATAGATGAATAATAGCCCCAAACCAGCTATAATTCCTGCCCATGCCAAGTGTTTTTTCTTTTCGGTATAGGTTAGTGCAGGACCAAAACGGAAAGATACAATTAGTACACCACCTACAACTATGGCACCTATGGCGTCAAAAGTTTGATATCCTTCTAGCAAACCAGAAACTAGTGGTGCTTGCATTGCACTTGTATTTAAAGGGTACGATGAACCAAAAATTGCAATACCAATAATAAGTATAAGAATAATTCCAATTAGTGGAGATAAAAATTTACCAATAAATCCAATGAGCTTACTTCTGTTTAATACCAATATAAATACAAGTACAAAATATACCGTACTTGTAATTAGTGGAGAACTATTTGTCCAAGGTGCAATTGCCATTTCGTGTGTTACCGATGCCGTTCTAGGCGCAGGTAAACTTACCGAAATTGCATACACGATTAAGCAATATACAATTGCAAACCAATGCCCACCTCCTTTTGCAAAATCATACATGCTTCCTTGTATTTTGGCATGTGCCAAAATACCAAATATGGGAATAATTACTGCGGTTACAGCAAACCCGATACTAACTGTAAACCAACTTGCTCCTGCTTGCCAACCAAGATAAGACGGAAGAATAAGATTGCCAGCACCAAAAAACAATGAAAAAAGGGCAAAGGCAGTAATTAAAATTTGCTTTTTACGCATAGGAGTTTGTGGCTTATAGTTGGTTAATATGGTAGTAATTTAACATAAGTTTTTAAAAAAAGGTGCATTTGATCGAAAAAAGGATTTCTGCTATACTAGATAGGAAAGCATCTCGTTTTTAGAATAACCTCAAAATATAACTTAAACCATTATTTAACCTATGAAAAAACTATTACATAGTTATAGTGTTAAAGTAGATAAATTTTGCTGCACCATTTTCGGTCATCATTTTGTAGTATCTAGAACCATTACTTCTAATGTAAAA
>JAOXRU010000481.1 GCA_025800395.1 Flavobacteriaceae bacterium
TTTTAAGAGTTTTACTTTTGCAGGTATCTACGACCAGTGGGTAGATGTTGATACAGGAGAAATTGTATCTTCTTTTGCTATTATTACTACGGCTGCACCAAAGAGTGCTACAGATGTTGTAGCTCATGAACGGGTGCCAGTGGTGATTGCTGAAGCAGACAGAAAACAATGGCTCAATCCCAAAACTCCTTTAAATACGGTATTGTGTTTATTGCAACCACAAGACGGAAAACAATGGAATGCCTTTCCCATAGACAAAAACATTAAAAACCCCAAAAACAAAGACCTACAGCTATTGCGCCCAGTGGGGGAAGCGGTAAAAAAAATTACGAAAGTAGAAGCGGTAGAGGTTTTAGAACTTTTGGGAATGGGAGAAACAAGAGCACGCAAACGGAGAGATTTATTTAGTTAGACTGTGTTACTCAATACCCATACATATTATTCCTTGCGTTATGGTACGTTTTCAGAGGAAACCCTCTTGCAATTGTCGCAGGAAAATGGTTATACCGAATTGGTGCTTACCGATATCAATAATACTTCTGCTGGTCTAAATTTTGTACGATTGGCACCAAAATATGGTATTCGTCCCTTATTAGGGGTTGATTTTCGTGTAGGTGCCAAACAGCATTTTGTAGGAATTGCTAAAAACAATACTGGTTTTATGGCTTTAAATCGGTTCTTATCTACCTGTTTGTCCCATAAAACACCTATGCCCGAACAGGCTCCTAATATCAACGATTGTTATTTGGTATATCCATTGGAACAAGTATTGGAAATAAACAAAACTCAGTTTGCTCCTAATGAGTATATAGGTGTGCGCTGGCAAGATCTCAATAAGCTTCGCTTTTCGGGCTTGTACCATTTAAAAGAAAAGTTGGTGGCTTTGCAAACAGTTAGTTTTAGAAATAAGAAAGATTACAATATCCATCGCTTGTTTCGGGCAATCGATCGGAATATCTTGTTAAGTAAGCTTTCGGAGAATAACTGTGGTCTGCCAGAAGATAAAATGTTGTCGCAAGGCGAATTAGA
>JAOXRU010000487.1 GCA_025800395.1 Flavobacteriaceae bacterium
TTTCTATTTCAGAACAAAAAATACCAGGTATCTTTTGCGAAAAAAACAAATTTCATCCTGTATGGTGCAAGATTGAGGTATATCCAACGCACGTCAAATGATATACCAAATAAAATGCGGTATCTATATCGGGCTGGGGGATTTTGGTCTGCATTGGAGGTGTGTTGCTATACGCCCCTACAATCGAAGGCACGTCAAATGATATACCAAAGAAAATGCAGTATCTATATCGGGCTGGGGGTTTAAGTTTTTTTTGCATGAGGGATAGCAATGGCAGCTTTTTGCAAGGATGGCTTAGCGACACTTGGGCGAGGAGGCGACCTTGGAAGCCCCCGCAGGCCTAGTGGAGCTTGCCAGACTGGCAAAAACTATAATGGATAGCCCGACGCCAGTATGCCGATGACTGTAAGGAATGGCATACTGGCGACATGCCCCAAAAGTAGTTGTACAAACCGTGTTATAAGAGGCTAACGAGGAGTCCTTCTTGGGTTTTTTCTACTTTGGTGATCTTGTTTTTGTTTAGGGACTTTAGCGATTTGTCCCACTTTTTGTTGGACAGACCTGCTTGGGTTTTTAGCGCGTTTAGATCCATAGGGGCTTTTGCCTTTTTTAGAAGATCTACGATACGTTTTTCCTCATCGGATAGCGCTATTTGCTTTTTCTCTGGCTTCATTTGCGGGAAGAACAGCACTTCTTGTATGGAGGGGTTGTTGGTGAGGTACATTATGAGCCTATCCATGCCTATGCCCATGCCCGATGTGGGCGGCATACCGTATTCCAAGGAGCGCAGGAAGTCGTAATCTATAAATTGGGTGGCCTCGTCGTCGCCGCGATCGGCAAGTTTTAGCTGTGCTTCGAAACGTTCTTTTTGGTCTATAGGATCGTTTAGTTCGCTATAGGCATTGGCAATTTCTTTGCCGCACACCATAAGCTCGAAACGCTCGGTGAGCTCTGGGTTGTCTCGGTGTTCTTTGCACAAGGGGCTCATTTCCTTGGGGTAGTCTATGATAAAGGTCGGTTGTATGTAGTTGCCCTCGCATTTCTCGCCAAAGATCTCATCTATGAGCTTGCCTTTGCCCATGGTATCGTCTACCTCTATGCCCATGTTTTGGGCGGCGGCTCTAATTTCGGCCTCGGTTTTTCCGTTGATATCAAAGCCAGTAAATTCTTGTATAGAATCTGCCATGGTTATGCGTTTATACGGTGCCTTAAAATCTACTTTATGCGCTCCAAAGGTAGCTTCTGTGGTGCCGTTTACTGCTATGGCACAGTGCTCTAGGAGCTGCTCGCAGAAGTCCATCATCCAGTTGTAGTCTTTGTACGCCACGTATATCTCCATGGCGGTAAACTCTGGGTTGTGGGTGCGATCCATGCCTTCGTTGCGGAAGTTTTTGGAAAACTCGTACACCCCTTCGAAGCCACCAACAATAAGCCTTTTGAGGTACAATTCGTTGGCAATACGCATATACAGCGGAATGTCTAAGGCATTGTGATGCGTTACAAAAGGACGCGCCGCAGCACCACCTGGTATAGGCTGTAGTATAGGCGTTTCTACCTCGAAATAGCCTGCCTGGTTGAAGAAGCTACGCATGGCGTTAAACAGTTTGGTACGCTTTACAAACACTTCCTTTACCTGCGGATTTACCGCAAGGTCGGCGTAGCGTTGGCGGTAGCGTTGCTCGGGGTCGTTAAACTCGTCATACACCTTGCCGTCTTTATCTGTTTTTGGTAGTGGCAGTGGTTTTAGTGCCTTGCTCAGCAGGGTAAAGTCTTTTACCAATACCGTTTTCTCGCCCACTTGGGTAGTAAACAGTTCGCCTTCTATACCTATAAAATCGCCTATATCCAAGAGTTTTTTATACACTTCGTTATAGGCCGTTTTGTCTTCTCCAGTACAAATTTCATCGCGGTTGAAGTATAGCTGTATGCGGCCTTGGCTATCTTGCAGCTCTGCAAAAGACGCCTTGCCTTGTATACGTCTACTCATCAATCGGCCAGCAATAGTCACCCGTTTACCCTCCTCGAAATCCTTTACTATAGCCTTGCTCAAATGAGACACCGCATATAAGTTTGCCGGATAGGGGTTGATCCCCATTTCTCTAAGTTTTCCTAGTTTTTCTCTACGGACGATTTCTTGTTCTGAAAGTTGCATGTTCTATTTCTTTAAAGCCGCAAAGATAAGGAGTCTATGCAAATTACAAAGACGGATTGTTTATATAATTATTGGGGTGTACCCCGCCTTTGATGTATATAGTATGGGAACAATGTGGCAGTATGCATATAACCATTTGTGTTTGCAGCAGTATGTGCAAAGGCGGGTCGGGCTAATCCGCTTGTAGTTTTGGGCGTTTCCAGTAGTTTTACTAAGCCTGTGGGGGCTCCCTAAAGTCCGCCTCCTCGGCTAAGTGCAACGAACTGTCTCCCTCCAAAAGCTATCGCTACTATCCCTTACACAAGCTTGGGGGGTGTACTAATAACCATTTTACCATTTGACATAACTGGCTTAAGGTACTAGTTAACGTGAGTTCGATATTATAAATGTTTGTTGCGGTACTATTAAAAACTTATATTAGTAGCGTTCCCAGCCTTTTTATATAAAAAGAACTTAAAAGTATATAAAAAGGACAGTATGAAAGCTTATTTACACTATGTTGGAGAAATAGTACCCATACAAACCTATTCTTTAGCGTTTTACAAAACCATAAAATGGAATGGCAGACCAGGGTCTAGAGTACTGGGTGGTTTTGTTACCGTTACCATAGAGGCGAGTGGCACTACGGTGCGGTTTATAGAAGAACTATTGCATATAAACACCCAATTGCGAGACCCAGAGCAGGACGACCCTAGCCTAAGCGATTGTTTTAAGGAGGTGCATATAAAAATTACCCAAGACGACCAACATCCTGTAAAAGAAATACAGTTGCTAGATGCGCACATAAAAAATATAAGGGAAATATTTAGCGCATACGAAGCAATTGGAGCTAGCAGCGGCATCAACAATATGGTAACCATAGAATTTGCATCTGCCAGCCAAGTAATAAACAACGGCGCAGCCAAAAACATACAACCTTGGTGGATAACCAAGTTTAAACCCAAGCAGCACCAAGCTGTGGTTAAGGAATTTGCAGGAGAACAGCAGCAGCAATTTAGAAAGTATCAGGTAGATAGGAGGGGTTATATATCTTTATATGCTGGTAAAAAGGAGCATGTTGGCGCTTATGATATTTTGATGAATTACAAAGGGGAAGAAATTAAAGTTAGAGATACAAGTATATTAAGTAATATAGAACGTGGAGATTTCTATTCGAAATTTATGGGCAAAAATGTGGAAGTACAAGTTTTAAAAGTAACGGGCTTATCTAAAAATGAGATTAAACAATTGTTTGAGTTCATCGCTAAGGCTTCAAACAATGAAATTACCTACTCTAATTGGACTAAAAACAAATATATATCTACTTCATTTGCCAAAACATCGGACATGAGTACATCCTATTTGCTTTCAAAAACAAAAAACATTTTGTTATTAGTACACCATGTTCATTCCCACCCTAAACCTTATAAAGATTTAGATCCTTCACCAGCAGATTTATTATCAAAAGATGTAATACGTAAGGCAAAATCTAAACTTAAGATATATAAATTAAAGATGGAGATATATTCTCCTTATTCTAATCAATACAGAGAGTACACCCACAAGAATGCTAGTATAGAATTAGATGAGATTATTTTAAAACCTAATAAGAATGAATAAATTGGTATTTGCTTTGTTTCTAGTTTTCATTTGTTGTAAAACTGGAACGCATCAAGCAGAAGAAAATGCGGAGGTTCACTATTCATCTACAAAGGATAATCGGGCAATTCGAAAAGTTCATATCGTTTCTTTAAAAAATACTTCTCTAAAGAAAACAATAGCCAGTATTATAAGAAAAGATACTTTGTGCGATAACACCTTGCGCGTAGTAATTTTTGAGCATAATGGTGTGGTTACTTGTACGCAATTGTTTAAGAATCATTTTTTACAAACTGCAAAGCCGCTGTATATGCAAAAAATAGGCAAAGAAGCATGCTACTTTCTCTTTAAAAATACGGATATGTTGCACAAATACTTTAAGCTAAGTAATAAAAGCACCTATTTAAAAGGACTGGTTACAGAGGAAATACCTTTTTATAATTTTTCTTCTTGGAGTTTGTATGCGGAGAATGAAATAGATTTTACTGTAGTAAAACAAACTATAGTGGCATGTTTTTAGGTACAAACCACTATTCAGAAGCGGTGTTAGGCAATAGTATTGGTTTTAATAATTTAAATTTACTATTGTACTATCATCCTCACCCTGGAACAAGTAAAGGCAACGATGATAAAGCCTCTGGTTATTCTTTTAAAGATATAAAGAAGGGAGCCACTAAAGGGTTTCATCTAAAGAATTCTGGTAACGACATAGCTATGGCTAATAAAATTTATAATACCTTTATTAAAGCAGGCAAAATTAGTGTGGAGAATAATTACAAAGGAGCTCCTAGATTCTTTATATATCGCCCACATTTTAATCCACCTTATTATTTCGAATATGATCCGTGGCATACTAAAAAGTAATTTCTATATTTACTTTATCGTTATTTTTTTATTTGGTTGTAAGAAGACAAAGGAGTCTAAACAATACCTTTGTGACAAGGAGGAACGTTGGGAATTCTTGAAGCAATATCATGCCCACCTAATAACTAATGTGCCAACAGATAGTACTTTTGTGTTGCCTTTTACGCCTTGCCCTATAACTGCTGTAACCATAGATGAAGAAACTTTTAAAAAAGCACTATGCACATCGGAATTAAAAATTTTTCAAAAGAGAAATTCCAAATTATATCAGATTCCAAAAAGTAATCATCACCAATTATTGGCCAGTATTAAAAGAAATCTCTCTAAAATAGATACTGCACTATATGCAGGCGCAAAATGGAATTATTTATCGGAGGGAGAACATCATTATTTTTTACAAGCTTATTGGCAAAAACAAGTAATAGTTGTCCTATTTGAAAAGGAAACATTATTACCAAAACAAACATTTTATGCAGATTTAGTATTGTTAGACGATAATAAGTTTATGTTAAATTCTGGTTTGTATATTCATAATATGCCCGAAATGATTTTTTATCAATCTACTAAAAGTAAAGTGAAACCTATAAATATATGGCAGCCTAAAGAAAACTTGGCTTTAACATCATTTCCATTTAAAGGAAAAGACGGAGAGATTTACTTTGTTTATGCGCAACAAGAGCAATGTTTTTATGCCAAGACGGTTAATATAATACGTTCCCTAAAAACAATTTCATCTGAGAACGCCCAAATTCAAGTTTACGCTGAAAAGTATAAACTGCCACCACCTAAAAAATAGTTTTTGTAGAAAAGATCGAGGATTAATCTGCTCAATTCAACAAAACATCCCCTTCCCATTGAAAAGAGTTAGTTGTAGAACAACAAACAATTCCCTTCCCATTGAAAAGAGCCAGTTGCAGAACAACAAACAATTCCCTTCCCTCTGGAAGAAGCCAGTTGTAGAACAACAAACAATTCCCTTCCCTCTGGAAAAAGCCAGTTGCAGAACAACAAACAATTCCCTTCCCTCTGGAAAAAGCCACTTGCAGAACAACAAACAATTCCCTTCCCTCTGGAAGAAGCCAGTTGTAGAACAACAAACAATTCCCTTCCCTCTGGAAAGAGCCAGTTGCAGAACAACAAAACATCCCCTTCCCTCTGGAAAGTGCCAGTTGCAGAACGACAAACAATTCCCTTCCCTCTGGAAAAAGCCAGTTGTAGAACGACAAACAATTCCCTTCCCTATGGAAAGAGCCAGTTGTAGAACAACAAACAATTCCCTTCCCTCTGGAAAAAGCCAGTTTTAGAACAACAAACAATTCCCTTCCCTCTGGGAAGGGCTAGGGATGGGCAATAAAGCCCAATAAAAAGAGTTATATATATGTTTTATGTGGCTAAAAACCTACAAAAACAAAAAAAACAAACGTTCTTTAAGGTATAAAAAGCGCAATGCAGCAGTATTTAGGCTTTTTTAAAGTGAGGAAAGTCTCCTGCAGCAGTGTTTGAAGCTTTCCCAAAGTTGGGAAAGTCTCCTGCAGCAGTGTTTGAAGGTTTCCCAAAGTTGGGAAAGTCTCCTGCAGCAGTGTTTGGAGGTTTCCCAAAGTTGGGAAAGTCTCCTGCAGCAGTGTTTGGAGGTTTCCCAAAGTTGGGAGAGCGTCATGCAGCAGTGTTTGAACCCAAATGGTGCCTTGGGAGGGAAGAAAGGGCTATTTATTGCGGCAATTTCAAATGGTAGATGCTATAAACATAGCACTGCTGTGGGTAAAGCAAAAAGTAGCCTAGTATTTTGTTTTTGAAGTGCTTTTAATGCGTAATAGATGATCTAATATGATATGCGTTAGGGTTGCCCAAAGTTGGAAAAGTCTCTCGCAAGTTCGTTTGAACCAATTACAAAGCTAGGAAAGCATGCCATGTACTACTGGCTCTATAATACCAAGTAAAACTACCTATCTCTAACTACAAAAACAGCCGTATATGCCCTATGAGAGGGTAGGAATGTATTTGTGTTATTAATATTCAAAATTTTAAACATCATGATTAGACCTTTTTATCGTAATTACAGAAATGGGGAGTTTATTAGGTTTTACAAAGACTCTATAGAAATTCTAGAAAGCTTTGCAAGCAAAGGAAAAACCAAGCAACTGGCTTATGAAAAGCTGCTACAACATCACCAAGCACTAAACGATGCTTTTTTGAAAGTAAGCGGCAGCAGTATTACCAAGCAAATAGAAGCCTTGGACGATGCCAGAGATATGTCTATAAATGGTATACAGCATGTAATTGTAGGCTACACCAATCATTTTACCCCAAAAACCAAAGAGGCGGCAGAAACCCTATTGGCCGATTTAAAACGCTACGGAACGGGTATAGCACGTAACTCTTACCAGCAGCAAACCACTATATTAGAAAGTATTTGTGCAGATTGGCAGCAGATACCAAAGCTGGTAAAAGCGGTAGAACAATTGCAATTGCATCCTTGGCTTTCGCATATGAAAGCAACCAACGAAAAATTTGCAGCCCAATACCTAAATAGGGTAGAAGACATAGCAAAAAACGACAAAGATAGTTTGCTAAAACTTCGTGCAGAGGCCACCGAAGATCATTGGGATTTGCTCAGAAGACTAGATGCGCTTGTATTGCTAGATACTCCCGGAGATTATGTGGCACTGCAAAAACGCTTGGATACCCTTATAAAAACTTACAACCAAACGGTAGAGATGCGTGGCAGAGGTAATACAGATGTAGCGGAACTTCCCAATGTAGATACCAGCAATATTGCAGACGAAGATTTGGATGCCAATGGCACAAATAGGATAGACGAGAAGGAAGATTGAAACACAATTTTCTAGATTTTGCCACCCACCCAGAAATGAAGTTGTTTTGGGTGGGTTTTTTGATGGAAAGCTGTGGTAGCACAAAAACTAATGTTGTAATTACATCGTTTTTTATTAAAAAACACCATTCTTAGTCGTATATTTGTGCTGTTTACCACGAAAAATTAATTAAGATGAAGATTCAAGAGTTTAGTTTTGAAAACTTCCGTTCTTTTAAGGAGATGCAAACGCTGAATCTAGCTGCTTCAAAGAAGAAATCTAAGTACCAAAAATTAAACAAAAACAATGTTATTCAAGGCGAAAACAATGAAAATGTATCGTTTTTAAAATCTAAAGCTATTTATGGTGCTAATGCCAGTGGGAAATCCAATGTAATTAAAGCCATGATTGCCTTTTGCCGTATAGTAGAATATTCGGTAAAAGAAGAAATGATATTAAAGAATTTTATAGATAGTTTTAAGCTCTCTACCGAAACGGAAGAAGAACCAACTTTCTTTCAGATGATATTTTGGGATAAGGAGGTAAAATATCGTTATGGATTTACAGCTACTTCTGAGGTTATCGTATCCGAATGGCTCTATGGAAAACCAGGAGATAGAGAACAGGTATACTTTATTAGAGAAGGTAATAAAATTGTTTCCTTGAATAAAACCAATTTTGCAGAAGGAAATACCATGATTAATCTAGTGAATGAACTTGAAGATGACAGCGCTATTTTCAGAAGCAATTCTTTATTGTTAACTACCTTGTCTAGTTTTGGTTTTGGAAAATTGTCTAAACAGCTGGTAAGTAGTATTTCTTCTATTCTTTTTATAAATGGTCTTGGACAATCAGGGTTGCGTAAACAGGTAAATGAGGCATTAGATGATGCTGTTAAAAAAGACTTTATCCTAAAATTGCTTAAACTGGGAGATGTAGGTTTACAAGATGTTCGGGCTTATGATTATAAAAAAGAAATACTTCCCAACGAATTATCAGATGAAGACAAAGAAACTTTTCTTAGTAATCCGTATAACAAGAAAATATTGGTTTCTGTAAAGAACAAATATAATAAAGAAAACCTGACGGAACCAGAGTTTTTTCATTTCGATTTTGATGAATCAGAGGGGACAAAAAAATTACTGGATTGGAGCCCGTGGATAATGGATGCTTTATTAAAAGAAAAAACTATAGTTATTGATGAATTTGATGCTCGTTTTCACCCCTTACTTACAATGAAACTTGTGATGTTGTTTAATTCGATGGTGAACAAGGGATCGCAGCTTATTTTTTGTGCGCATGACACCAACTTGTTGTCGTCTGATTTAATGCGAAGAGATCAAATTGATTTTGTAGAAAAGGATAAGTATGAGGCGAGTTATTTGTATTCTCTAGCAGAAATTAAAGATGTACGTAAAGAGGATTCTTTTGAAAAAGATTATTTGCAAGGAAAGTATGGTGCTTTGCCATTTTTGGGAGACTTTGAAACAATTATAGAAAATCAATCATATGCCCAAGAGGACTAGATCAATTAAGAAAACAGATAAGAATAAAGCTTGGAACAAAAAGAAGGAAGCCTCCGCGTATAAAGATCGTATTTTAAAACGAAAAACTATCTTAGTGGTAACAGAAGGCCAAACTGAAGAACTATACTTTAAGGCTTTTCCTGTTTCTTCACTTACTGTGGAGATTTCTAATTTAATGGGGCAAAGTAAACAGGCATTAATCCATACTACTGAAAGTATTATAAAAAGTACAGACAGAGAATATGAAGGAGTTGGTGTGTTTTTGACATGGATGTGGATAAAGGGGAACAAGAGTTTGCAGATTTTGATGGGGCAATAAAGAGCGCAAGAGCAAAAGGATATCATATAGCTTATTCCAACGATTGCTTTGAACTCTGGTTTTTTTTTACACTATAATTATACAGATAGTGAGCAATTTCGGGACTTCTATTATGTTAAACTCGGTAGTTTTTGGAATTGTAATTATGAAAAGAAATCGAAAAAAAGGGGATTTGCTCAAGGGATATACGAGAGACTAGAGAAGGCAGAAAACGCTTCACAGGAAGAAGCCATGAAACGAGCAAAAAGCTTAGAAGAGAAGTTTAAAAATTTACCATATCACAAACAGAATCCCGTGACTACTGTGTATAAATTGGTGGCATTACTAAACCAAAACAGCAGAAGATAATGCTTGCAATGATCGTAGGACTGCTTCCTAGGCTTAGACTATACTGTTATCTATACCTTGTTTTGTGTTTTCTTCTCATTTTCCTCCAATAAAACGCAGAAGATGTAACAAAAACGTAGTATCTTCGTCCAATAGATAATCATCAATCAAATCTTTATTATTATGAGTTTTTTTAGAGTTTTATTATCTATTCTTTTGCCCCCTTTGGCTGTGTTAGACAAAGGTTGTGGTTCTATTCTTATTGTGTTTTTATTAACCCTTTGCGGATGGATTCCGGGCGTAATAGCAGCATTAATTATTTTAAATAATCCAAATAGATGAAATTGAAGAACAAACTTATGCGTCTACTAGCCATCGTTTTTGTTGGTAGTTTAACCTCCTGTAATTTTACCGAAGAAATGTATTTACAGCCCGATGGGTCTGGTAAGATTTCTATCATATTTGATGGATCGGAATTCATGTCTATGGCAGGAGAGATGGAACAAAAAGACAGTACCAAACTTGAGGCTCGAAAAGATACTACCATGTATTTCAAAGATCTTTTGAGAGATAAGAAAGACAGTATCGCAAAACTCAGTCCGGACAAGCAAGCGAGAATAAAGCGCTTAGAAAATTTTGCATTGCATATGGTGATGGACGAAGCCAAAGGAGAGTTTATGTTTGATATGTTTACCAACTTTAAAAATGTAAACAAATTAAACAATATGATGAACGCCTTCCAGGAGTTGAGTGGCTTAGACGACAAGAGGAAAAGTCCGATGAATATGGGAAAAAAACAAAATACAGAGATAGTTTATGACTTTAAAGGAAGTACCTTCTCTAGAAAAGCCAAGATTTTGGACGAAGTATTGCACCAGCAGCAATTGGATAGTTTAAAATCGGCCGAAATGTTCTTAGGTGGATCGGAGTATACTTTAAAATATCACTTCCCCAAAAAGGTGAAAAAGGTGTCTAATGAAAATGCTACTTTTGGACAAGATGGTAAAACGCTGATTCTAAAAGTAGGCATGCTAGATTTAGTGAAAGATCCGGCAATTTTGGACCTAGAGGTAGAATTGGAAAAGTAAAAACCTACCAAAAGCTCAAAAGCTCTAGGATATTTCCTTCCTGATGGGAAGAATTAAGTACCCAAACCAAATGAATAAGCAAGTACAATACCACGATTTGGGAAAGAAAGATTATAAAGAAACTTGGGACCACCAGGAGTCTTTGTTTAAACAAATTGTGGATTTAAAAATAAAAAACAGGCGTGAGGAGGGCAATTTCCTCACGCCAAATTACTTTCTCTTTGTAGAACATCCGCATGTGTATACCCTTGGCAAGAGCGGGGATTTGCAGCATTTGTTGTTGGACGAGAAGCAATTGGCAGAGAAGGGTGCAGTTTTTTATAAAATCAATCGCGGTGGCGATATTACCTATCATGGACCCGGACAAGTGGTAGGTTATCCAATTTTGGATCTCGACAATTTTTTTACGGATATACACAAATACCTTCGTTTGTTGGAGGAAGCCATTATACTTACATTGGCAGAATACGGATTGAAAGCTAGCCGGTCTGAAGGAGAAACAGGGGTTTGGTTGGATGTTGGTAGTCCGTTTGCACGAAAAATATGTGCTATGGGTGTACGGGCCTCGCGTTGGGTAACCATGCATGGTTTTGCCCTAAACGTAAATACAGACTTGGGGTATTTCGACCATATAGTGCCCTGTGGTATTCGGGGTAAAGGGGTGACTTCTTTACATGTCGAACTCGGGAAACCATCGGTAGATGCGCAAGGGGTGAAAGCCAAGATATGGAAGCATTTTTGTGCGCTTTTTGATGTGGATACTGTAAGCTAGCGCAGTGGACTACGCTATCTTCTTTGTGTAGGCGAGCAAGGGTTTTGGTGCCTATCGTGAGTTCGATATAACTTACGCACACAGAAAGACAAAATAAATCTATAGAAAGCCTTATAAACAGCAATCTTTGTTCCAAAAAGCCTTGAATTATACCATATCTAGTTTGAAACCTTTCCAATAAACAGCCCTTTTTTCCTTTCTACTACAACAAATCTCAAATTGTGCATTAGAAAATCAAAAACCATTGTGTTTGGATATATCGATCGCAGCTTCACGCGCATAAAACATTTTATGGATTTCTAAAGTGTCGCACAAACAAAAAGGCAGCAAATGCCATGAGTAGCGGAATGACGTATTTCCATATTGAAGTTTTTACCAAAATAGGATTTATATTACCGCTAAGTACAAGACCAGACCAATAATAAGGATGGGATAAGGCATTGTTTTGATTTTGTTGTAGAAAGTCTTTTTTTGCTTTTTGTAATGCCAAATCTTTATCGTGCCCTTGGGCCAAGTAGGCATAAAAACCTGCCAAGAGTTCGGTATAGGAAGGGTCGTTTACCCTCCATAAAGAGCTGGCCAAACTGGCGGTGCCACTATAAAAGAAGCTGCGTACTAAGCTTATAAGGCCTTCCCCGTTTTTTAGATTTTCCAATTCACATTGACAGGAACTCAAACATACCAAATTGGCTTGTAACTGTAGATCGTATAGATCTCGTACATAAAGACGATCTAGCATACTTCCTTTGGAAAAAGCCAAAAAAGAATCCTCGGGATTCTTGTCATCATATATTGCATGTGTTGCCAAATGCACCATTCCAAAATCGGATACATGATTCAAAAAATTGGAAAGATTGGCTTGTTTGTCTTCAAAGATCTTTCCTTTGAAAGATTGGTGGATCTGGTGCAATTCTTTTTTGTTGTGCGGCAATGGTAGCAAATCGGCACTCATGTGTCTGTCGAAGCTGGGTGCAATACCCAATAGGTTGTTGTTGTTATACCAATACGATTGGAGTTCCAAAAATAAGGTTGCCGAAGGCGCGTAGGACACAGAAGCCTTTTCGATAAGATAATTGGCAGATTCGTTTTCTTGGATGTAAAGACTCTCAAAAGGAATATAATGCAATATCCCATCTGGTATGATTATCAGTCTGTTTTGGTGCAAGCGCAATGCTGGGGAAACGATGTCTTTGTACACTTCGTGAGACAGTTTTTTCCACTTGGTAATATCCTTGTTGGGTATGCTACTTAGCAGATAGAGTTGTTTTATCTTTTGAATACAGTCTGCCTCTATTGGTATTTTGATAAACTGCATTTTGATTTTTCCAAAGGAAACGATGTATATGGCTTTTTTTCCCATGAAGTAGCTGAGGAGTTGTTGTTGGTTGGAGATATAGCTTTGTAAGCTTTCTATACTTGCTACTTGGGTATTGTGTTTTAATTGGTAATAGGCAGGAAAATTATTTTCTAGGTAGTTAAGTTGATTACGATGTTGTTTTTGTTTTTCAAACAATAGTTCTTTTATGTAGGGATTGTTTTCGGGCGCACGATGCAATCTTTTTTCCAAATGGAGGATTTCCGATTTGAGTTGTTTTTCTTGTTCTAGCAAGCTATCTGGTACATTGCCAAAGCGCGAAGCATTTGCTTTTTGTATCGCTTTGGACACGAAGAGGATTTTACTTTTTTCACTGATATAAAATGCTTGTTCAATAAATCGGTTGTCTTGTTTTTTGCTGTATAGATTGTAAACAGCTTCTAGTCCTTCTTCGAATAGGGCATAGGAGTTTTCTAGCAAATGTTGTTTGTCTTCTTGGTCTTTTAAGCTTGGTTTTGGGCAGTCTAGCACTTCCAAGCCTTTTAGGGTGATCGCTTCGGTATTGAGAAAATTTATCTTGCTACCAAGTATGTTGTTGATCTTAGCCCGCTGTTTGTACACATATAATAGCTTGCTGCGGTTTGCGGCGGTAGGCGTTTCTAGCATTTCTTCTGCAAGATGGAAGTTTTCGAGTGCTTTTTGGTAATCCGACTGTTCGAGCTGGGTATCTGCTAGGGCAATGATACTCTCTATGATTTCTAAGTGATTTTTATCTTGCCAAGTTTGCTTTGCAAAAACTATGGCACTATCTAGCACGGCTATGGCTAGGCTATCTTTTTGTTGTGCTTTATACCAATTTCCCTTGGTGTGGTAATACCGTCTCCAATAGCTATGCCCATCGGGTAAATTGGTTTTCATAAAATCGAGATACTTAGCAGCACTATCTAGTTCTTTGAGGGCTATGAAGTTTTGCGCAATATTGTGGGTGCTGGTCAGTATTTCATTCTTGCCCCTCTGGTTTTCGATCTGAAAATGCAAAGCTTTTTTGAAGTAGCTATTGCTCGAAATATAGTTTTTTTCTTTTTTAAATACCGCTGCCAAATGCTTGTATGTATTGTATAAGGCGTTTTGTGCAGTAGAATGGTGTAGTTCTATAAAACGAATATTCTTTCTGTAAAAAGATCTTGCCAGATTGTATTTCCCCTCATGGCTATACATTTTGGCCGTGTGGGAATAGGCGGTGCTTAGCAAATCTTTGTCTTCTGGGGATAGGCTTGTTTTGTTTTTGTTCAAAATATCAATCAATCGATCAAAATAAGTGCGCGAGGTTTTATAATCATCGATTTGGAAGTAATACATGCCTTTGTTATGTAAAATGGAGCGGGTGAAAAAACGGTGCTGCTTTTGGCTGATTTCGTTGGGTTTGAGGTGGTCAAAAATAATATCTAATTGTCGGAGGTTGGTTTTGGTTTTTTGTAGATCGTAAAAATAAACCGAAACCCGATTGAGACGGATGAGTGTCTTTATTTGTGTAACTACATCTTTTTCTTTTTTAGCCAATTGGTGTATTTTATCAAAATAGTAATAGGCAGAATCTTTTTGGCTATAAAGATGTTGGTACGCATGTTGCGTAAGTTTATTTATTTGGGTATGGTAGTTTTGTTGTGCATATATCGATAGATTACAAACTATATAAGTTGCTATAAGCAGGGGGTACTTCATAAAAAAAGCTTTTACCGACGATTAAAGGCTAATATACAAAATATACTGTTTTTCTTAGGGATTAATTGCGGATATAGCCTGCATTATTTGCGTTGATATGGATTTGCGCAGCATAGGTAATGTGGAATTGCACTTACCATCCTCATAACGAAGTTCTAATGCGTAATTCGGGATAAAATGAAACTTTAGCTACCGCATATTTAGCTATAAAGAAAAAAACCATCTTTTTCTTTTAAGGGTATTTTAAAATAGAAATGATATAACTCTTGGTCAAACCCACTTACTTTTCTGAAAGCATGGGCAGGAATGGTATATTTTGGATATTGGCTTTTGGTGTACCTTTTGGGGCTAATACAATTGGTAGACTACCAAAGTATTGGCGCTACTTTTCACTAAGAGCTCCAGTTTTCTATCTTTTTCCATATCATCTATTGTAGCAGGACCAATGCCAAAAATGGGAAAATTTGCAATAGATTTTCCTCTACTATCAAACAAATAAGTTTTTTGGTTGTCCATATCCGTTGTGCTCACATATATTTTGTCATAGAGGTAGAAAAACTTTGGCTCGCTATATACTCCAATGGGTAGGTCTACCTTATTGGATTTGATATATAGCTGGTTGCTATTGAGCGCGGCCAGGCTTTTTGCTGTAGCATCTATAAAATGTGGGGAGGGAATCCCCATGTTTTTTTTGGAAATTTTTCCTTTTTCGTTGATTTGAATAAGTTCTCCTTTTTTGTTGCTAAAGCTAAAGGCGTTTTTGTACCAATAGATATCGTTTTCTGAGAATTCAAAAGTTTTTTGGATAGGAATGCGAATGGCTCCTCTTCGATTGCATATAAATAGTTTACCATTTTCATTTCGCATCAGGATGTAGTCTTTGCCTTTGTAGCGAAAGTGTTTTGGTGTCCCGATAAGGTTTGCTGTGGAGTTGAAATCGAATCCGCTTACTGTTTTTCCTTTATCGTCAAACATATAAACTTGGTTTCCTTGGGAAAAGACAAAACGATAATTTTTGTTGTTTTCATAGTCAAACACGGCCAGGGGACTTAGATTGCCTCCTTTGAATTTTTTTTGGAATGGGGCTACAATTTCCCCATTGCGGTCGAGTATGATCCATTGGTTGTTGGTGTTGAATGCCAGTTGTAGTTTTCCGTTTTTGTAGAGATCCACTTGTTGTATTTTTCCTTGTATGGGGCCGTCCAAGGCTTTTTTCCAAAGTACTTTTCCGTTGGTAGAAATCAGGTAAAGATTGTGTGTAATATCCTGAATAACGATTTCTTTTTTCTTGCTACGGTGGTTGGTTACAAACTGGGGTTCTCCCAAGATGTCTGCATCGAGTTGTACGCTAAATTTTTGTGCAATGATATTTTGCTGGTTGCTTTTGGGGTTTTTATGGAGTTGAATAGCAGCGTGAAAGAAGTTTTGGTCGTCTACAAATTGTTGGCTAAGGTGGTAGTTTTTTAGATTTGTTTTCTTTAGTGCTTTGGCTTCTTTAGGTTGTAAGCGTTTTATCCATTGGTTTTTGAGTCCTGTTCCAGTTTGGTATTGAAAAAGGCTATTGGTTTCTGATAGGCTATTTTTTGCAAAAACATAGGTGTTGTTTTTATGGAGAGTGGCGCCATTTTGGTAGTTAGAGATAAGGTGTTCTATACTCGCTTTGTCGGACGTAAAGACAAAGGCGTCTTCGATAACGCAACTGTAATTGGCTTCAAAGTTTTGGAGCAATGGTGTGAGCTTGTTTTGTAGAAAATGGGAGTCTCCTAAGGTGTGTATGGTAACATTTCTATAGAGGGTAGTGCCATTTTGTATCGTTTGCAAAAAGTCGGCAATATGGTTGTCTGCAAAAAAGCTCATGGCTACGATTTGTTGTTCTTTATATTTGGCTATAGCCATTTCTTCTAGGGGATGCAGCAAGCTATCGTTTTGCACCACTTTTTTTAGATATTGTTGGCGCACACGATCTACTTGCTCAAAATCCGAAAAATGGTAGAAAGAAACTTCATCCAGGTCTATTGGTAAGTAGGATTGTAGTTTTTCACTTTCGTTGTTGTTGTCGTGTAGGAGATCGAGTTGTCTTGGTATGGAATCATTTTTTGAGGCGATTCCGTGTAGCAATACCCCTTCGCTGATCAAATCGATATCCAGCGCCAACCATTGTGTTTGTGCTGCCCAGTTGCTAGGTTTTTTTTTCTGTTGCCAAGCTTGTAGCATCGCATCTACTTTGTCGGTATGTACAAAAAGAGTTCCTAGTTTGTTTGGTTTTATTTGGTTGAAGAGTTTTTCTAGTTTAGTATAGTGCATGTATTTTCCCTTTGCTCGAATAAGATTTTCTAGCAGTAGTTTGGAACTACTACCAACCAAAATCGAATCGAAGCGAGTGCTATGTAGTACCTGATTTCTATAAAAATAAGAATGAATGTCTTTTTGTTCGTATTTGCTGATTTTGCTACTGTCTGCTTTTTTAAAGTGATTGGCTATAGGGTTGTTGGATTTGGTGGAAAAGCAAAGTTCTATGTTGTTTTGACCTACACTACTATAGGAAAGGACTACTTCTTTGTCGGGTGCAATTTCCGCCAAATACTCCAGTTGATTTTGCCAGATTTTGAATGCGTCAATAGTAGAAAATTCTTGTAGAACTTCATTGGTTTTTACCGCACTTTTTAGGGATTGCAGGTTGTCTGTTCTCAAAATAAAGCTCAGTTGTCTAGGATGGTATTGTAGCATGCTTTCTGCTTGGGTTTGTTTTTTGGCGCAGCCAAATAAGCTTGCTATTAACAATATACCGATGTAAAGACGATGTTTCATAAAATTAAAATTCCAATTTTAATTGTTGTGGTAATAATTTAAAGCTTTTTCTATGGTAGGGAGAGGGGCCTGCAGATCGAATAGCCTCACGATGTTCGACGGTTGGATATCCTTTGTTTTTTTTCCAAAGATATATTGGAAATTCTGCATCCATTTTTTGCATATATAAATCGCGATAGGTTTTTGCCAAAACCGAAGCGGCAGCAATGCTCATAAATCGCGCATCGCCTTTAATCATGCATTCGTAGGGGAGTTCTTTGTAGGGTTGGAAACGGTTGCCGTCTACCAACACGAAAACGGGTTGGGGTTGGAGTTGTTCTAGCGCACGATGCATGGCCAAAATAGAAGCATTCAGTATGTTGATTTTATCTATTTCTGCTGGATGTACATGGGAAACACCAAAACTGATCGCAGCTTCTTCGATTATAGGCTTGAGTTCCATGCGTTGTTTCTCTGTCAATTGCTTGGAGTCGTTTAGTAGGGGGTGGTTGAAGTCTTCTGGCAACAATACAGCAGCGGCAGTTACAGGTCCGGCCAAGCAGCCACGACCAGCCTCATCGGTACCTGCTTCCATTGCAGTTCTATAGTATTTTTGAAGCTTTGCCATATTCAAGAAGTAAAAATAATAGATTCTACGCAATTAAAGGACTAAAAGATCGGGATATTGGGAGTATAAGGGGAAGTTGTATTTGGATAATACCTATGGGAGAGCGGAAAACACCTCATCTGGAGTATGAAAAACAGCTTGTAATTTTTGCCTCTTTTTTTTGTGAAAGTGCCAATAGGCTGCGGTAACTCGCTGGGGAAGTATTTGCTTTTATGTCCTTATCAAAAGAATGGCTATGGGTAATTTTAGATTTATTTTATAAAAAATCCATTTCATAATCGATACCTTTGTCCTTTAATCCAAGAAAATGAGAAGCCCAATTATTCTTTTTATAAGTCTAATTTTTTTTACTGCCCAAGCACAAATAAAGCCTAGTTTACAAACTGTGGATTCTACTTCTAATGATGCTGCTAGGATGAAACAGTTTAATTTTAAAAATAAAAAGGAAAAAGAAGAGAAAAAAGAAATAGTATACGGTATAGAAGACTATAAAATTATTTCTTATCAGAGGGATACCATTGCGGTAGATACCAGTCTGACGATACAAAAGGAATACCGTTATAATTTTTTGCGTCGAGATGATTTTGAATTGTTGCCAATGGCGAATTTGGGTCAGGGCTACAATCGCTTGGGGTATCAGTTTTTGGCTGCGACTTATCCAAAAATGGGAGCTAGGGCGCGACATTTTGGATATTTTGAAAAAGAAGATGTGGTTTACTATCATGTGCCTACGCCGAGTACCGAACTGTTTTTTAAAACTACCTTTGAGCAGGGGCAGTTGTTGGATGCTGCTATTGCATTAAATACTTCCAAGGAGTTCAATTTTTCCTTATCGTATAAGTCCATGCGTTCGTTGGGGAAATACCGACATATAGAAAGTAATCATGGCAATTTTCGTTTTACGGCAAATTACCAAAGTAAGAATAAGAAATATCGTATGCGTACCCATTTTTTGACCCAAGACATGGAGTCGCAAGAAAACGGTGGATTGGCGATTCCAGATCAATTTACATCTGGTGATTCACAATTTAGGGATCGTTCTCGAATCGATGTGCGCTATCAAAACGCGGTTGGAAAGTTGAAAGGCAATGCCTATTATTTGGATCAGGAATACGAAATAACGTCTACAAAGGATACGATCCAACGAACTTCTTTGTATGCCGGTAGCGAAAGTCATTTCGAAACGAAGTTTTACCGCTTTGAACAAACTGCTGCTCATGCAGATTTTGGAACTCCTTTGGTGGATGAGATAACGGATTTGTCGCGCTTACAGACTTTTTACAATCAGGCATATGTCAAATTATATAATCCATATCTGGGAGATTTGATGCCTTTTGCTCGAGCTTATCATTACAATTATTATTTCAATAGTGTTTTGCGCACCCCTAGTGGCTCAATAGCTAATAAGTTGGAGGCTACCGAATATGCATTTGGTGCATTGTGGTCAAAACAACTAGGAGGTTTTGATGTGGAAGCCAAGTTGGTAAAGAATCTTTCTGGGGACATAAGTGGAGATGCGATAACTGCCAAAGCAGCTTATGTGTTTGGGCCTTATCAATTAGAGGCACAAATGCAGTGGTATAGTAAGATGCCGAATTTCAATTTTCTGTTAAACCACTCAGATTATCTAAGCTTTAATTGGAGTAATAGTCTAAAAAAAGAAGATTATGCCAATATTGATGTGGGTTTGATGCACAAGAAATGGGGGAGTTTAAAGGTACAGTACAACCGTATAGGGAACTATACATTTTTTCAAAGTTCTAGTCCTGGAGAAGAAACGGCATTAGCCGATGTTCGACCCGTGCAATCGGATGAGGAGCTACAGTATTTAAAAATTGGGTTTGAAAATCAAGTTGCCGTAGGGAAGTTTTCTCTGCACAATACTATTCTTTATCAGAATGTGACTCAGGACCGCAACATTTTTAATGTACCGCAATTGGTTACTAGAAATACTTTGGCGTTTTCTTCCGACCTTTTTGATAAAGCTTTGTGGTTACAAACAGGTTTTACATTCAAATATTTTAGCGCGTATTATGCAGACGGTTACCATCCGGTATTGGGAGAGTTTTATAGTCAAGACAAAGAAGAGGTAGGGGGGTATCCTATGTTGGATTTCTTTGTCAATTTCAAAGTCCGTCGCACCCGTATTTATTTAAAAGCAGAGCACTTCAATTCCTCCTTTACAGGCAACGAATTTTATAGTGCGCCCAACTACCCTTACAGAGATTTTGTGGTACGTTTTGGTTTGGTTTGGAATTTTTTCTCCTAAGTAACGTGAGTTCGATTTAACTTAAGCACACAGTTTATTTTGATTTTCTAATGCGTAATTCGGGATTTCTTGAAATAGAAAGGAAAAAAGGGCTATTTATTGGGGTAATTTTGAGCTAGAAATGGGATTGTGGTTTAATCTGCGCCTTTTTAATCCAAATCTCCCTATTTATAAGGCTTCTGTGAAGATAATTTATATCGAATTCACGTTAAGTATTGTTTGAAGCTTCTTCTTTGCTGAGCAAACGAGAGTGTATGATAAATCTCTTGCCTAGGGGGATTTCCAAAGAAAAACTAGAGCCTCTTCCTTCGGTGATATCTATAGTAAGATGGGTGTGTTGCCAATACTCGAATTGATCTTGGTTCATATAATAAGGAATACCATCTACTTCTCCTAGTAGTATATCGCTATCGTCTATGTACATGTCTTCCTTTGATAACAACATTGGAGCAGAACCATCACAGCAGCCACCGCTTTGATGAAAAAGCAGTGGGCCGTGTTGGTTTTGTAATTGTTGTGCTACAGCAGAAGCTTCTTTGGTAATTGCTACTCTTTTCATTAGAAAAATCCTAATTTGTTTTTATCGTAAGAAATCAACATGTTTTTGTTTTGTCTGTAATGGTTTAGCATCATGAGGTGGGTCTCTCTTCCGAATCCCGATTTTTTATAACCACCAAATGGGGCATGAGCAGGATAAGTATGGTAGCAATTTACCCATACTCTTCCGGCTTGTATTGCTCTAGGTATTTGGTACAATTGGTGTGCATCTCTTGTCCATACCCCTGCGCCAAGACCATATAGGGTGTCATTGGCTATTTCTAAGGCTTGTTTTTCGCCATCAAAGCGGGTGACGCAGACCACTGGGCCAAATATTTCTTCTTGGAAGACCCTCATCTTGTTGTGTCCTTCCAATATAGTTGGCTGTATAAAATAGCCTTCATTACAGCTGCCTTCTTTGGCTGCATTTCCACCACAGAGTACTTTTGCCCCTTCTTCTTTTCCTATATTAATGTAAGATAAGATCTTCTCGTATTGGTCATTGGAAGCTTGTGCACCCAGCATCGTATTGGCGTTGTATGGATCTCCTTGTACTATAGCATTGGTGCGAGCTACTACTCTTTCCATGAAGGCGTCATATATTTTGTCTTCTACCAATAAGCGGGATGGGCAGGTGCATACTTCCCCCTGATTGAACGCAAATAGTACAGCACCTTCTATAGCTTTGTCTAGAAAAGCATCGTCGGCATCCATTACGCTATTGAAGAAAATGTTTGGAGATTTTCCGCCAAGCTCCATCGTAACGGGGTTGAGGTTTTTGGATGCGTATTGCATGATCAGTTGTCCGGTGGTAGTTTCCCCAGTGAAGGCCACTTTGTCTACTCTTGAGTTGGAAGCTAGTGGTTTGCCTGCTTCGGGGCCAAATCCGTGAACTATATTGATCACTCCTGGGGGAAATACATCAGCAATTTTCTCCATGAGTAAAGTGGCGGAAGCAGGAGTTTGTTCTGCGGGTTTTAATACTACGCAGTTCCCTGTGACTAAAGCAGGAGGAAGTTTCCAAGACAACATCAGTAGCGGGAAATTCCAAGGGATGATTTGTCCAACAACGCCCAAAGGTTCTTTGATGTTGAGAGATAGTGTATTGGCATCGAGCTCTGTGGCTTCTCCAGTTTCTGCGCGAATTACCGATGCAAAATATCTCCAATGGTCGATGGCTAGAGGCACGTCTGCATTCATGGTTTCTCGTATCGGTTTGCCGTTGTCGCAGGTTTCTACCAAGGCAAAAGTTTCTAGGTTTTGCTCTATGATATCTGCTACTTGATGGAGCATAGAAGCTCTTTCTGCTACAGAAGTATTGGCCCAAGCGTCTTTGGCTGCATGAGCAGCGTCTAGCGCATTTTCAATATCCTCTGCAGTAGATCGTGGATATTTGCCAATGACACTTTTGTCGATGGGAGAGCTGTTTTCAAAATACGCCCCTTTTACTGGAGCAACGAACTTTCCATTAATAAAGTTTCCATAAGTGCTTTCGAAACTGGGTTTGCTGTATTGCATGATTTAAATTCTTTTATGTTTTGCCTACTCTTTTTGGTTTTCGGCTTCCCCTGAGATACCAAACTTGAAGATGCGTTGGGGGGGGGAGATAAATGGTGCTTTTAAAGATAAGAAAAATTAAAACAACTAAATAACGTGAGTTCGATATAACTTACGCACCCAGTTTATTTTGATTTTCTTAGGATAGGCGTGGCTTTGTAGGGCTATTTATAGCTCGAAAAGATCACAACCACGCATAAGGAAAGACAAAATGAATCTATAGAAAGCCTTATAAACAGCAATCTTTGTTCCAAAAAGTCTTGAATTATACCATATCTAGTTGCTAATGCCCTTAAAAGAAATAG